>DATDMJ010000015.1:0-2669 GCA_036518855.1 Gaiellaceae bacterium | reverse complement strand
CGAGCCACACGGGCGGCGGCTCCCCGGCCGAACAGGTGCACGGCTTCCACTACGCGTTCGGCGGAGCGGGCGTGCTCGTCGGCCTGGCCCTCGTCGTCCTGGTGGCTCTCCTGCGCAAGCGGGACGTCGCCGCGATCGAGGCGACGGCCGAGGGCGAGCCGGTTCCGGTCGCCTGATGACCGAGCTGCGCGCTGACGCGCGGCGCAATCTCGAGCGGGTGCTCGACGCGGCGACGGAAGCGTTCGCCGTGTCGGGCCCCGACGTCAGCATCGACGAGATCGCCCATGCGGCCGGCGTGGGCCACGGCACGGTCTTCCGCCGTTTCCCGACCAAGGACGACCTCATGTACGCGGTCATCGAGCGCCACGTGGCGCAGATGTGCGCCTTCGCCGAAGAGGCGCTCTCCTCCGACGACCCCGGTCAGGCGTTCTTCGATTTCGTCCGCCAGGTCGCGGAGCTCGCGATGAGCACGCCCGGCCTTCACAAGTGTGTCGTCCATTGCGGGGAGAAGCCTCGCGGCGCCGAGCTCGACGAGCTCAGCCGGAAGGTGATCGCCCGCGCCCAGCGCGCAGGCGCGCTTCGAGGCGACCTCGAGCCGGCCGAGGTCGGGCCGCTCATCCGCGCGGCACTGATGGCCGCTCCGCCCGGACACTGGCGGCTCTATCTCGACGTCGTGCTGGACGGGCTGCGCTCCTAGGATCTCGCCGGTGGCGGACTGGTACGTCCTCAATGCGCGCGAAGGTAGGTGGCGGGAACGCGGTCCGCGCGGGCGCGTCAAGGAGCTCGTGGAGGACGACGACGAGCCGTTGGGCGCCAACCTCTTCGTCCTCGAGCCGGGGCAGTCGATGTCGATGTACCACTGGGAGGCCGACCAGGAGGGATTCTTCGTCCTCTCCGGCGAGGCGCTTCTGATCGTCGAGGACGAGGAGCGTCCGCTCCGGCAGTGGGACTACTTCCATTGCCCGGTTCCTGTCCCGCACACGATCGTCGGCGCCGGCACTGGGCCGTCCGCAATCCTCGCGATCGGCGCGCGCGAGCACCAAGCGGGGTCGGACTGGGGCGGGTACCCGTATTCCGAAGTTGCGATGAAGCACGGTGCGAGTGCCGAGGAAGAGACGACGGAGGCGGACGTTGCATACGCACGCTTTCCCGACTCGGAGCCGACCGAGTACCAGGACGGCTGGCTGCCCTAGCCGGCGAGCTGGGCGTGGATCGGCTGGGTCCAGAGGCCCGCGCCGTCCTCAGCCGGAAGCTCTTCGAGCTCGAGCCCGAAGACGTCTTCGAGAGCGGCGACCGCGTGCGGTCGGACCTCGCCTACGGTCACCGGCCGGTCGAGCTCGCGGGCGATCGTCGTGAACATCGCGTCCTCGAGCCCGCAGGCCGTGATCCAGTCCGTGAACGGGGCTGGGTCGAGGTCGACGTTGAGCGCATAGCCGTGCGTCGTCACCCAGCGTGAGACGTGCACGCCGATCGAGGCGATCTTGCGCGGCGGCCGTTGCAGCCAGACGCCGGTGAGCCCCTCGAGCCGCGTCCCTTCGACGTCCAGCGCCGCGAGCGTTCCGATCAGCGCCTCTTCGAGCTTGCGGACGTACTCCTTCACGTCGCGGCCGTGACGCCTGAGGTCGAGGATCGGGTAGCAAACGAGCTGGCCCGGGCCGTGGAAGGTGGACTTGCCGCCGCGGTCCGTTTCCACGACCTCGACTGCGGCACCCTCAGGGACGTGCAGCTCCGCGCTCTCGTCGGTGCGCCGTCCGAGCGTGACGACCGGCGGATGCTCGAGCAAGATGACCGTGTCGGAGATCGCGCCCTGCGACACCGCGCCGGCGAGAGACCGCTGCAACTCCCACGCCTCGAGGTACGGCACCTCGCCGAGCTGCAGGACATAGCCTCCGGTCGCCATGCGCTCAGGCTAGCTTCCGAGCATGGCTGTCGTCCTCGTCGAAGGGATCACCGACCGCCTTGCACTCGAGGCAGTGGCCACGCGGCTCGGCCTGAGCCTGCACGGAATCGAGATCGTTCCGATCGGCGGCGCACAGGCGGTCCGCCGCGCGTTCGCGGAGTACGAGGGCCGGCCGGTGGCCGGGCTCTGCGACGCCGGGGAGGAGCGCTGGTTCCGCCGTGTCCTCGGCGACGCGACGTACGTCTGCGACAAGGACCTCGAAGATGAGCTGATCCGCGCGCTCGGTGTCGATCGGGTGCAGGAGGTGATCTCCGCGCAGGGGGAGCTCGACACGTTTCGCAGCTTCCAGAATCAGGTCTTCTGGCGCGGGCGCCCGGTCGAGCGACAGTTGCGCCGCTGGCTGCAGAACGGCGGCCGCTACCTCCGCTATCCGCCACTCCTCATCGAGGCGATGGAGCGGAACGAGGTGCCGCGCCCGCTCGTGGACGTCCTGGCTGCCGTGGGCTAGAGCCGCTGGCCGAACATCCAGCGATGGCCCTCGAGGTCCTCCGCGGTGTAGATGCGGTAGCCGATGCCCGGCTCGTCGAGCCCTCGGATGATCGTCGCGCCTTCCGCCGCAGCCCGGGCCTGGTGTGCGTCGACGTCGGCGACCTCGACCCACAGGCCGTCGATCACCCACGGGTTCTCGTGCATCCGCCGCTCGGTCTCGCAGCTCTCTCGATGCCTTCGCGACCCGACATAGCCCTCTGGGGTCGAGAGGAAGATCGTC
>DATDMJ010000014.1:0-8533 GCA_036518855.1 Gaiellaceae bacterium | reverse complement strand
ACTGGAACGACGCTCGTATCCACGTCGGCGCCCACGGGCTGCACTACGGCTCGGGCGTCTTCGAAGGGATTCGAGCCTACGAGACGCCGAAGGGCTCCGCGGTCTTCCGGCTCACCGACCACATGAAGCGGTTCGACAACTCCGCCCGCCTGCTGGGCATGGAGCTCGGCTACTCGGTCGAGGAGCTGCGCCAGGCCTGCCACGACGTGATCGCCGCGAACGGGCTCCCGGAGTGCTACCTGCGGCCGATCGCGTTCTTCGGGTACGGCGAGCTCGGCGTCTCGGCGGTCGGGAATCCCGTCGACGTCGTGATCATGAGCTGGCCGTGGGGCGCGTACCTCGGCGAAGAAGGCCTGAAGAACGGCATCCGCGCGAAGATCTCGAGCTGGCAGCGGATCGGGCCGAACGTGATCCCGCATGTGGCCAAGGCCACCGGGGTGTACCTCAACTCGATGCTCGCGGTCACCGAGGCGAACCGCGCCGGCTACGACGAGGCGATCCTGCTGACCGCCGAGGGCTACGTGGCCGACGGGTCCGGCGAGAACGTCTTCATCGTCAAGGACGGCGAGCTGTTCACGCCCGACCTCTCGACGTCGATCCTGCCCGGCATCACGCGCGACACCGTGATTCAGATCGCGCAGGACCTCGGCTACACGGTGAACGAGAAGTCGCTGATCCGCTCCGACCTGTACCTGGCCGACGAGGCCTTCATGACAGGCACCGCGGCCGAGGTGACGCCTCTGCGTGCCGTGGACGACGTCGAGATCGGAGTGGGGACGATCACGCTCGAGATCCAGGAGGCGTACCTGGACACCGCGCGCGGCCGCAGCGAGCGCTGGGCCCAGTGGCTCGAGTACGCCGCACCCGCGCCGGCCGAGGCTTGAGCAGCACCGGGCTGCGGGAAATTCCGCTGGCGCGGCCGTTCCTCGACGAGCGGGAGGAAGAGCTCGTCCTCGAGGTGCTGCGCTCGGGCCGGCTCTCGCTCGGGCCGACGATCGACCGCTTCGAGGAGATGGTCGCGGAGCGGATCGGCGCGCCGTACGTCGCCGCAGTCTCGAGCGGCACCGCCGGGCTGCATCTGCTCAGCCACATCGCCGGTCTCGGGCCCGGCGACGAGGCGATCACGTCGCCCATCTCGTTCGCGTCGAGTGCGAACTGCTTCATCTTCGGCGGAGCGACGCCGGTGTTCGTCGACGTCGATCGCCGGACGCTGAACATGGATCCGACGGCGCTCGACGCAGCGATCACGGAGCGAACGAAGGCCGTGGTCGCGGTGGACATGTTCGGGTATCCGTGCGAGCTCGACGAGATCCGAGCCGTGTGCGACCGGCACGGTCTGACGCTCATCGAAGACGCAGCCGAGGCGCTTGGTGCGGAGTACAAGGGGCGGCCGATCGGCTCCCATGGGCCGTCCGGCGTGTTCGGCTTCTATCCCAACAAGCAGGTGGCGACGGGCGAGGGCGGGGTCGTGTTCACGCACTCGGAGGAGGTCTGGCAGCTGGTTCGGAGCCTGCGCAACCAGGGCCGTGACTACGAGGGCGGTGGCTGGTTCCATCACGTGCGCGTCGGGTGGAACTACCGGTGGACCGACGTGCAGGCCGCAATCGGGATCGCGCAGCTCGAGAAGCTCGACTTGCTCCTGGCCCGGCGGGCTGAGGTCGCCGCGCGGTACGGCGAGCTGCTCGAGCGAGTCGAGATCGAGCCGCTGTGCGCGGACGACGCCGACCACCGCCGGTCGTGGTTCGTCTACGTGGTGATGCTCCCATCCGGATCCGATCGCGACCGCGTGATGGCCGAGCTACGTGCAGCCGGGATCGGGACGGCGGACTACGTGCCGTGCGTGCATCTACAGCCGTACATGAGGGAGGCGTACGGGTTCGCGAAGGGCCTCTGCCCGGTGGCGGAGGAGGTCGCGTCCAGGACGCTGGCGCTGCCCTTCTTCCCGCAACTCGAGGCGGAAGACCAGGAGCTCGTGGTCGAGACGCTTCGCGCCGCGCTGTAGCTCGCGCGGCCTGGGGACGGGTTGGCGCAGAACCGGCGCGAAGCCTTCACAGACCGTCATCGGTGTCTTCGGTAGCGTCGACCCGCGAGGGCGGCGGGTCGATTCATCCCCACCCTTGGGTGGGGGAACCAGGTTCCCGCGCGCGCGTGAACACCGGGTCGGCTCGGCAAACGCGGCGCCGCGATCGGCCGGCCAAGCGATAATCCCGACATGGCAGACGGCAATCGAATGGTGTTCCTCGGCTTCGGCAAGTACGCCCGCGCCGACAAGATCTACGCGATCGAGCCGATTCGCGACGAGCGCCGCGGCCACGGCCGCCGCACCCTCGTGTGGGTCGAGGGCGTGACTGAGCCGATCGTCGCCTCACGCACCGAGCGCACGATCCTCGCGGACATGGGGCAGGACGCCGCTCTCAGCAAGCCGCTCCTGGACGACGCGCTCGACCTCGCCGAGCGCCTGGCCGAGCAGTCGCAGACCGGCCGGGTCGACCTCGCCGATCTCGGCCGCCGTGCCCGCCGCCTGCTCGAGGCAACCGCCCGCCCGGACGAAGCCGAGAAGCTCTTCTAGCAGCGGCTCCTTGACGCCGCTCGCATCGACCGGTCAGCTCCGACGGCCGAGCGGCTTGACGGTGCCATCGCGAGCGATGCCTTAGTGGAACCCTCCGAGATCCGCGAGCCCGGCCTGCTGCGCCGGCTGACGGTCGACCTCGGGCCGCTCCGACGCTATCCAGCCTTCCGCCGCCTCTTCGTCGGTCAGACGATCTCCACCTTCGGCAGCGAGATCGCGGCGGTCGCCGCTCCGTACCAGCTCTACCAACTGACCCATTCGACGCTTCAGGTCGGGCTGCTCTCACTCTGCGAGCTCTTCCCGCTCCTGACGCTGACGATCGTCGGCGGCGCGATTGCCGATGCGGTCGACCGCCGCCGGCTGCTGCTCGTGACGGAGGCCCTGCTGGCGCTGGTCGCGCTCGGCTTCGCGTTCAATGCGAGTCTCGAGCAGCCGCGGGTCTGGGCGATCTACGTCCTCGTCACCCTGGCGATGTCGTTCTTCTCGATCGGCGTCCCCGGCATGAGCGCGGTCATCCCGCGTCTCGTTCAGCCGAACGAGCTGGCGACCGCGAACGCGATCGAGAACATCTACGGAAGCTTCACGAACGTCGGCGGACCGGCGCTCGGCGGCCTGATCATCGCCGCGCTCTCGCTGAAAGGGGCCTACCTCCTGGATGCCGGGACGTTCATCGCGTCGCTGTGGTCGGTCTGGCGCCTGCCGCCCCTGCCGGCCGCTCGTGACGCGGAGCGCCCGAGCCTGCGCACGATCGCCGAGGGCTTCCGCTTCGTGATGCAGAAGCAGGTGCTGCTCGGCATGTTCCTCGTCGATTCGAACGCGATGGTGTTCGGGATGCCGCGCGCGCTCTTCCCGGCGCTCCAGGTGCATCGCTTCCACGCGGGCGTGGGCGTGCTCGGGCTCCTGTACGCGGCGCCGTACGCGGGCGCCTTCGTCTCGTCGATTCTCTCCGGCTGGATGACGCGCGTCCGCCGCCAGGGGTTGGTGATCGCCATCGCGGCGGGGCTCTGGGGCGCGGCAATCGCCGCGTTCGGCTTCGCGACCTCGCTCTGGCTCGCGTTGCTCCTGCTCGCCGCCGCCGGTGCCGCCGACAACGTCAGCGCCGTCCTGCGCGGCACGATCCTCTGGACCGTCACCCCGGACGAGCTGCGCGGCCGGGCCTCGGGGATCGAGTTCGCGCAGGTGGCCGCGACGCCGGCGATCGGCAACGTCGAGGCCGGGGTCCTCGCCGAGCTGACCAGCCTGCGCTTCTCGATCGTCTCGGGCGGCCTCGCCTGCATGGCGGGTACCGTCCTGATCGCCTTTGCCGCCCCGGCGTTCATCCACTACGACGCGCGCCGTCGGGAGTGACTTCTTCGCCCGCAGCGTCCACGAGGTCGCTCCCGAGCTGATCGGCGTGACGCTGCTGGTCGACGGCATCGGCGGCCGGATCGTCGAGGCCGAGGCCTACGACCAGGAAGACCCGGCAAGCCATGGTTACCGCGGACCCACCAAGCGCAACGCCGCCATGTTCGGTCCGCCCGGCCACGCCTACGTCTACCGTTCGTACGGCGTTCACTGGTGCCTCAACCTCGTCTGCGAGGAGGAGGGCATCGCGAACGCCGTGCTGATCCGTGCGCTCGAGCCCACCTACGGACTCGACGAGATGCGCAAGCGACGAGGCGTCGAGGACCCGCGCCTGCTCTGCTCGGGCCCGGGGAAGCTCTGCCAGGCACTGGCCGTCACGCGTGACCACGACGGCCTCCCGCTCGACCGGCCGCCATTCGAGCTCCGCCCGCGTGGAGCGGACGTCGAAGTCGCCGCGGGCCCCCGGATCGGAATCACGCGCGCCGCGGAGCTCCCGTGGCGCTACGCGGAGGCGGGCTCGCGCTTCCTCAGCCGCCCTTTACGGCCAGCCTGACCACGAGTCCCTTCGTGGCCGCGGTCTGCCCGCGTGGGCTCTGCCACGTGACGAGCGCCGAGCCGGGAGGATCCCCGTCCACCTTCCACTTCAGATGGAACCGCGCGAGCCGTGCCTTGGCGCGCGCGAACTTCAGCCCGACGACCTTCGGGACGATCCCGTGCAGCGCCTTCGGCAGCACCAGCGTCACCTTCTGGTAGGACGAGAGCGTCCCCCTCGCCGGGTACTGCCGAAGCACGACGCCGAGCGGCTGCCGCGGCTTGGCCGGTTGGTAGACGTACTCCGAGCGAAGCGGCATCGAGGCCAGCCGCGCGTTGGCCTCGGCGACCGTGTCGCCCACGACCTGCGGGACGTCGACCTCGTTCACCTTGCAGTCGGCCGTGCGCGCGGGCCCGCGGCCGGCGAAGTACAGAAGCGCTTTCGGGCTGTGGCAGTTCCCGTTGTCCAGCTCGACCTGGCCGTTGCGGTAGACGACGTCCCGCGACACGGAGTAGGGCACGGTGGGCGCGGGGAAGCTCGCAGGAGTGTCGTGGAGATACGGCAGCGCCTGCTGCATGAAGGCCTTCCAGATCAGCGCCGGGTACGTCCCGCCCGCGACGGGCCCGCCCTGGAAGTCGGTCAGCATCGGGTGCAGCGTGTTCGGGTACCCGACCCAGACGGCAGCCACGAGCTGCGGCGTGTAGCCGACGAACCAGGCGTCGCCGTAGTTCTCGGTCGTGCCGGTCTTGCCCGCCACGGGCCGCCCGCCCGGGAGCTGGGCGAGTTTACCGGTGCCTCCGCGCACGACGTTCTCGAGCAACGATGTGACGAGATGCGCGGTGTCGGCCGTGAGCACGGGACGCGGACGGGGCAAGTTGTCGTCGACGATCTTCCCGGTCTGGTTCCGCACCATGGTGACCGCGCGAGGGTGGTTCCCGAAGGCCGCTCCGTCGATCCGCTTGCCGCCGTCCGCGAACGCCGAGAAGGCGCGCGCCATCTCCAGCGGATTGACCGCCTCGGCGCCGAGGCCGATCGCGAAGTAGCTCTTCAGCGGGCTCGTGATCCCGAGGCTCTTCGCCGTCTGCACGACTGCCGAGGGCCCGACGAGCTGCGTCAGCTGCGCGTAGACCGTGTTGTCCGAGTACTCGGTCGCCGTCGCGAGGTTGATCCGCCCGAGGTCGGAGTTCTCGTAGTTGTGGACGTACCAGACCTTGTCGCCGAGCGGGATCGCGACCGGGCCTGACTCGAACTGCGAGGAGGGCGAGATGCCCTGCTTGAGCGCGGTCGCGAGCACGAACGGCTTGAACGACGACCCGGGCTGCCGCTCGCCCTGGACCGCGAGGTTGAACTGGCTCTTGAGATAGCTGTTGCCGCCGATCATCGCGAGCACCTTGCCGGTGCGCGGATCGACCGCGACCAGCGCAGCCGATGGCCCTCTCGGGTTGGTCAGCCACTTCGAGATCGCCTTCCGCGCCATGTGCTGGACGTTGAGGTCGATCGTCGTGTAGGCGCGCAGCCCGCCCCCGAAGACGCGGCCCGAGCCGTAGCGGTCGATCAGCTGCTGCTTGACGTAGTTGGTGAAGTACGGCGCCGGGCCCTGCTTCCCGGAGAGGTGAACGTCAGCGGGCTTCGGCAGCGGTCGCTCGTTCGCCTTCGTGAACTCGTCGCGCGTGATGTCCCCTTGCTCGAAGAGGTCGCGCAGCACGATCCCGCGCCGCTCGCGCGCCGCCTGCGGGTTCGTGACCGGGTCGTTGAGGTTCGGGTCGGATGGGATGCCGGCGAGGAGCGCAGCCTCCGCCCAGTTCATGTGGTCGGCGCCGTGGTGGAAGTAGGTGAGGCAGGCCTGCTGGATCCCGTAGGCGCCGTTCCCGAAGTAGATCGTGTTCAGGTACGCGGTCAGGATCTTGTCCTTCGACCACCGCTGCTCGAGCTGCCAGGCGAGCGCGGCCTCCTTGAGCTTGCGCCCGATCGAGCGCTCTCCGTGCAGGTACGTGTTCTTGACGAACTGCTGGGTGATCGTCGAGCCGCCCTCGACGACCTTCTCGTTGCGGACGTCCTGCCAGATTGCCCGCATGATCCCGTGGATGTCGACGCCGCGGTGCTCATAGAAGCGCTTGTCCTCGACGGCGACGATCGCCTGTTTCATGCGCTCGTCGATCTTGTCGGACGGGACGATGATGCGGCTCTCCGACCCGCGCAGCACGGCCAGGACGCGCCGGCTCGGAACGCCCGCGTAGATGTAGCCGTCCACCTCCTGCTTCTGCAGCCTCGCGGGGTCGAGCTCGGGAACCTGGCTGGCCACCGCGGTCACGAGCCCGAACGCAAACGAAAGCGAGCCGAGGAGGAAGAGGATCAGGAGGAGGCCGAACAGGCGCAGCTTTCTGATCCTGCGCCGCGGCTTGCGGGGCGCCGACTTGAGGGCGGAACGCGGCACGAGAAGCGGCAGATTGTAACGGTAGAGTTGCGCCGCGAATGCCCCTTCCTGAGCTAACTCGTAACGCGGTGCACGTGCTTCCCGAGGGAGGCCTCGAGCAGAAGCTCGCCCTCGGCCGGCCGCTGAGGGTGAAGCTCGGGATCGACGTCACGGCACCCGACGTCACCCTCGGCAACGGCGTCCCGCTGCGGCGCATGCGCGCCTTCGAGGACGAGGGGCACACGGGCGTGCTGATCGTCGGCGACTACACCACGCGGATCGGCGACCCGTCGGGCCGGAAGAGCGAGCGCCCCATGATCGATCCCACGGTGATCGACGCGAACGCGCAGCGCTACTTCGAGCACGCGTCGACGATCATCGACCCGGAGCGCACCGAGCTGCGCTTCAACAGCGAGTGGCTCGGCAAGCTCGACTTCGCCGAGGTCCTGCGCCTGACGAGGACGACCACCGTTGCCCGGATGCTCGAGCGCGACGACTTCGCGAAGCGCTTCGCCGCGAAGGAGCCGATCTCGGTCTCGGAGCTCCTCTATCCGCTGATGCAGGCCTACGACTCCGTCGCGGTCGAAGCCGATGTCGAGCTCGGCGGCACCGACCAGCTCTACAACCTCCTGATGGGCCGCGAGGTTATGGAGGCCTACGGGCTCGAGCCGCAGGTCGCGCTCACGGTCGAGTACCTCGACAGCTGGGACGGCACCGGCATGAGCGCCTCGCGCGGGAACTACATCGGCCTGAAGGAAGCGCCGGAACAGCAGTTCGGCAAGGCGATGCGGATCCCGGACTCGCTGCTGGAGCAGTGGTACCGCCTCGTGATGGAGCGAGACGACGTGCCCGACGATCCGTTTCAGGCAAAGCTCGAGCTCGCACGGTTCGTCGTGCGTCGCGCGTGGGGGGACGACGCGGTGGCCGGCGCGGAGGAGCACTTCACGCGCGTCGTGCGCGAGGGCCAGGCGCCGGAGGAGGTCCCCGAGGTCGGGCACTCCGAGGCGGTCGTGCACCTGCCCGCACTCCTGGCGGAGAACTTCGGCCAGTCGACCAGCCACTGGCGGCGGGTCATCGACCAGGGAGGCGTGAAGGCCGACGGTCGTGTGCTGACCTCGTACGACGTCGAGACAGCCTCGATCGCGGGAGAGGTCATCCAGGCCGGAAAGCGCCAGTTTCTGCGGATTCGCGCCGCCTGACACCCCATTTGGGCTGCTTGACACCCCCCTGGACGTTGCTATCATTCTCGGGCCGCTCGATAGGGCGGCGTGTAGGAATGTCCCTGTAACTCGACCAGGAGCGCCTTCGGACGCAGACGGATACGACAGAGATCCGAGCTAGCGAAGGCCTCTGGCGCGAGTCGGAGGCTTTTTTACGCGCCGGTCGCGGCGCAGGTCTTTGAAAACTCAGCAGTGCGATCACGCCGAGACCTCTTGCCCTCGGGCGAGAGGCCTTAAGAACCCGTCACACCCTTCGGGGTGAGACAACTTTGAGCTCAAGCTCGAAGTGATCGATTTGCTCCTTCGGGAGCAAACCAATCTTCACGGAGAGTTTGATCCTGGCTCAGGACGAACGCTGGCGGCGCGCTTAACACATGCAAGTCGAGCGAGAACCCAGGCTTCGGCCTGGGGGAAAGCGGCGAACGGGTGAGTAACACGTGGGTAATCTGCCCTCG
>DATDMJ010000013.1:0-7470 GCA_036518855.1 Gaiellaceae bacterium | reverse complement strand
TCGGCCACGGCGCCCACCACATGGCGTTCAGCCCCGACCAGCGGCGGCTCTGGGTCGTCCTCGGCGAGCGCGCGACGTCGATCGCGGTCGTCGACACGCACATCCCCGCACGGCCCAGGCTGATCGGCCACGTCGACCCGCAGGGCCTCGCCCACGACGCGGCTTTCACGCCCGACGGCCGCTACGTCTGGGTCGCCTACGACGACGGCCCTTACGTCCGGGTCTTCCGCGCGAGCACCGGTCGGCCGGTCGCCACGCTCTACGCCGGCCCGCCGCCGGGACACGTGCGCTTCGACGCGTCCGACGGCGTTGCGCGCTTCGGCCGGTACGCGTACGTGACGAGCGGCAACGCCGGCACGATCCGCGTCTTCGACTGGCGCAGGCGCAGGCTCGTCCGCATCATCCGCACCGGGCCGGGCTCGTTCAACCTGGACGTCGACCGCGGGCTCGTCGCCACTTCCTCGCTCACGCGCGGCCGGCTGTTCGCCTGGCGCGGCCGCAGGCTCCTGGACGAGCCGGTTGCGCCCGCAGCGCGCGACGTCGCGCTCGCGCTCCCGTAAGCTCGCGCGATGCTGGCCGTCGGCGACAAGGTCCCGGACCTGCGCCTGTGGGTCTCTCCGCAGGAGCAGATCTCACTGCGCGAGGCGGCGGCGGAGCGGCCGCTCCTGCTCCTCTTCTACCTCTTCGATTGGTCCTCCACCTGAACGAACGAGATGGAGCTCCTGCGTGACAGGAGCATGGAGGTCGAGGAGGCGGGGATCCGGGCGATGGGCGTCTCGCGCGACTCGCCGTGGTCGCACGTCGCCTGGATGCAGGCGCTCGATCTGACCTTCCCGCTCCTCTCCGACTGGAACGCCGAGGCCGTCCGCGCGTTCGGCATCGGCCACGAGCACCGGGGCCTGCAGGACGTGGCCGAGCGAACGGCGTTCCTGGTCGACCGGGACGGTACGGTGCGCGGCGCATGGCGCTACGAGACGGCCGAGGTGCCGGACTTCGACGAGCTGCTCTCGGCCGCCCGGGCGTTGTAGCGCTCGTCTGCGGCGTCTACCTCGCCGCCGGGCTGGCGGCGATGTGGCCGGCCACGAAGCACTTCGGGACCCACTTCGCCGCGCGGGCGGAGGCGATCCGGGGCGAGGCGTCCGTTGGCGACCACCTCCAGGCCGTCTACCACCTCTGGCTCGTCGGCCATCAGCTGGAGCACGGACACGCGCCCTGGCTCGACCCGTACACCTTCCAGCCGGAGAGCAGCCCACGCGTCAATTTCGGGGGGTGGCCGTTCGGGCTTCCCTACTGGCCTTTGTGGGCGCTGTTCGGACCCGTCGCCGGCTGGAACGTGCTCCTGCTGCTGACCTACCTCGCGGCCGGCGGCTTCGCGTATCTCTGGCTGCGAGAGCTCCGCTTACCGCGCGGAGCCGCGCTCGTCGGCGGCCTCGCGTTCGAGCTCGCGCCGTACCGCGTCGCGCAGAGCGCGGGCCACCTGCGCGGGATGATCGCGGTGCTGCTGCCGCTCGCGCTCTGGGCATTCGAGCGCTCGCGACACGGCAGCCGCTGGTGGCTCGCCCTCGCGGCCGTGGCGATCGCCTCGATCCCGTTCTCGGACCTCCACCTCGCGCTTGGCGCCGTGCCGTTCTTCCTCTTCTACGTGCTGTGCCGGGCGCACGACCGGTGGACGCTCGTCGGCGCCCTGGCCGCCGGCGCGCTCGCGGTCGGAGCGGCGCTGCTCGTCGCCAAGCTCGCGATCTCGGGCTCGATCTCGTCCGGCGGGCGGTCGCTGGAGGAGGTCGCGTTCTACTCCGCGAGCGGGCTCGACTTCGTCACCCGCCACCGGCGGCACGGGCAGGAGAGCTTCGTCTTCGTGGGCTGGCTGACGCCGCTGCTCGCGCTGCTCGGGCTCGTCGTCGTCGCGCGCACGCGGCGGGTCGGCCTCACGGTGGCGCTGGCCGTCGGCGTGTTCGTCCCTGCGCTCCTCGCCCTCGGGACCCACTTCCCGCTCTACTCGACGCTCTGGCACCACTTCTCGCCGCTGCGCTACCCGCGCGTGCCGGAGCGCGAGTTCCCGGTCGCGTGCCTCGCGATAGCCGCCCTCGTCGCGTTCGCGGCCGCCTGGTTCGCCAGGCGCTTCCCGTCCCTTGCAACAGCTTGCTACTTGCTGCTGGTGGTCGCGCTCTTCGTTGATCTACGGGTCGGGGTGAGCGCGTACCGCGCGGCGCGGGCCGACCCGGACAACGCCGCCTACGCCGCGATCACCGGGCCGGGGCGGCTGCTGGAGCTGCCGGTGCTACACCCGAGCATCAACCACGGCAGCGCGTACCTGTATTACGACATGCAGGCCAAGCGGCAGCGGCCGGGCGGCTACTCGACGCTCGCGCCCAAGCGCGCCGCGGTCCTGTCACTGGAGCTCGAGCCCCTCAACTGCGGCGAGTGGCGCCCCGGCGCCGCAGACCTGCTTCGCCGCCTCGGGGTCCGCTACATCGCCGTCCACGCGGGGCTGTTCTCGGCCGGCCAGGGCTGGTTCGCCTGGCGCGGGCTGACCACGCACGGCTGGGGCGAGCTCGCCCGCGGCGGAGGGATCACCACCTTCGCCAGCGGGCGACCCTCAACCCCGCCGGCGATCCCGGAGCCCTCGAGCCGCATCGTCTTTTGCCCCGAGTGGATCGGCCGCTCGCCGCGCTACCGCCACGGCGCGTTCTGGATCAACGGCGCGGGAAGGCTCCGCGTCCGGCTGGCCAGCAACGGACCCGACCGGACGACGATCCGCGTCGACGGCGCGACGAAGTCGGTTCGGGTCGTCAGGCCGGTCGAGGTCAGCCTGCCGCTACGCCGTGCCGGCTGGCACCTCGTCCGCGTCGACGTCAGGCGGGCGGACCGACGTGTGCGCCTGCTTCGAATTCGGACAGGCCCAGCTTCGTAGCGAGGAACGGCGCCAGGTGCTTGCCGACGATCTTCGCCGGCGGCCACCAGAGCGGCTCGGTGTCGACGTCCGAGCTCGTGCCACCGGGCTCGCTGCGCAGGTAGCGCGGCGCCATGCCGGTCATCAGCAGCCCGCGCAGCACGGGCTTGAACGGCTCGGGCTCGACCGGCGCGCCCGCGAGAGCCGCGATTCCCGCGGCCGCGGTGTCCGCCTGCTGCGTCGCGATCCCGCCCTGCTTGAGCGGGAACTGGGTCGCATCGCCGGCTGCGAAGACGTCCGGTTCACCGCCGACGCGGCAGAGGTCGTCAATCGGCAGGAAGCCGTGGCGATCGCAGGGCAGCCCTTCCAGGTGCGGGCCCTCGAGGCGCGGCAGCGCGATCACGCGCTCGGCCTCGATCGAGCCGCCCGGCGCGATCCGCAGCTCGCCGTCCTGGAAGCTGCCCGCGGTCGTGCGCAGCCGTAGCTCGATCCCGCGCGCGTCGAGCAGCTCCGCGATCGCCTCGCCGGCCTCGGCGCCGAACAGCGCGAGCGGCCGGTCCTCGGGCGTCACGAGGACGATCTTCACGTCCTCGGCGCAGTGGTCGAGGGCGAACGACCCGGTCAGCAGCGCGAGCTCGTAGAGCGGCAGCGGCCAGGTCACGCCTGTCGGGACGGCGAACGCGATCTTGTGCACCGCGCCCGCGAGCAGGTCGTCGAGGACGGCTTGCAGCGCGGGGGCGCTCTTGGGGCCGGCAAACGTCACGGCGCCCTCGACCGCCTCGCGCGGCGAGGCCCCCAGCGCGACGAGGGCGGCGTCGTACGAATGCTGTGCGCCCTCCTCGGTGAGGACGACCCGGTCCTCCAGGTCGACCGCCGAGACGCGGCCGGACACCGCACTTCCGCCGGCCGCGTCCACGAGCGGTGCGAGGGGAAACGTGCGCGTCTCGGCGACGCGGAACGGCTCAGCGACCGAGAGCGGCCGGTAGACGAAGTCCTGGTCGGGAGCGATCACGTCGATCGAGACCCGCTCCTCCGCCAAAGCCCTCAGGGCCAGCGTGGCCTCCAGCGCCGCCACTCCCCCACCCGCGATCACGACTCGGAACATGCCGAGATGATGCGGGCGATCGAGTTGCCCCACATCCGAAAACGCGCGCGGGCGCGTCGCGGGAAAACACGGATCGGCTACGCGGGGGTCGGTGCGGCGGCCAGATCGGCGTCACGCGCGACGAGCGCCGAGTAGCGGCCCCGCCGCGCCAGCAGCTGCTCGTGCGTGCCCTGCTCGACGATGCGCCCGTGGTCGAGCACGACGATCTGGTCGGCATCGCGCACGGTCGATAGCCGGTGCGCGATGGCGATCGTCGTCCGTCCCTCGGAGAGCCGGTCGAGTGCGTCCTGCACGAGCCGCTCGGTCTCGGTGTCCAGCGAGCTGGTCGCCTCGTCGAGCACGAGGATCGGCGGGTTGCGCAGGATCGTCCGCGCGATCGCGATCCGCTGCTTCTCGCCTCCCGAGAAGCGGTAGCCGCGCTCGCCGACCACGGTGTCGTAGCCGTCGGGGAGCCCCGCGATCATCTCGTGGATGCGGGCTGCCTCGGCGGCGGCCTCGATCTCCTCGTCCGTCGCGTCGGGCTTCGCGAAGCGCAGGTTCTCGCGCACCGACTCGTGGAAGAGGTACGTCTCCTGCGAGACGACCCCGACGAGGTCGCTGAGCGCCTTGAAGCTCAGGTCGCGGATGTCGATGCCGCCGATCGAGACGCTGCCGCGGCTGACGTCGTAGAGCCGGGCCGCGAGGTACCCGAGCGTCGTCTTGCCCGAGCCGGTTTCGCCCACCAGCGCCGTGGTCGACCCCGTGGGCACCGCGAACGAGACGTCCTGCAGCGTCCACTCGTCGCCGTAGCGAAACCAGACGTGGTCGAAGACGACGTCCCCGGGCTCGGCCGACTCGAGCGCGCCCTCCTGCTCCTGGATGTCGACCGGCTGGTCGAGGTACTCGAAGATGCGATCGTAGAGCGCGAGCGAGGTCTGGACGTCGAGCCCGACCCCGAGCAGCGACCCGACCGGGAAGAAGAGCCTGGTCTGCAGCGTCGTGAACGCCACCAGCGTCGCGATCGAGATCGCGTTCGAGCCCGAGGCCAGGAGCAGCCCGCCGAACCAGTAGACCGCGGCCGGCATGACCGCGAAGCTCGTCTGGATCGAGGCCATCACCCAGCGGCCGGCCATTCGCTGCCGAACCTCGAGCTCCGCCAGCCGGAGCGAGTCGGACTCGAACCGGTCGGCGAGCTCGTCGCCGCGGCCCATCGTCTTGCCGAGCAGGATCCCCGAGACCGAGAGCGACTCCTGGACGAGGCTCGAGATGTCGGCGAGCGTCTCCTGCGTCGTCTTCGCGATCCGCCGCCGCTCCTGCCCGACGCGGCGGGTCAGGAAGGCGAAGAGCGGGATCAACGCGAACGCGAACAGCGCCAGCTGCCAGCTCAGCAGCAGCATGCCGATCATCGTCGCGACGACCGTCGTGAAGTTGGAAGCGATCGACGTGGCGGTGTTCGTGACGACGCTCTGCACGCCGCCGATGTCGTTCTGGATCCGCGACTGCACTTCTCCTGTGCGCGTGCGGGTGAAGAAGGCGAGCGAAAGGCGCTGCAGGTGCCGGAACACCGCGGCGCGCAGGTCGTGCATCACGCGCTGGCCGACCTGGTTCGAGAGCAGCGTCTGGACCACGCCGAGGATCCCGGTGACGATCGCGATCGCGATCATCCCCGCGGCGGCGAACGACAGCTCCCTGGTGTTGTTCGCTCCGATCGCCTCCAGCACCCGCCTGAGCAGGAACGCGGGCACGACGCCCAGCCCGGCCGTGACGACGATCAGGGCCAGCAGTCCTCCGAGCCGCAGCTTGTACGGCCAGAAGAGCGGGCCGATCCGGCGCAGGTTCGCCTTGCGCACGGCCGGGTCTGCCGCTCGCTCCGGCGGCGCGTCGGCGGCGTGGAAGAACATGCCCATCCGCGCAAGGGTACGCACGGCCTGCGCCGTGGCGGCCTGCGCCCTGGGGGAGAATGGCGCCGTGTCGTACGTGTTCGGCCACTCCGGCCGCGAGCTCGAGCGGCTTGCGGCTCAGGCGGCGCTCGTCGAGCCGGTCACGCGGGACATCCTGGTCGGTGCAGGGATCGCGCCAGGGATGCGCGTCCTCGACGTCGGCTCGGGAATCGGCGACGTCGCCTTCCTCGTCTCCGCGCTCGTCGGCGAGAGCGGGTCCGTCGTCGGCGTCGACCGCGCAGAGGCCGCCGTCGCAGAGGCGCGCCGGCGCGGCGAGGCCGGCGGAATGCGGAACGTCTCCTTCGAGGTGGGAGATCCTGCCGAGCTGGCCTTCGAGGCGCCGTTCGACGCGGTGGTCGGCCGCTATGTCCTGCAGTTCCAGCCCGACCCCGCCGAGATGCTCCGCCGCCTCGGCGGCCACCTCCGTCCCGGTGGAATCGTCGCCTTCCACGAGCTCGACTGGACCGGCTTCAGGTCGGTTCCCGAGGTGGCGTCATGGGAACGGCTCTGCCGGCTCATCGTCGCCGCCGTGGAGGCCGGCGGCGCCACCACCAGGATGGGAGGCGAGCTGCCGTCCGTGTTCGCTCAGGCCGGGCTGCCGGCCCCGAAGGTGCACATGACCGCGCTCGTCGGTGCGGGCGCGAACAGCCGGGAAGTGGTGGCGCGCGCAGTCCGCGTCGCGCTCACGCTGAGGTCTCCGCAGGACGCGCCCGACCTTCTCCGGGCCGACGACCCCGACGGCGAGCAGCTGATCGAGAGGATCCTCGAGGAAGCCGCGGCCGGCGGGAGCTTCGTCATCGGCCCCTCCGAGCTCGGCGCCTCGTCCCGCGTGTAGCTACTCGCGCTTCATCATCGCGAGCGCCTCGCGCTCGAGGTCGACGTACTCCTCACCGGACACGTCGACGATCGCCTCCTTGATCGTCCCGCCCGTGAATGCGAACGGACGCTCGCCGGGGTAGTCGTCGGTCACCGGCGACGCCGGGTCCTGGCCGATGTTCAGGCCTTCGCCGACGAGCGAGAAGTTGCCCGGCTGCGTGATGATCGGCCCCTCGCCGACCTTCCTGTCGTCGATGAAGAGCGACAGCGTTCCCGTGGTCGGCATCGAGTCTCCCTCGCGCACGAACGAGGCGCCGAAGATCACGCGGCCGGTCGGGATCTCCTCGGAGGACTCGATCGTCTGCACCTTGCTCCCGACGAAGTTGTAGACGTACTTCAGCTTTCGGTCCCTGACGTAGAGCGCGTGGCCGCCGAAGCGCGCGCCGTGCGAGAAGAGCACACCCCCGGCCTCCGGCGATTCGACATCGACCTCCACCGCGATCGAGTAGCTGCGGTTGCGCATGTTCGCGGCCGCAGACTCCGGCACCTCGGCGGCATCCGGGTAGTAGACATAGCGGTCCCGCGGGGGCGCCACCTGAGGGCGGGTCGGGTCCGCGAGGACCTCGACAGGCGTGCGATCGTCGAGCGGTAGCCCGTTGTACAGCTCCGCGAGGTGGAACCAGTGCTCGATCAGCTCCTGGAGCTTGGCCGGGTTCTCCGGCGCGAGGTCGTGCGTCTCG
>DATDMJ010000012.1:0-6567 GCA_036518855.1 Gaiellaceae bacterium | reverse complement strand
AGCGCTCCTTCCTGGACGCAGCGGTGCTGCTCGAGAACACGGGCGTCGTCGCGTACAACGGGCAGGCGGCGAACCTGACGAAGCCCGCGCTCGCGGCCGCGGCCGAGATCGTCTCCGTCGAGGGGCGCCACGCCGCGTGGGTGAGCGACCTCGCAGGCGTCCCACCGGCGCCGCGGGCGGCTGACGCGGGCGCAAGCTCGTCCGCGGTCGTGCGGACGCTCCAGTCGACCCACTTCATCAAGACGCAGTGAACGAGCTCGAGCCGACACTCGCCGAGATCGACGTCGACGGCGCGCTGCAGGAGACCGCCGCGGCCGTCACGCGCGGCGACTTCCTGCGTCGCGCCGCGACGGCCACCGCCGCGGCGGCAGCGGGCGCGCTCGTGACCGAAGCGGTCGCCGGTGCCGCCGTCGCGCAGACGGCGAACGACATCGCGATCCTGCGCTTCGACCAGGTGCTCGAATACCTCCAGGCCGGGCTCTACACGGAGGCCGAGCGGCTCGGGGCGCTGAAGCCGGAGACCCTTGCCTGGGCGCGTGTCGTCGGCGCGCACGAGCGGGCCCACCTGCAGGCGATCAAGCTGCTGCTCGGCGAGCATGCGGTCAAGAGCCCCGGCTTCAACTACGCCGGCGTCACCTCGGACGAGGCGGCCTTCGTCAAGACGGCGGTCGGCTTCGAGGACCTGACCGCGGCGCTCCTGAAGTGGCAGGCCCCCCGCCTCGACTCGCGCGAGATCGTCGCTGCGGCGGTCAGCCTCCACTCGGTCGAGACGCGTCATGCGGCGTGGATCCGCAAGCTCGTCGGCCTGCAGCCCGCGACGACGGCGTTCGACAAGCCGGCCTCGCAACAGAAGATGGCGCAGCTGATCGACTCGACGCACTTCCTCGTCTCGCGCCCGGTTACGTCCTCGCGGAAGAAACCGCGCTACACGGGCTGACGATGCGACGCCGCGTCGTGGCCGGCGCGCTCGTCGCCGTCGCGGCGGTCGCTGTCGGGCTCGTCGCGCGTGCGGCCTGGCCCTCGGGCACCCATGACACCGCGCGCGGCCTGGCGCGCGAGGCGGCGAAGCTGCCGCCGCCGGAACAACCGGCGTTCCACGTCGCCCGGCCGCGACTGCTCAGCCGTAGCGAGACTGCCGCACGCTTCGCACCGGTGCTACACACGGTGCAGGCGGTGGCCGGCCCCGAAGCCGGCGCGCCCCCGGTCGCTCCGCTGGACGTGCGCACGCCGGAGGGGACCGCCAACGTCGTGCTCGTCCTCGGCGAGCGCCGCCGTCCGACCGGTCTCTGGGTGCACGTACGGCTGCCCGTCCTCCCGAACGGCCGAACGGGCTGGGTCCCGCGCGCCGCTCTCGGCGGCTACGAGTTCGTGCACACGCATCTCGTGGTGGATCGAGAGCAACGGAAGGCGACGCTCCTCGACGACGGTCGCCCGATCTTCACTGCACCCGTCGGCATCGGGAAGGCGTCGTCGCCGACGCCGAGCGGCGAGTTCTACGTGCGGAACCGCGTCAGCGGTTTCGGCGATCCGTTCTACGGGCCGATCGCGTTCGGAACGAGCGCGCGCTCTGCAGTGCTGACCGACTGGCCGGACGGCGGCTTCGTCGGGATCCACGGCACGAACGAGCCGCAGCTCATCCCCGGCGCGGTGTCGCACGGCTGTATCCGTCTTCGCAATGCGGACATCCTGCGACTGGCGCGCCTGATGCCCGTGGGGACGCCGCTCACTATCCGCTAGGGAGCGCTCCCCGCACCCAGCGCGCATCCGACACGGTGAAGCGCGTCCGGTCGCGCACGTGCAGCCGGAAGTCGAGATCCTTGTCGACGAGCACGCGAGTGAAAGTGGTGTACGTGCAGTTGAAATGCTGCCACCGCCGGACGCGCTCGCGGCGGACGGACTTCCCGTACCCCGCGCACAGGGCAGTGGCGCTGTCGACCCGCACCTTCCGCCGGCCGACCTGCACGACCGCGTTGTCGAGTCGCCGCAGCACCTTGCCGACGGACCAGAACGAGCCGCCGCCGGCTGAAGCCGCAGGCGTCGCCAGGAGCAACGCCAGCACGAGGACGACCCCCACCCTCACGGCCGGAAGCATGCCAGATGCCCCCAGCGGGATTCGAACCCGCGCTACCACCTTGAAAGGGTGGCGACCTGGGCCGCTAGTCGATGGGGGCGACCGGGGGCCAGAATAGCCCGCGGACACTCCGCAACGAGCGACCCCCGCACGACGGAACCGAGTATCGTGACCGCGATCCGGCGGTCGGTGGACCTAAGGGAGGAACGATGAAACGGATCTTGTTCGTTACCGCAGGCGTTGCAGCGGCCGTCGTTCCGGTCGCCTCCGCTCACGTCGGCTCGGAACCGATGCGACCGCAGAGCGCTGAGTCATCTGCGCTGCTCGCGAGGGTGAGCGTGGCCGCGAGCGAGTTCAAGTTCGTGTTGAGCAAGAAAAGCGCCCGTCGCGGCGTGGTGGTGTTCAGAGTCAAGAACGTCGGCAAAGTCAGTCACGACTTCGCGATCAAGGCCCGGAAAACGAAGTTGCTCTCGCCTGGACAGTCGGCGACGCTGCGTATCACCTTCCTGCGCAAGGGCTCATACCCGTACAAGTGCACGGTCCCGGGACACGCGGCGGCAGGAATGAAAGGCATCTTCAAGATCACGTAGAGCCGCGACCTCCAAGTCTTCGCGCTTGCGCGCAAGGAAAATCTCGCGCCGTGCGCACTAGGCTCCCACTATGTTGATCTGCCCGAGCTGCGGGCAGGAGAATCCCGACATCGCGCGGTTCTGCCTCGCGTGCGCGACTCCGCTCGCGCCCGCCCCCGTCGTCCGAGAAGAACGCAAGATCGTCACGATCCTCTTCGCCGATCTCGTGGGCTTCACAGCGCGCGCCGAGCGGTTGGATCCGGAAGCCGTCCGCGCATTTCTTGCTCCATACCACGCGCGGCTTCGGGTCGAGCTCGAGCGGTTCGGCGGGACAGTCGAAAAGTTCATCGGCGATGCTGTGATGGCGATCTTCGGCGCTCCGGTTGCGCGAGAGGACGACCCGGAGCGCGCCGTGCGGGCCGCACTCGCGATCCGAGACTGGGTCCGCGCGGGCGAGGAACTACAGGTGCGCCTCGGCGTCAACACCGGCGAGGCGCTGGTCGCGCTCACCGCCCGCCCGGACGCGGGCGAAGGGATGGCTATGGGCGACGTCGTCAACACGGCGCAACGCCTCGAGTCGATGGCTCCGACGAACAGTGTCCTCGTCGGCGAGCGCACGTTTCGAGCGACGTCCCACACGATCGAATACCGAGAGGTCGAGCCGATCCAGGTGAAGGGCAAAGCCCAGCCCGTGAAAACATGGGAGGCGCTCGCTCTTCGCAGCGATCTCGACGGAGTGGGCCTCTACGGAACGCCGCTCGTGGGCCGCCGGCGAGAGCTCGAGTCACTCGAGGCCGCACTGACCGGCGTCCGCGACCGGCGCTCGACACAACTGGTGACGCTGACTGCGGCGCCGGGCGTCGGCAAGTCGCGGTTGCTGCACGAGTTCAGAGAGCGGGCGGCCGATGTCACCTGGCGCCAGGGTCGCTGCGTTCCATACGGCGCCGGCGTGACATTCTGGGCACTGGGCGAGATCTTCAAGGCGCAGGCCGGGATCCTCGTGGCCGATTCCACGGGCGACGCCGCGCAGAAACTTCACGCGGCAGTCAGTGAGCTGCTCCGCGACGACCAGGAGGCCGAATGGGTCGAGGCACACCTTCGTCCGCTCGTCGGGCTTGCCAGCAGCAACGGGGCCTGGCAGGACCGCCGCTCCGAGGCGTTCTTCGCCTGGCGCCGCCTTGTGGAGGCGCTCGCCGACGTACGACCCGTGGTGCTCGTTTTCGAGGACCTGCACTGGGCTGACCGAGACCTGCTCGACTTCATCGAGCATCTGCTCGAATGGGCCAACGAGGTACCGCTGCTGCTCGTCTGCACTTCGCGGCCCGAATTGCTCGAGACACGGCCCGGGTGGGGCGCCAACAAGCCGAACAGCTCGATCGTGGCGCTCTCGGCTCTTCGCGACGAGGATGTCGGCCAGATCGTCTCCGGGTTGCTCGGCTCGACGCCGTTGTCGCCGGAGACGCGCACGGCGCTGCTTGCGCAGGCGGCCGGAAATCCGCTCTATGCCGAGCAGTACACAAGACTGTTTCTCGAGCTGGGCCGGATCGACGAGGCGCAGCCGGCGACGCTGCAAGGGCTGATCGCTGCACGCCTCGATGCCCTCTCGCCGGTCGACAAGGAGCTTCTCCAGTCGGCCGCGGTGATCGGCAAGGTGTTCTGGACAGGCAACCTCGCGGCTGTCGTCGGTCTCGATCGCTGGTCGGTCGAGGAGCGCCTCGGCGCGCTCGAGCGCAAGGAGCTCGTCGCTCGCTCGCAAGCCTCCTCGATCGCGGGCGACAGTCAGTGGACATTCGGACACATCCTCATCCGGGACGTTGCGTATGGCCAGATCCCGCGGATGGATCGAGCCAGGAAGCACCGGATTTCGGCGGAGTGGATCGAGTCGCTGGGACGGCCTGACGACCATGCGGAAATGGTCGCCCACCACTACGTCTCTGCGCTCGAGCTGGACCCGGCGCTCCCAGTTGCGGACCGAGCGCGTCTTGCGCTTCGCCGCGCCGGAGATCGCGCGTTCGCGCTGAATGCGTTCGCGGCCGCAGCGCGCCTCTACGAGCAGGCGCTCGAGCTCTGGCCCGCGGACGACGCCGAGCGGCCCCGGCTCGAGCTCCACCTCGGGCGCGCCCTCTACCGAGGAACAGGATCCGGCGCCGAGGCCTTCGCCGCAGCCCGGGACGGATTGCTCGCTGCGGGCGAGAGCGCTGCCGCCGCGGAAGCCGAGATCATCCTCGCGGAGCTCGCCTCCTACGTCGGTGAGCACGACCGTGCGTCCGACCACCTCGGTCGGGCGCTCTCCCTCGTCGACCTCGAGCCGGCGTCATGGACGAAAGCGTTCGTTCTCAGCCACGCAGCCCGGGTCCACCTGCTGCGAGCGCGGCTCGAAGCCGCGATTGGTCTCGGCCAACAGGCGCTGCAGATCGCCCACGAGCTCGAACTCGACGAGATCCGCGTGCACAGCCTGAACACGATCGGCACGGCCCGCGTCGAGCAGAACGATGCGGAAGGGCTCGAGGACGTCGAGCAGAGCCTCCGCCTCGCGCAGCGGATCAACTCACCCGAGAGCGCGCGCGGCTATCTCAACCTGGCGGTCTTGACCGCGATGTCGGGCGACCTCCCACGCAGCGTCTCGGTTCATTCGGAAGGCCTTCGCGAGGCCGAGCGCCTGGGGCTCGGCGGCTGGCTTCGCTTCCTCCGCGGGCACAGCGCCCAGTACTCCTACTGGGGAGGTCGCTGGCACGACGCCGTGAAGTCGGCCGACCAGTTCCTCGCCGAGATCGCCGCGGGCTCACCGCACTACGAGGAGAACCAGAACCGCAACGTTCGCGCGCTGATGCGTCTGGCTCGTGACGACGTCGACGGCGCTCTCGATGACACGGAAAGGTCGCTTGCTCGCGCTCGCGAGGTGAAAGACGCTCAGAATCTCTGTCCGACGCTGGTTGTCCGGGCATTCGTGCTGTTGTCCCTGGGGGAGCACGACGACGCGCGAAGCCTGGCCCTCGAGGTGGTGGAAGGCTGGGCGGGCGTCGAGCTCGTCGTCCTCACCTGGGGCGGGGTGGGCGCCGTCACAGCGATCGCCACGCTCGGCGGCGTCGATCCACTCGTCGGGCTCGAGCCGGGAGGCTCGCACCGCAGCCTGTGGGCTGCCGCGGCCCACGAGTACCTCGCCGGGAATATGGAGCGCGCCGCGGACATCTACGCGCGGATCGGCTCGCGACCCGACGAGGCATATGCGCGGCTGCGGGCGGCCGAGCAGTTTGCGAGCGAAGGCGATCCGACTCGCGCCGATGCGCAGCGCGACAGGGCGATGGAGTTCTATCGGGCGGCCGGCGCGGCCCGGTATGTCCGCGCGGCCGAGAGCCTCGGAGCCGCATCCAGATGATCCGGGCCGCCCGCCGCGCCTGCATCTGTCGAGCGGCGGCCTAACTCGATGATGAATCCACTTGCTCGAGAATGCTGTTCGCTCGCGCAATCGCCTCGACGGCGCCATCAGTGTCGACGAGCTTGAGGAATCCCTCCGCCCCGAGGACGCGAGCGACGGCCTTGACCGCGACGTAGTCGTCCAGATCCTTGATCAGAGCGTACGCTCGCTCTTGACCGATCTCGAAGTACAGATCCTTGAGCTCGGGCCTCGGGAATCCTTCGGGAACCTCGACAGCGTCGACGACGCCCTTGACGTAATCGAACAGCCCTCGCGGGTCGTCGCGAAATCGCTCCAGCCGCTCCGGCGTTGCGGTCCTCAGTCTCATCATGCCTACGGGCATCGCGCCCTCCAGTGTGGGACGAAACGAATCTCGATGATCCCTCATTCACGCCCGGGGAAGCAAGACGCGGTGCGGTCTACACTGGCCCGCGACGGGCCGGTAGCTCAGTTGGTAGAGCAGGGGACTTTTAATCCCAAGGTCGCAGGTTCGAGACCTGCCCGGCCCATTC
>DATDMJ010000011.1:0-25774 GCA_036518855.1 Gaiellaceae bacterium | reverse complement strand
CGCGGTGCTCGCGGGTGCGCGGACCCCGGAAGAGCTCGATGCCTACCTCGAGGAGCAGGGCGTCCTCGGCTAGAGAACTCCCGCCTCCTCCCCGAGGAAGCGAGCGATCGGCCAGGCGCCGTCCGCCGTGTTCGAGATCACGGTGAACGTCGCTTGGGCGCTCGGGTTGTGCTCGGAGCGGAACGAGACTCCGGTGTCGCACCCCTCGAGGATCACGGTGTCGGTCGACGCGTGGAGCCAGAAGCCGAGCCCGTAGCGCTTCGAGTGGGCCGGAGCGTCGCTGCGAGGGCGCACCATCTCCGCGACCCGGTCCTCGGAGACGATCCGGCCGCCGAAGAACGCCCGCCAGAGCGAGCCGATGTCGGCCGCGGTCGAGTAGATCCCGCCGTCCCCGCTGCCGCGCACCGGGAGATGGAGGACGTTCGTCCTCCACGCGCCGTCGATCTCGACGTAGCCCGTGGCCGTCCGGGCGGGAAGCTCGTCCGAGCGGAGGAACTCGGTGTCGCTCAGGCCGGCGGGCCGGCAGACACGCTGCTCGACCAGCTCGTAGAAGGGCACGCCGCTCGCCCGCTCGGCGATGAGGGCCAGCACGACATACCCGCCGTTGCAGTAGGTGAAGCGCTCCCCGGGTGCGAACTTCGCCGGGTGGCCGTCGAGCACCGCGAGGTAGTCCTCGGTCGTCGCGAGCCGGTGAACCGGAACCGGCATCACGTAGTCGGCGAGGTCGAAGCCGGCGTCCTCGTCGAAGTAGTCCCCGATCCCTGACCGGTGCGCGAGGAGGTGCTCGACCGTCACGCCGTCGTCAATGAGCGGCAGGTCGCTGGCGAGCACGGAACGGGCGGTGGTCGAGAGCTCGAGCGTGCCTTCCTCGACCAGGCTCACGACGGTGAGCGCGGTGAAGTTCTTCGCCCCGCTGGCGAGCCCGAACCGGGTGTCGATCTCGTTCGGGATCTCGAAGGCGCGCTGCGCGAAGCCGTATGCGCGCGCCAGCTCGATCTCGCCGCCGCGGTCGATCCGGACCACGCCCGAGAACCTCGTCTCGGAGGCGAGGTCGTCGAGTCGGTGTCCGTAGTCCGTCATCGCCTAGGCTCGGGAGCATGCACGAAGAGGTGGTGCCGGTCCTGCGCGTCGAGAACGCCGCGCGGGCGGTCGGGTGGTACGGGCGGCTCGGGTTCCGCAAGGAATGGGAGCACCAGTTCGAGCCCGGGTTCCCGTGGTTCGTCTCCGTCGCGCGAGGCGACGTCCGCCTCTACCTGTCGGAGCACACCGGCGACGCGCCTCCGGGCAGCCTCATCCATCTGTATGTGAGCGATATCGACGCCGTCTCGACCGAGTTCGGAGTACCGGTGGACGAAGAGGGCCTGGCCGGCCGCGAGTGCGATATCGAAGACCCGGACGGCAATCGCCTCCGCGTCGCTACGCGGCGAAGTTGATCGTCGTCTGGGTCACGCGTTGACGATCGGCGCCTAGAACGCCGAACGACTCGGTCGCCTAACGAGCTCCCGTCAAGCGCACGGGCACCGGCCCGGTCGGCGTCATCTCTCACGCTCTGTAACCCACCCGACTACGGTGTGCACCGCATTCGAGACAGAAGTCGAGCCCGCATCGAGATCGAGGACGCGCCGCCCTTTCCACCCAGGTTCGAAGGCGTCGTAATGGCGAGAGAGGAATGTGACCTCCCTCGAGATGCCGCGAGTCGGATCAGCTTCGACACGCTCCAGCGCCGTCTCGAGATCGACGTTCAGCATGACCAACCAAGGTGACGCATGCCGTGGCAGCTCGGTTTCGAACTCGCGCAGAGCGTCATCCGATGCCAAGTCTCCCTCCACGACGACGGCGCATCCGTCGTGAAGCAGATCGCTCGCGAGGCGTCCCCCGATCCGGCGTGCCCGCGTCCACAGATGCTCGTCTGACTTCGGTCGCCGTCGTGGATCGAGCATCTCGTAGATCAGGTCGAGGTCAACGACTGCGGAGGCAGTCCCCCTGACCTCCTCCAGTCGAGCGGCAACCGCACGACCTAGCGTCGACTTACCGCTTGCGATGGGCCCGCTGATGACGACGACGAGCACACGTCATTCTTTCCGTCGCCAGCGCGGGGAGGCGGGGATTACTGTTCCGCGACGGTGAGGAACTGGCTGATCCTGGTGCTCGCAGCGGCTGTGGCCGCTGCCGCAGCCTCGGCGGCGGCCAGTGAGGGCGTGGCCACCCCGATCTTCGGGACGCTCGGCTACCCCTGGCCCGGCGCGACGCACATCCCGGTACCACCGGCGAGCGACCGGTACACCTGGGGCTTTAGGTCCTGCCGACGCGACATCGGCCGCAACTGCGCGCTCTCGACCCTGAGATGGCATGGCACGAGGTACTACCTCAGTGACCCTTGGGGCTACTACCTCCGCAACTGCACGTCCTACGTGGCCTGGAAGCTGCGCTCGCTCGGCATCGCGGCGCGGCTCGTAGTTGGCAACGGCAACGCCGCGATGTGGCCGTCGAGAACGCACGCGAAAGGCCTCAGGCACGGATCAACGCCGCGGGAAGGCTCGGTCGCCGTCAATCGGCGCGCGGACGGGCGTTTCGGGCATATCGCCTTCGTCACTGGGGTGCACGGCGACGGGACGATCACGGTCTCCGAGTACAACGCCTTCGCTCTCGGGGGCGGCGACCGTTGGACCGGAAGACCGTCCGCGCGCGGCTTCACGACCTTCATCTATTTCAATGCCGGTGCGAGCGAGAACCGTTAAGAGAGGGCGCTACAGCAGGAGAGCA
The DNA here is from genome assembly GCA_036518855.1 of Gaiellaceae bacterium. Lineage (GTDB taxonomy): Bacteria > Actinomycetota > Thermoleophilia > Gaiellales > Gaiellaceae > AC-32. The sequence goes on along the minus strand of DATDMJ010000011.1, from coordinate 23,011 downwards.
CTGGCCGGACGCCGTTACAAGACGGCTTCCATCACCTGCTCGGAGATGTCGAAGTTCGAGTAGACCTCCTGGACGTCGTCGCTCTCTTCGAGGGCGTCGATCAGCCGGAGCGTCTTCTTCGCCGCGCTCTCGTCGTCCAGCTCGACCGTCGTCTTCGGCACCATCGTCAGCTCGGCGGAGTCGACCTCGATCCCCGCGTCCTCGATCGCCTGCCGCACCGCGCTCAGCGACTCGGCCGAGGAGGTGACGCTGAAGCTCGAGCCGTCCAGCTCGACGTCGTCGGCGCCGCCCTCGGCCGCGGCGAGCGTCACGTCGTCCTCGTCGAAGCGGTCGGCGTCGACGAGGATCACCCCGCGGCGCTCGAAGAGCCAGGCGACGGCGCCCGAGCCGCCGAGGTTGCCGTCGTGCTTGGCGAACGCTGCGCGCACGTCGGCCGCCGTGCGGTTGCGGTTGTCGGTCAGCGCCTCGACGAGGATCGCGACGCCGTTCGGCCCGTAGCCCTCGTAGACGACGTGCTCGAACGCCGCCTCGTCGGTGTCCGCGCCGGTGCCGCGCGCGATCGCGCGCTCGATGTTCTCCTTGGGCACCGAGTAGGAGCGCGCCTTCTCGATCGCGTTCTGGAGCGCGAGGTTCGCGGCGGGATCGCCGCCGCCGTCACGCGCCGCGACGATGATCGCGCGCGAGAGCTTGGAGAAGAGCTTGCCGCGCCTCGCGTCCGCAGCGCCCTTCTTGTGCTTGATCGAGCTCCACTTGCTATGCCCTGACACGGTCCTCCTCCCGGACGAGGTCGAGGAAGCGCTCGTGGACGCGCGTGTCGTCGGTCAGCTCCGGGTGGAAGGACGCCACGAGCAGCCGCCCCTCACGCATGAGCACGGGCTCGCCGTCGAGCTCCGCGAGCACCTCGACCTCCGGACCCGCATCTCGCACGCGCGGCGCGCGGATGAAGACGCCGCGGAGCGGCTTCTCCTCGCCGTCGAGCTCGAGATCGGCCTCGAAGCTCGCCACCTGTCGGCCGTAGGCGTTGCGACTGACCTCCAGGTCGAGCAGGCCGAGGTGGCGGCGGTCGAGCAGGATCATCCCGGCGCAGGTCCCGAAGATCGGCCGCTCGAAGCTGCGAATCGCCTCCTCCAGGCCGTAGAGGCGCACGAGGCGCGCGATTGCGGTCGACTCCCCGCCCGGAATGATCAGGCCGTCGAGCTCCTCGAGCTGCTCGGGCTTGCGCACCTCGACCGGGTCGGCACCGAGCCCGCGCAGCACCGCGGCGTGCTCGCGCACGTTGCCCTGGACGGCCAGGATGCCGATTCGCGGCGCCTTGCTCACGATCTCGATTCTAGGCAAGGCGCGCGTACAATCCGACAGGGCGGCGAGGAGGTCCCTTTTGACGGTTCGACCGGAGCGTGACGTCTTTCCAGCGGAGTCACTCGAGGACACCGCCGATCGCGCGTACCGGCTTCAGCGTGTCAGCGAGCGGCTCGCCGAGGCGGTGACGGCGCAGCAGGTTCTCGACGCGGTGCTGACCGAGGGGCTCCGGGCAGCCGAGGCGCGCGCGGGCGCGATCGGGGTGATCAGCGAGGACGGGCAGTGGATCGATCTGCTCGCGGAGCGTGGCTACCGCGAGAACGTGCTGCGGGACTACGCCCGCTTCCCGGTCGACGCCGACCTGCCGATGTCGCACGTCGCGCGGACCGGCAAGCCGCTCTTCATCGGCTCCAACGAGGAGCGGAACACGCTGTTCAAGTCGCTTCGCGGACACGGCGAGGACGGGCACGCGCTGGCGGTCCTGCCGCTCACGCTCGAGGGCCGGCTCATCGGCGTGCTCGGCCTTTCGTTCGGCGAAGACATGCAGTTCAGCGAGGGCCGGCGGCAGATGAAGATCACGCTGGCCCGGCAGGCCGCCCTCGCGCTCGAGCGCACGCGCCTGTACGAGGCGGAGCGAGCCGCCCGCGAGCGCTTCGCGTTCATCGCCGAGGCCAGCGAGCTGCTCTCGTCGTCGCCGGATTACGAGGAGACGCTCGGGCGCTTGGCCGAGCTCGCGGTTCCGACACTCGCGGACTGGTGCGCGATCGACATGCTCGGCGAGGACGGCGAGATCGAGCGACTCGTCGTCGCGCACGAGGATCCGGAGAAGGTGCGCTGGGCGAAGGCCCTTCAGGAGCGCTACCCGCCGGAGCCCGACGCTCCGCACGGCGTCGGGTACGTGATCCGCACCGGCTTGCCGGAGTTCCTGCCGGAGTTTCCGCAGGAGCTCCTCGACGCCGCGATCGGGGACGACGAGGAGCTGCGGCGGATCGTGAGCGAGCTCGGCCTTCACTCCTCGATCTGCGTCCCGCTCAACGCCCGCGGCCGCGCGCTGGGAGCGCTGTCGTTGATCGCCGCGGAGTCGCATCCGCCGTACACCGAGGCCGACCTGGCGCTGGCACTCGAGCTCGCGCGGCGAGCGGGCGTGCTCGTCGACAACGCGCGGCTCCTCCGCGTGGCCGAGCGGGGCGCGAACGCCGCGCTGGCGCTCGACTACGTCGCGGACGGCGTCGTGCTGCTCGACCGCGGCGGGCTGGTGCGCCACTGGAACCCGGCTGCAGAGGCGATCACCGGCGTCTCCGAGGAGGAAGCGCTCGGCCGGCGCGTCGAGACGGTCCTGCCGGCGTGGGAATCCCTCGTCTCCCACGTGCCGCTCGTCCGCCCCGGCGAACAGGCGGCCCGGCCGGCCACGGTTCCCATGACCATCCAGGGGCAGGAGTTCTGGATCTCCGCTTCCGGCGTCGACTTCGGCGAGGGCACGGTCTACGCGCTGAGCGACGTCACGGACGAGCAGGCACTCGAGACGGCGCGCTCCGAGTTCGTCGCCACCGCCTCGCACGAGCTGCGCACGCCCCTCGCCGCCGTCTACGGCGCGATCCGCACCTTACGACGCGACGACCTCGAGCTCGACGAGCGCGACGAGGCGACGTTCCTCGAGATGATCGAGCGCGAGACCGCCCGTCTCTCGCAGATCGTCGACCAGATCCTCCTCTCGGGGCAGCTCGACGCCGACGCGTTGGTGCTGGAGCTGGACGAGTGCGACCCGGCGACCCTCACGTCGTCGGTGATCGAGTCGGCCTCGATGCACCTTCCGGAGGGGATCTCGCTCCGCCTGAACGCGAACGGCACGTGCCGCGTCGTGTGCGACGAGGACAAGCTCCGCCAGGTGCTGACGAACCTGATCGACAACGCGATCAAGTACTCGCCCGACGGCGGCGAGGTCGAGATCCGGCTGGATACGCAGAACGGCGAATGCCTGATCGAGGTCGAGGACGAGGGCCTCGGGATCCCGAGCTCGGAGCTCGGGCGGATCTTCGAGAAGTTCTACCGCCTCGACCCGCAGCAGACGCGCGGCGTCGGCGGCAGCGGGCTCGGCCTCTACATCTGCCGCGAGCTCGTCGAGCGAATGAACGGCCGCCTCGAGGTCGATTCCGAGCCGGGAAGAGGCTCTCGCTTCACCGTCGCGCTGCCTGCCGGCGGCTAGAAGATCCGGCTGCTCCGGCCCCAGTCTTCCCTGTTACCCTGATTGCTCTTCGAGGGCGAAGTACCAAAGGGGGGTCAAACGACGTGGAGCACAAGCCGCTGAATCTCGCTGCCCGCGCAGGGCGCTGGAGCGCAACGCACTGGAAGACGGCGACCGCGATCTGGATCGTCGTCGTGGTGGTCTCGGTCGTCGCCGGCTCGATGGCCGGGACGCACAAGTTGTCGATGGCCGAGCAGTCGACCGGCGAGACGGCCCGAGCCGAGAAGATCCTCGCCGGTGCCGGCTTCAGCACGCCGGCGAACGAGAGCGTCCTCGTGAAGTCGTCGACGCTCACGGCGGCCGATCCGGCCTTCCGCTCGACCGTGCAGTCGGTCATGACGAAGCTGCGGACGATGCCGCAGGTCGAGCACCTGCGCACCGGCGCCACCGGCGAGATTTCGAAAGACCGGCGCGCCCAGCTGGTCGAGTTCGACATGCGCGGCAAGTCCGAGACCGCCGACAAGCGCGTCCAGCCGGTGCTCGACGCCGTCGCCGGCCTGCAGGCCTCGCACCCGCAGTTCACGATCGCCCAGTTCGGCCTCGCGAGCTCGACGCACGAGCTGAACGACACGATCGGCAAGGACTTCAAGAAGGCCGAGAAGCTCTCGGTGCCGATCACGTTCCTGATCCTGCTGTTCGCCTTCGGCGCCTTCGTCGCCGCCGGCGTCCCGGTGCTGCTCGCCTTCTCGGCCGTGCTCGGCTCGATCGGGCTCTCGCAACTGGCCAGCCACGTGATGCACGCCTCGGATGCGACCCAGTCGGTGATCCTCCTGATGGGGATGGCGGTCGGAGTCGACTACTCGCTCTTCTATCTCAAGCGCGAGCGCGAGGAGCGCGCCGCCGGCTACCGGGGGCACGAGGCGCTCTTCCGCGCCGCTGCCACCTCGGGCCAGGCCGTCCTGATCTCCGGGTTCACCGTCCTGATCGCGATGGCCGGCATGCTGTTCGCCGGCTCGAAGATCTTCACCTCGATCGGCATCGGGGCGATGATCGTCGTCTTCCTCTCGCTGGTCGGCTCGCTCACCGTGCTGCCGGCGCTGCTGGGCAAGCTCGGCGACCGGATCGACTGGGGCATTCGCCAGGTGCTGGCCGCGATCGTGCTGCGCATCACCCAGCTGTTCGGCTCACGGCCGCGCTGGCTCGTCTGGCTGCGCGACACGCCGACGCTGCTGCGCCGCCTGAAGGGCGACCGGCAGGAATCTCGCGTCTGGGGCTTCGTGCTCGACCGCTCGATGCGCTTCCCGTTGATCGCCACGGTGCTCTCGACGGCGCTGCTGATCCTCTTCGCCCTCCCCGCGCTGAACATCCACACGAAGCTCCTCAGCTTCACCGACCTGCCGAAGAGCCTCTCGATCGTCAGGACGTACGACACGATCCAGAAGTCGTTCCCCGGCTCGCAGGATCCGGCCCATGTCGTGGTCAAGGCTCCGAACGTGACCACGCCGCAGTTCACCCGCGCCTACGACGAGTTCAAGCGGCGCGCGCTCGCGACGGGCCTCATCCACCAGCCGATCCGGGTCGAGGTCAACCCGGCCAAGACCGTCGCCCGCGTCGACTTCCCGCTCGCCGGCAAGGGACAGGACGCGGCCGCGACGCACGCGCTCGACGTGCTGCGCACGAAGGTGATCCCGCCGGTGCTGGCGACGCTGCCGGCCGGAACGCAGGAAGCGGTCACGGGTGACACCGCCGGCACGCACGACTTCAACGTGACGATGAAGCACCGTGCGCCGTTCGTGTTCGCCTTCGTGCTCGGGCTCGCGTTCCTGCTGCTGCTCCTGACCTTCAGGTCGATCGTGATCCCGATCAAGGCGATCATCCTCAACCTGCTCTCGGTCGGGGCGGCTTACGGGATCCTCGTCTGGATCTTCCAGGACGGCCACCTGCAAGGGCTCCTGAACTTCCATTCGAACGGCGCGGTCATCACCTGGCTGCCGCTCTTCCTCTTCACGGTGCTGTTCGGGTTGTCCATGGACTACCACGTCTTCATCCTGAGCCGCGTCAAGGAGCTCGTGGACCGAGGCGTTCCGACGGACGATGCCGTCGCACGCGGGATCCGCTCGACCGCTTCGACGGTGACGGCCGCAGCGGCGGTGATGGTGGCCGTGTTCGCGATCTTCGCCTCGCTGCGCACGCTCGACATCAAGCAGCTCGGTGTCGGGCTCGCCGTGGCGGTTCTGCTCGACGCAACCCTCATCCGCGGCGTGCTGCTGCCCGCCGCGATGAAGCTCCTGGGCGACTGGAACTGGTACCTGCCGAGCCGGCTCGAGTGGCTGCCGCGGTTCAACATCGAGCCGGAGCTCGAGGACGAGGGCGAGGTGCCGGAGGCGCCGCCGGTTCCGGCCTCCTAGAAGGCGCTTACCAGCCGCGCGTCTCGAGCAGCTCTTCGGGCGCGAGCGAGGCAGTCGAGAGCCCGCTCATCGCGTCGCCGAGACCCTGCGAGACCCGCGCGAGGATCTCGGGATCGCGGAAGTGCGTCGTCGCCTCGACGATCGCCTTCGCGCGGGTCGAGGGATCGGACGACTTGAAGATCCCGGAGCCGACGAAGACGCCGTCGGCGCCCAGCTGCATGCAGAGCGCGGCATCGGCAGGCGTCGCGATCCCGCCGGCGGTGAAGGTGACGACCGGCAGGCGGCCGTGCTCTGCGATCCAGCGCACGAGCTCGTGCGGGGCGCGCAGCTCCTTGGCCTCCGAGTAGAGCTCGTCCTCGCGCAGCGACTGCAGCTTGCGGATGTGCCCGAAGACCGAGCGCATGTGCGTGACTGCGTTGACGATGTCGCCGGTTCCGGCCTCGCCCTTCGTCCGGATCATTGCCGCGCCCTCGGAGATGCGGCGCAACGCCTCCCCGAGATTCGTGCAGCCGCAGACGAACGGGACGGTGAACTTCCACTTGTCGACGTGGTTCGCGAGATCGGCAGGCGTGAGCACCTCGGACTCGTCGATGTAGTCGACCTCGAGCGCCTCGAGCACCTGGGCCTCGACGAAGTGGCCGATGCGGCACTTCGCCATCACCGGGATCGTGACGGCCTCCTGGATCTCGCGGATCTTGTCCGGGTCGGCCATGCGCGCCACACCACCCTCGCGTCGGATGTCGGCGGGGACGCGCTCGAGCGCCATCACGGCGACCGCACCCGCGTCCTCGGCGATCCGCGCCTGGTCGGCGTCGGTGACGTCCATGATCACCCCGCCCTTGAGCATCTCGGCGAGGCCCGACTTGACCCGCATCGTCCCGGTCTCGGCCATCGGCGGGGATTCTAGCTAGGTAAGAGCGCGCGCCAAACGGGCCACGATTCTCATCTGATGGAGGAGCGAGTCCGTTCCGGTCGCCTGGAGGCGGTGGAGCCCGCGCCAGCCTTTCGCGCGGAACGACACGTGCTCGTCCGGCTCGAGCACGAGCTCGTAGGTGCGCCACCTGCCGTCCATCGCGAAGGAGCCGCTCTTCGCCGGGCGGCCGTCGACGATCGCGACGGCCTCGCCGCTCGAGAGGTCCTCCGCGTCGCGGATGTCGACGCGGATCTCCGCCGCGTCGAGCTTCTCGACGAACGCGGCACCCGGCGGCTGGACGCGCATCTTCGTCGCGCCCGGATCCCACGGGACGCCGTTCTCGGGCCGGTTCGCGAGGTACCGCTTCGCGTCGCGGTAGCCCATGGCGACCAGCCCGTTCGCGTCGATGCGCCCCAGATAGAAGTCGGGGTCGAGCGGTAGCGGGTACTCCGGCTTGATCACGTGCAGCACCGGGAGCTGCGAGCCGAGCTGCGCGCGCAGGTGCGCGAGCTCCTCGTTGAGCCCGCCGTCGGCGCTCATCTCGATCATGTGCACGTACTGGTTGAAGGCGCCGTCGCGGTAGGTCGTGGTATTCCCGATGCACCAGACGAGCCAGAGCTCCTCGGCGCCGCGCCTCACCGCCTCGCTCGGGTTGGCGTCCTTGATCCAGACCGAGTCGACGTACAGGCGGCCGTCGCGGCGGACCGGCGGCATCAGCATCGGCAGGGAGACCCCGGCGACGAGCAGGTCCTCGTCGACCTCCCGGTGCGGGACGGCCCAGTTGGTTTTCTCGTCGTAGTCGCAGACGTTGAACGTGCCCTCGATCCCGCTCGCCGCGCGGATCCGCTCGACGTCGATGCCGAGGTGCGGGTACACGTGCTTGCGCAGGCCGTCCGCGCCGCCGAACGCCGGCCAGTTCAGGCTGCTGAGGTACTTCTTGATCCGCAGGAACGAGACGAAGCCCTTGACGTCCAGCGTCCGCCAGCGCGCGCACATCTCCGCCGGGGTCAGGCCGGAGAGGAGCATCGCGAGGTTGATCGTCCCGCCCGAGGTGCCGTCGGCGTGGAAGAAGGTCAGGCCCTCCTCCTCGAGCGCGAGCAGCACGCCCGCCTGGTAGGCCACGCGCATCCCGCCGCCGGCGAGGATCAGCGAGCGCCGCGGATCCGCCACCAGTAGCCGATCGCGAGCAGCGCGGAGCAGAAGTCGAACGCCGCCAGGACGATCCCGTAGTACGAGAAGACCGAGAGCGCAACGGCGAGGGACATCGCCGCCGACGCGCACGCCTTCTGCAGCGCCGACCAGCCCACGACGAACCGGTGCGGCCGGCCCCAGAGGTCCTGAGCCAGCGTCCCGCCGACGATCGCCATGAACATCCCGATGATCGCGAAGAAGAGCCGGTCGCTCGTCGTCGTCGGCGCGGAGAGCCAGTCGAGCACGACCTTCTGGAAGACGATCAGGAACAGGCCGGAAAGGAAGGTCCCGGCGGCGATGACCCACAGCGTCCAGCGCAGCGGGTCTCCGCGCCAGCGCAGCCAGAGCGCCTTCATCCGAGGCGCACTCCGAACCACGCCGCGATCGCGGCCCACTCGACCGTCCAGAGCGAGGTGCGGATCCAGTTGAGGCGGATCCACTTCCCCAGCACGAGCTGCAGCTCGGTCGGATCGCGGATGTGGGCCTCCATCCGCTTGTTGTACGGGAAGATGAACTTCACGGTCAGCGCCGTCGCCGCGACCACCGCGGCGAGCAGAGTCACGGGCGCGAGCACGTACCAGCTGTGCCACTCGGCGACGATCAGCACCACCGCCGCGGCCATCATCAACACCGTCCACCAGGTGAAGAAGCGCGTCGCCCGCTCGACCGGCGGGACGAACTGGTCGTAGTAGTTGTCGACGGTCAGGCACGACCGGCCCGGGAAGGAGAAGAGCACGAGCGACCAGCCGGTGCCGAGGTACATCGACGCGCAGAGCAGCAGCACGGCCGCGTCGAGGATCTTCCACCAGCTCACGGTTCAGTGCGGGGCCACGGGAGGCGGCGGCCACTGCTCCCCCAGGCCGAGGTCGATGACGCTCTCGAAGCCCTCCGGCCGGTGCTCGGGCGGGCGGTCGAACTCGAGGAACCAAGACTCGAAGTGGTCGTCGAGCACGCCGTGCGCCTCCGGGAAGAAGACCGTGAAGAGCGGCTTCTCGAAAGGCCCGAGCTCCTTCAGCGCCTGCAGGCGCGGGTGGCCGCCGACCTCGAAGCGGCCCCGGGCTCCGCGCCCGAAGCCGACGTGCGCCCGCCCTTTGAAGTAGACGGTCGACTTCATCAGCAGCCCGCGGAACGAGCAGTAGTTCGAGGCGCCGATGCGCGTCGGCACCTTCAGCCGCGGCTGCGTGATCTCGACGTACGAGCAGAGCTGCCCGTCGAGGTCGTACTGGCTCGAGACGATCGCGTCGCCGACCTCGAAGTCGAGCGGCGCCTGGTGCTTCGGCATCCCCCAGATGCCCTTGCCGCCCTTGACCGAGATCTCCGTGCTGACCGGGAGGTCGCAGACGTACTGGCCGAACCCGAACCAGCCGTGCCTGCAGGCGAGCGCGATGCTGTACTCGATGTACTTGCCGATCACGGTCTCCTGGTAGTTGACGACCGTGACCGCGAGCAGGGCCTTCCGCGGGAGCCGGACCGCGCGAATGCCGGCCGGGAGCAGCGCCTGGGCGCCGCCGGGATCGACCGGGAAGACGGCCATCAGCGCCTGCATCCGCAGCGAGCGGACCGGCAGCGTGAACGGGATCCCGTCGACGAGGGCGTAGTGGTCGCGCTCGCGCCGCAGGCGGCGCGGGATCGAGCCGAACACGCCTACCCCCGCCCGTTCAGCGGGATCGTGAAGTCGTCCTCGACCGGCGGGTCACGCTCCTGCGCCCCGCAGCCGGTTGCCGCGAAGCAGCGGATCCGCACCTCGGTCGGGCTCACGTCGAGCCGCAGGAAGTGCTTGAAGAGCGGCGGGTCGACCCAGGTCGCGAACTCGGAGAGGTACTTGTGGAAGGTGCGGCCGCTCGGGAGAAGGCCGACGAAATACCCCCGGAGCCGCGTAGCCGTCGTCGGGTGCCTCGTTCCGCCCCGGGTCGGATCGGTGCTCATGCGCGACGCGATGTACGCCGACGCTTGCTCCGGCTGAATCTGCAGGAGACTCGTCCGGAAGGCGAGCTTGCGGCTGTAGAGCCGGCTGTAGAACGCGAGCGAGTCACCGCGCAGCGGGTAGCACTTGAAGGCGTCCTCCGAGACCCCGGCGACGTCGACCTTCGCGATCGTGTGGGTCGCGTGCATGAAGGCGCCGCCGCCGCCGGAGACGACGTACTGGATCGTGCGGTCGCCGACGGGCACCGGGTAGCGCTGGTAGTTGTGGATGTCGCCGCCGATCGCGGCCACGTAGTTGTTCTCCGGGTCGCGGACGACGTCGTCCACGGTGAAGTCCCGCTCGGCGACGACCCCCGGGTCGCGCCCGTTGTTGACCACGAGCGGCTTCCCGGTCAGGAGGATCTTCGGCTTCGGGCCCTTCGAGACCTCTCGGAGCCAGTCGCCCTGCTCGCCGTCGATGTTGCCCTTGATCCCGGTGTCGATGCCGACGAAGCGCACGGGGCCGGTCTCCATCGTCCAGTAGGGGCCTGGGAGGGTCGGCGGTCCCGAGAGCGGCGGCCGGAGCTCGCAGCAGCTGCCGATCGTCTTCTCGGCGAGCACGCTGGGCGGACGCCAGAGGCGGTCGCGGAGCCAGGCCTTGAAGCCGCGGCCGGGTAGGGCGGTTGCCGCCGGCCGCTCGGCGCCGCAGAAGATCCGCATGTATCCGCCGAGCCCGTCGTACCAGTCGTGGTTGCCGGGCACGGCGTAGACCGGGCCCGGATAGGCGCCGTAGGGCCGTGCGAACTTGTCGACGTAGTCGTTCACGTCGCCGATCGGGTAGATGACGTCGCTGAGCGCGACCAGGAACGACGTCCCCGCGCCGATCTCGAGCAGCCCCGGGACGACCGCGTACTGGGGCGGCGTCCCCTCCCCCGTGTCGCCGGCGATCAGGCACGAGAAGCTCTCCCCCAGGTCGTTCCGGTCGATCGTCAGATCGCCGGTGCCGCGCCGCTCGCGCTGGGCGGCGACCCACTGGCGCCGCTGCTCGTCGGTCGGATCGCCGAACCAGCGGACGAGCGGGTCGTTGCGGGCCGACCAGAGGATCGACGGCCGCAGCCACGAGAACTTCGGCCGCGGGCCTGACGGCATCAGCTTCCTGAACGCGCCGGGCTCGCTGCACTCCCAGCCGGCGAAGCGCTCGTCGCGCCTGGATGACGCGGCCTCGCGGGCGACCGGCTGCGTCGCGGTCACGAGCCGCCTCCGATCTTGTCCTTGCCGTAGGTCTCCCAGAGCGAGCCGAGGAAGACCTTCCCGAACTTGATCAGCGGCCCGAGCCCGTCGCCGGTCGAGCGCATGGTCGACATCATCCGAGCCAGCGCCTCGACGCCGAGGCTGAGGATCCCTGCGCCGACGACCGGCCCGGTGTCGTCGCTCCCCTGGTGCAGCACGGTGTAGAGCGTCGTCGTGTCCTTCCAGATGTCGAAGCCGGGGTCGTCGTGGACGTGCTTGCGCCCGTCGAGGAAGTACGGCTTGCCGTCGTGCTCGAAGGAGAGCCGGTACTGCATCAGCCGCTCGTTCGGGCCGCCAGGCGAGAAGAGGTTGAAGACCCCGGAGCGAACCGGCAGCGTGCCGCCGAACGGCTCGTACTCGACGGTGCCGGTGATGCTGCCGGTGTGGTCGCGGTCGGCGACGAAGCGGTCGATGTCGTCGATCGCGATCTCGCAGTGCACCGCGAGGGTCTTCGCGGCGGGAGCCGCGGCGCCGGCCTCCGGATCGGATGGGCCAAGCGCAACCGGCCCGGACATCGTCTCCTTGAACGTCAGCCCGCTCATGCCGCCTTCTCCAGCTCGTCGATCATGAGCGGGAAGACGTCCTTGCTCGCGTCCTTGCCCATGAAGACGTCGAGGTGGCTGTAGCCGTCGAGCTCGCGGAGCGCGTGCCGGCCCGGCTGGTGGTGCTCGAACCACCGGAAGGTCTCCACCTGGCTCTCGGGCAGGAAGCAGCGGTTCTCGCGCCCGGCGAAGAAGACGAAGCGAGCGTCGGTCTTCGGCGGCTGGGCGACGAAGTCCCGCGGCAGCGCGTCGTGGTACTCGACCGCCAGCAGGCGGCGCGCGGCGACGCACTTGCGCATCTGCTCGAAGAACGTCATCGGGACGTGCGCGAACTCGCCGCGCAGCCACTCGTGCGTCTCGGGGTTCAGGTTCTCGTGCCTCCAGAGCGCCGGAAAGCCGCTGCCGTAGGTGAAGCTGACCTCCTTGCACACCGGGTTGGAGCACTCGTGGTGCACGGCCTGGACGATCCCGTTCAGCACCTTCGGCGTCACCCCGGGGGCCTTCTCGCCCCACTGCGGGTTGAGGTAGTCCGTCAGCTTCGCCACGAGCGGGATCCCGTAGCCGATCTTGTAGCGCGACCAGCGCGGGATCACCGGATGCAGCGTCACGGCGTTCGTGATCACCGTCTTCACGGCCGGGACCAGCCCCGCGACGGCGGACATCATGAAGCTCGTCGAGCCCTGGCAGTGGATGATCGCCTTGATCTCCTCTGCCCCGGTGTCGCCGACCACCGTCTCCACCGCGGCCGGATGGTCGTGCACCGCTGCCTGGTCGAGCGTCCACTCGTTCGGCGCGAAGTCGATGCTCGCGCGCCAGTTCTCGAGCCAGACGTCGTAGCCGGCGTCGACGAGGGCGTCCACGACGGTTCGCCCGCTCGGGGCCCGGAAGATGTTCGCGCGGACCCCGGCTCCGTGCACGAGCAGCACGGGGCCCTTCTCCGGCTTGGTCGAGCCTTGGACGTTGATCAGATTTGCTTCGAAGCCGTCGCGTGCCCGGAACGGCACGACACGTTCGCTCATGGCTGTTGCCTCCCATCGATGATCCCGTCCGCGAAGCGGTCGGCGAGTGCGGCGATCGTCAGGCTCGGGTTCGGGCCGACGGGGCCAGGCATGACCGAGCCGTCGGCGACGTGCAGGCCGGGGACCCCGAAGACCCGGCCCCAGGAATCGACCACGCCCTCGTTCGCGTCGCGACCCATCGGGCAGCCGCCGAGCGCGTGGACGGTGATGACCTTGCTCAGCCACCACAGCGGGTTGTCCTCGAAGCGCCCGCCGAGCTCGTCGGCGAGCGCGTGCATCGTGGCGCGGAGCCGGTCGAAGTACGCCTTCGAGGCACCGTCCTTCGACCAGTCGACGTCGAGCAGCTTGTCCTCCAGGCGCATCCGGCCCTCCGGCACGTCGCGCCCCATCCCGAGCAGCGGCAGGAGCCCCGCGGAAGTCCGCGAGTCGCCGAGGAACGACGAGACCGCGCCGCTGATGTCGGGCTGCGGCTGCCGGCGGATCCACTTCCACAGGAGCCGGATCGCCGCCTTGCGCCAGAGCCAGAGCGTTCTCGGCTCGTCCGCGGCCTGGAGCATCCAGCTGAGGAAGCTCGGGTAGCCCGCGTCCTCGACGTAGAAGCCGCGTCCGGTGGAGCCGTCACCGTCGACGGCGTCGCCCACGCGCATCGCGCTCGTGATCACCGGGCCGAAGTCCGGGTTGATCTCCTCACGGCAACGGAGCGCGAAGGTCAGGAGGTCGCCGTTGCCGCTGAAGTGCGTCCCGAGCGCGGCCGGCAAGGACGGGAACGCGTCCCGGTTCTTGAGCAGCAGGAAGGTCGACCCGAGGGTCCCGGCGGAGATCACGAGCGTGTCGGCCGTGATCGTCGCCGGCAAGGCCGCCTTCGGCCCTTCTTCCGGCTGGTGTTCGACGTAGTCGATCTCGAAGCCGCCGCCCTCCCGCGGCCTGAAGGCCTTCACCTCACAGCACGACCGCAGGTCCGCCCCGTGGCGCGCCGCCGCGCTCAGGTACGTGTAGTCGAGCGAGTTCTTCGAGCCGTAGTTGCAGCCGACGTCGCACTCGCCCACGAGCCGGCACGTGTACCGCGTGCGGCCGTGCAGGTTCGGATGCTGCTCGCGGATCGGCTCTCCCGGCACGGGCGCGTCGCCGTCGTTCGCGAAGGTGACCGCGAGGTCGGGCAGGAACCACTCGTGCCCGAGCCGCTTCGCCGCGTCGCGGAAGGCGAGCGTCTTCGCCGTCGAGGCATACGGCTCGGCCTCGAGCGGGTACTTCTGGACGGCGAGCATCGACTCGCAGCGGTCGTAGTGCGGCTCGAGCTCGGCGCGGCTGACCGGCCAGCTCTCGCCGTCCTCGTGGACGAACCAGCGCTCGTCCTTGCGGATCATCACGTTGGCGTAGATCAGCGAGCCGCCGCCGAGCCCGCTCGAGACCAGCGCGTCGATGCCGCTGAACCGCCAGACGTTGAACATGCCGTAGAGGCCTTCGCTCGGGTCCCAGAAGTTCTTCGAGAACCCGAGCGGGCTCCGCGGGAACGAGCCGGGTGGATAGGGCTTGCCGCGCTCGAGCAGGCAGACGCCCCTGCCCGCCTCGGCCAGGCGGTAGGCCGTCACCGAGCCCCCGAAGCCGGATCCGACGACCACGGCATCGAAGTGCTCTGGTGCCCCGTTGTGCATCGCCGGTCCCATTCCTTCGTCCGGCCGCAGGCGTCGAGCGTAACCCGCGCGGGTCATGCGATCAACCTTCCCAAACCTTGCCAAACGTCCCGAATCGTCCTACGCTGGCCGTGCGGCCCAGCCTCGCGAAGAGGAGGGCGAACGTGAACGCGGTAAGCGCGACCACCGCGGAAGTTCCGGAAAGACGAAGCTTCCTCGGCTACTTCCGGCGTCGTCGGCGCGAGGAACGGCACGTCTCGTTCCCGGAGCTCGTCTGGGTCCATTTCCTACGCCAGAAGGAGCTGCTGCAGGAACACCCCGGCCCGTACGAAGGGCCGGCGGAGAAGCGCTATCGCGAGTTCGAGGCAAGCTTCGAGGCAAGGCACGGGACGATCGTCAACCAGTACTGGTGCACGAGCGAGGCCTCCGGAATCGCGTTGACGATCAAGCACCGGCCGATGCTGCTCAACGACACCGTGCAGCTGCACTGGGCCACCGACTGGTCGACGAAGGACAAGCCGAAGCTGATGCGGCTCCTCTACGAGTGCGAGGCGCTGGCCGTCCGCGTGCAGGAGGTCCTGCGTGACACGAGCCGGCGGCTCGCGATCGAGTCGCTCTTCAACGTGATGAGCTCGGTACTCGCCTTCGCCGAGAGCGGGCGCGCCAGCGACGAGCGCGCCGTGGCCGAGGTCACGCGCTCGACGCGCGCAAGCCTGAAGGAGATCCACGACTACTACTGCCACGCGGCCGAGCGGTCCGGCCAGATCACCTACGTCGGCGGGATGCTGTACGGAATGGTCCCGCCGCTCCTCGCCGCGGTCGCGGCCTGGATCGTGCTCGTGCACAACCACACCAGCTCGCTCGGGATCGGGCTCGTCTGCTTCAGCGCGGGCGCGGTAGGCGCGTTGATCAGCGTCCTCTCCCGCCTCAGCTCGAACAAGGTCCGCGTTGACTGGGAGTTCGGCAAGGACACGCTTCGCACGCTGGGGTCGCTGCGCCCCTTTGTCGGCGCGGTCTTCGGGCTCATGACCTACATCGCGCTCAAGAGCGGCGTGATCGGGATCCACCTTGCGAACGACAAGGCGAAATCCCACTACTACTACTTCATCGTCTTCTCGTTCGCGGCGGGCTTCAGCGAGCGGCTGGCCCAGGACATGCTGATCGGCACGACTCTCGGCGCGGCCGGGTCTGACGGCAAGGAGCCGAAGCCCCAGACGAGCGACGCTCCCGAGCGCACGGGCTGAGCAGGTGCCGGCACTGACGAACGCGCTCCGGCGCGAATACACGCTGCTGTACCAGTCGTGCTCGATCCGGCCCGTCCGGAAGGCGACGGTCGACCAGACCGCCCGCAGGCTGGCCGCGAACCGCGCGCGCTACGACAAGGTCGCCGCGGCGACCGGCATCCCGTGGTACGTCGTCGCCGTGATCCACAGCATGGAGGCAGGCGGCGACTTCACTCGGCACCTGCACAACGGCGATCCGCTGACCGCGCGCACGACGCACGTCCCCGCGGGCCGCCCGCCGAAGGGCAAGCCGCCGTTCACGTGGGAGCAGAGCGCGATCGACGCCCTCACCTACCGAGGGCTCACTCGCTGGAAGGACTGGAGCATCCCGGGTGCGCTCTACGAGCTCGAGGGCTACAACGGCTTCGGCTATCGCGAACACCATCCGACGGTGCTCTCGCCCTACCTCTGGAGCTTCTCCAACCACTACACGCGCGGGAAGTACGTCGCCGACGGGAAGTTCTCGCCGACCGCCGTCTCGCAGCAGTGCGGCGCCGCGGTGCTGCTGAAGCGGTTGCAGGACGGCGGCCGGGCAGCAGTCGCAGCGGGCCCGCGCGTGCTGCAGCTCGCCAACCCGCACATGAGCGGCAGCGACGTCGAGGCGGCGCAGCGGCTCCTGGAGAAGAACAAGTACGGCTCGTGGGACGCGGGCCGCGCGGACGGCGAGTTCGGCGAGCTCACCGCCGGCGCGGTCAAGCGGGCGAAATGGGAGCTCGGCTACCCCCAGAGCGCGGTGAACGGAACCTTCGGCCCGCAGCTGGGCGCGATCCTGTCCGGCAAGAAGCCGCTCCCGGCGGCGTTCGGGAAGCGGCGCGCGCAGCGGCTCGCGCAGACCGGCCCGGCGGAGCAGACGACGCGGAAGCGGATCGTCGCCTGGGCGCTCTGGGGCGTGAAGAACTCGGGCCGGATCGGCTACGCCCGGGACGGGACGGTGCGCCTGAGCGCGATGCGGACGCCGGGGGCGTTGCCGCTCGCGACCGACTGCTCCGGGTTCGCGACCTACTGCTATGCGTGGGCCGGCGCGCCGAACCCGAACTGGCCCGGCGCCTACGACCCGCGCGCTGGCGGCTACACCGGGACGATGCTCGACCACTGCCGTCGGATCCCGAAGAGCGCTGCCCAGCCGGGCGACCTCGTCGTCTGGACGCCGCCGAGCCGCGGCCACCACGTCGCGCTGGTCGTCACCGGTGGAGCCGACCCGATGCTGGTCTCGCATGGCGACGACTCCGGCCCAAAGCGCGTGAGGTTTGCCGCCGAGGCCCGCGGCCAGCGACGGGGCGGCCACGGCACGGCCGTCTGGCTGACGGCGTTCTAGCGGTCCGCTGACGAGGCGCCGGGCGGGCCGGGCACCCAGCCGGCGTCACGGCGCTGCTCATCCCGCCACTGGATCTGCGTCTTCAGCTCGTCGAGGAACCGCGCACAGTCGGCGCGGTGCTCGTCGGAGACGAAGTCGCCCGGCGGCTGCGGCTCACGCCCACGCACGGGTTCAACTTGTCGATGCGGTCCAGAAATTGCTCCCCACCTCATGTGGAAACTGTGGAAAACGTTCGCAGTGCCCCTTGCCCAGCCGCTCCGTTCCGCCGGGCCGTAGCCGCAGAACGACTCTACGACTTCTCGTCCAGCGGGAGGATCACTCGAAAGGGTGACGTCGCCCAGAATCTCGGAAAGTGCGGAAAGTTCTGCACGGCCGCCGCACGCGTTACGGTAGTCACGTGGGCAGGCCACTCCTCGCCGCGCTTGCGGTCGTTCTACTGCTCGCCGGCTGCGGCGGTGGAAGCGACCCTCCGCGCCTCTCGCAGGCCGAGTTCGCGTCGAAGGCCGACGCGATCTGCCGTACGTACAACCGCCAGAGCAGCGCGATCGCGAGGCCGACCAGCCTCGCCGAGCTGGCGACGGCGATCGACAAGCTGGTGGCGATGCTCGACCAGTCCGTCAAGAGGCTGCAGAAGCTGAGGCCGCCGAAGGACGAGCAGGCCGACGCCGACCGGTGGCTCGCGGGTGTCCAGAAGCTCGAGGCCGATCTCCGGACCGTTCAGGACAAGGCCGCCAAGAAGGACGCGCAGGGCGTCGCGGCGGCCCTCCAGGCAGGCGACGCGCACAACAAGCGCAGCAACGCCCTGGCCGCCAAGCTCGGCCTGACGGTCTGCAGCAAGTAACCGCGCCTACTCGATGTGCGTCTCGCCGGAGCCCTGTTTGGGCATCGCTGGCGCGGACACGTAAGCGACGTGGACGGCTTCCTGCTCGTCGACGATCGAGATGGGCACGTGCTCGCAGAGATCACCGACCCCGTCGAGGCGTTCGGCTTGCTCGACGACCTCAAGGAAGAGCATCCAGAGCTGGCCGGCGCCCTGTGTCTTGTCAGGTTCGAGGGAAGGCGGGGCTCACTCCTCGCGACCGACACGACGATGCGCGTCCGGACACTCGACTGGAACCGTGGGTAGCTCCCGGGCTGATGATCTCCGAGGAGATACGTCGACTGACACGGTGGAGCGAGCGGCATCGCCGGCTGCTCGCCCGGTTGCTGATCGCTCTCCTTCTCAGCGTGCTCGTCGATTTCGGGGGCGCGCTTCTCGTCTGGCATTACGAAAGCGGGCTCAAAGGGAGCGACATCCATGGCTTCGGCGACGCGCTCTTCTTCTCCACCGTCCAGGTGCTGACGGTCTCGTCATCGGTCAAGAACCCGTTGACGGGCGCGGGGAAAGTGCTCGACGTCTTGCTCGAGGCATGGGCGGTGTTCGTCATCACCGCGGTCGCGGGGTCGTTCGCAGCCTTCTTCCAGAGCGGTGACGCCGAGTAGACGCTCGATCGCCGCGGCTCCGCTCCCCGTTTAGAAGGCGCTTCTTCGGGAGAACACGCCGTCACCATGATCATTGCCGGCATAGTCGCCGCCTGCGTCGTGCTGTTCATCTTGGCGCTGCTCGCTCCTCGATTGTCGATCTGGCCGCAAAAGGGCGTCTCGCGGACCCTCGGGGCCGGTGCGCGGACGGGCAGCAAAGCACCCGGCGTCGTCGGAAAGGCGCTCGGAAAATCCTTCAGCAGCTCGCGGAAGGCGACGAACAAGAGTGCGGACGCGGGCCGAAAGACGCGCGGGAAACTGCCCGTCTAGCGCCCGCCCCTCGACACCTCGCAATGGGCCCGCCTGGATTCGAGCCACGGACCAACGGATTATGAGTTAGTCGGTCACCGGCTGAGATTCAGCCGGCAAGAGCCTCGCGATAACGCCCGCTCTTGGCGCAGGCATGAGGGGGCGCGCGCAGGCCAAGACGGCCTAGGCCGCGGTTACCACTTCGATCGGCGTCCGCGCCGGCTCGTGTAGAGGAGCTTCGCGGGCGCCGATCGCATCCCGGCCTGCTCGAACTGCTCGCGGTGGCCGAGTCGCCGCGCTACGCGGCTCGTCTCGGCGCGCTGCTCGGGCAAGACGAACGTGATCGCGGTACCGCTCCGGCCCGCACGGCCGGTTCGCCCGGTCCGGTGGACGTAGCCCTTGTCCTCCTCGGGCGGGTCGTAGTTGATGACGTGGGTGACATCGTCGAGATCGAGCCCGCGAGCAGCGACGTCGGTCGCGACCAGCGTCTCGATCTTGCCGGCCTCGAAGCGGGACAGGGCGCGCTCGCGTGCGGCCTGCGACATGTCGCCGTGCATGGCGGCGGCGGTGACGCCCTGGCGCGCCAGCTTCTGGACGAGCCGGTCGGCGCCGCGCTTGGTGCGCACGAACACGAGCGTCGATCCCGACGAGCGGATCTGCTCGACGAGCGTGTCGACCTTGGAGTTCGCGGTCACGGAAACGAAGCGGTGCTCGATCTCGCTCGGCTGCTGTGAGACGGAGAGCTCGCCCTCGATGCGCGAAGCGCTGTTCGTGTACTTGCGGGCCAGGTCGCCGACCGCGCCGTCGAGCGTGGCCGAGAAGAACATCGTCTGCCGGTTCCGGGGCAGCCGCCGGACGAGCTTGTCCACCTGCGGCTGGAAGCCCATGTCGAGCATCCGATCGGCCTCGTCGAGCACGAACGAGCGCACGTGCGAGAGATCGACCAGCTTGCGCGAAGCAAGGTCCTCGAGACGGCCGGGGGTCGCGACGAGGATGTGGGCGCTCCTGATTCGCTTTGCCTGCGAGCGGAGCGGCACGCCGCCGTAGGCGGGAGCGACCGAGAGCCCGCGCGCCTTCGCCAGCGGCTGGAACTCGGCCGTCACCTGGGCGGCGAGCTCGCGCGTCGGCACGAGCACGAGTGCGGAGGGGCGCGCGTCTGCGCAGTTGCCCCGCTCGACGATCGGCAGCACGAAGGCAAGCGTCTTGCCCGAACCGGTCGGCGAGCGGACGAGCACGTCCAGCCCGCGGAGGGCGTCAGGAAGGACGAGCTGCTGGATGTTGAAGGGATCGGTGATTCCACGAGCGGCGAGCGCGCCCACGACGGGCGCGGACACGCCGAGCGCGCGGAAAGACTGGTTCGACATGACGTTCGACTCCTTTTCGGGGTTCGAGACTGCCTGCCTCGAAACGCCCGAAGGAGGAACGAGAAGCTCATCTCACAGGGGCGGCCGGATTGCCGTCCCGTGGTCACACCGTAGCAGGCGGCCGCTGGGCTGCCGCGAAGCGCAGTGAGAAGCCCGAGCCTCTGAAACAGGCCGCAGCCGCTTGCTCGTCGACGAGCACAGCGCGGTTGAGGCGGTCGCGCAACGCTCCGATCCGCCGCTCCAGCAGGCCCTGATCGTTTCTTGGCGGCGTGGTACTCGAAGTTCTCGGAGAGGTCACCGAAGGCCCTCGCGACTTTGATCGCAGCCGTGCGTCCGGCCAATGCGCATTTCAGAGCATTCGTCGGAAGGTTTGCGAGCCGAGCTGATTGCGCCTGGAAACGCACGCCCATGCGCGCGAGCGCGAGCGAGTGATTCGCGCTAGTGACTGCTAGGAGCGGGGCTGTTCTCGGCGGCCCCCAAACAGGCGCCTCCTACGACTCTTCTCCTGCTTCGCGAGCGGTGTGCCAACACTAGCGGTGAGCTTCTTCTGAGCACCCTCCCGAGCGCCGCCCTCATCGTTGGGGCTTTTTTGTTCGTGGGTCATCTCCGCTCCTCTCGCTCTGGTTTCGCATGGGTTTCCAAGTGCTGGTCCTGCACATTGGGCAGGCGGGGAGTGCGCCGCTTATGACGATTCCGTAGCCGCATTTAGCGCACCGGAACTCATTCGGGGTCGCAGGCGGCGACGAAACGGTCACGGACTCCCCTTCAGGGCCAGAGGCAGAACATGGACGGCTTCTGGACACAGTCCTCCCTGGCGCAGATCGAACCCGACCCGCTCGCCCTCGGTCAGAGTCTTCGTACGCCAATCGCCGACGATGCTGCCGCGGTGGACGAAGAGATCCGTGCCGCCCTCGTCGGTGGTGATGAAGCCGTAGCCGTTCTCTTCGTTGAACCACTTGACCGTTCCACTCGCCACGAGAGAAGCACCTCCTCACCTTCTTCTCTCTGCGATCAAAAGGGAGCTCAAGTCGAGCTTCCTGCGTGCACCCAGGCCAAATGTGACAGTCGAAGAGGGTACGAGCCTCGGCGGCTTCCGGGCTAAGCCCAACGCGCCCAGCCAGTCTAGCCGCGATCTCTGCAGCCGGTCGGTTTCCTGGGGAGCCGGCGTTACGGGCTTTCCAGCTCTTCGATGCGGTCGGCGAGCACGTGGAGCGAGCGCTGCGCGGCAATCACTAGGCCCATGAGGAGCTGATTCATCTCGTCCACGGGCGGTGCGAGCCCCGAACCGCCCGCGGCCTGGGCCTTTGCGTAGGCAGGCAGCGACTTGACCTCGCGCCTGAAGATCACGTCGATTTCATCCCCTAGGGCCATTCGCCGTCTCCTGACTCGGGTTGAGGCAACACTAGAACACGCGGTCGAACCAACTGAAGGCAGCGAGCCGAGTGCTTGGGACTCTTGGTAAGTCGATCACCTTCGCAGCGTTCGCCTCGACCCAGCGCTCGAGGTCGCGAACGGCAACTAGCCGCAGCCGGCCACGCCTCACGAGCCGGAGCTCAGGCTGGACCCAGCGCTCGAAGCTGTCGAGGCTGACGCCGAGACATTCGGCTGCCTCCGCCCTCGTGAGAGCGACCCTCGGCGCGATTCGCGTCGCCTCGCTCAGAACGGCCTCCCGATCGACTCGACTCCAGCAACGGCCAGGAACCTCCCCCGCCCACAGCGCTCGCAGCGCCAGGGTCCGTCGTTCCACTCGGCGACTGTGGAACGTTCGCCGCACTCGTCGCACCCATCAGTCCTCGTCGGCGTCGGGCACCCGCTCTCGATGACGCTTTCATCTTCGCTTTCGGGTGCAGCTGCCTGCAGGGTTGCCGGGTCGATTCCTGCAGGGTTGGGTGCCGATCCATCTGCCTCACGGTTAACCCTGCAATGATCTCCAGGGTTGGCACCCTCGGCCACATAGCGGTTGCTCGAGCGTCCTTTCGACTGCGAGATATTCAGGTAGCCAGCCTGAAGCGATGGCGCGAACGGCGCTCTTCAAGTCATCTAACGCGAGCGGCTCGATTAGTGGTGAATCGACGAAGTCGTCGTCGAACGGCTCGTCATCGTCGTCCGGGCTCGCCCGGAGGTCGTGGGCGAGTGCGTCCAAAGGGTCAGCCGAAGGCGCGCGCTCGCGGCCCGTTGCCCATTTCGTTGCCCACCCCGAGCACGCTGACCCTTTTGCAAAAGTCCGAAGTCTGCGTTTGCAGCGGCTTCTCGAGTGGGCCCGCCTGGATTCGAACCAGGGACCAACGGATTATGAGTCCGCTGCTCTGACCAGCTGAGCTACGGGCCCGGCTGGCGCGAGCTTAGCGCCGAGACAGGCGGGGTCAACCTCTTCCCCGTAAGGCCAGGTAGATGCCCCCTGGCGATGATGGCCACCCCCGCGAACGCGGCGACAACCAGGTACACGACCCATCGACGCATGACGAACCTCCCTTCGCCTATGCCGGGCGCTACGGGCCGCCTGCGCGATCGGTTTTCCCCCGGGGCGTAGTGCCTCGCGTCGCTGGGCAGAACCCGGCACATGACCGCCCTCGCTTGGCTCATCGTCCGGCTCCGCTTCCTCATCGTCCCCGCGTGGATCCTGGTCGCGGTGCTGGCCACGACGCGGCTGCCGGCCTTCACCGACCGGCCCGCCTCGGAGACCGGCGGTCTCGTCCCGTCGAACGCACAGTCTCTGCGAGTCGAGGCACAGGGCTACGCGGCGTTCGGGTCGCCGTTCCTCTCACGCGTCGCGATCGTGCAACGCGACCCGTAGCGCTGGGAACAGGCGAAGGGAGGTTCGTCATGCGTCGTTGGTTCGTGTGCCTGGTCGTCGCTGCGCTCGCGGGGGTGGCCATCATCGCCAGGGGGCATCTGCCCGGCC
>DATDMJ010000010.1:0-35668 GCA_036518855.1 Gaiellaceae bacterium | reverse complement strand
GCGTGCTGGTTGAACATCGAGTCGACGATGTGGATGAAGGCCTCGTAGCAGTTGAAGAGGCCGTGCCTGCCGGTGAGGAGGTACCCCTCGAGCCAGCCCTGGCAGAGGTGCTCCGAGAGGACCTCGAGCACGCGGCCCTCCGGGGCGAGGTGCTCGTCGGTCGGCAGGATCTCGGCCTCCCAGGCGCGCTCGGTCGCCTCGAACACGCTGCCGAGCCGGTTCGACTCGGTCTCGTCCGGCCCGAAGAGGCGGAAGGTCTCCGGATTGCGGACGATCACGTCGCGGAGGAAGTTGCCGAGCACGCGCGTCGCCTCGGCGAGCTCGGTTCCCGGCTTCGAGACCTCGACCGCGTAGTCGCGGAAGTCCGGGAGCACGAGGTCGCGCAGCAGCGTCCCGCCGTTCGCGTGCGGGTTCGCGCTCATCCGCCGCTCGCCCCGCGGCGGCAGCTCCGCGAGCTCCGGGACGAGACGGCCCTCGTCGTCGAACAGCTCGTCGGGCGTGTAGCTGCGCAGCCAGTCCTCGAGGATCTGCAGGTGCTCCGGGTTGCCGCGCACGTCGGCCACGGGTACCTGGTGCGAGCGCCAGGTGCCCTCGACCGGGAGGCCGTCGACCTCCTTGGGGCCCGTCCAGCCCTTCGGCGTGCGGAGGACGATCATCGGCCAGCTCCCGGGATCCGCGTCGAGCGCGTGGTCCAGTGCGGCGGCCAGCGCCTGGTGGACCGGCTCGGGCTCGTCTCCGGACACGAGCAGCGGCTGCCACCCGCAGCCCTCGAGGAACGCCACGAGCTCGTGCTCCGGGATGCGCGCGAGCACCGTCGGGTTCGCGATCTTGTAGCCGTTCAGGTGCAGGATCGGGAGGACCGTGCCATCGGTGCGCGGGTTCAGGAACTTGTTGCCGTGCCAGCTCGTCGCGAGCGGCCCGGTCTCGGCCTCGCCGTCTCCGATCACGCAGGCGACGAGCAGGTCGGGGTTGTCGAAGGCCGCGCCGACGGCGTGGGCCAGCGCGTAGCCGAGCTCGCCGCCCTCGTGGATCGAGCCGGGCGTCTCCGGCGCGACGTGGCTCGGGATCCCGCCCGGGAACGAGAACTGGCGAAACAGTCGGCGCAGCCCGTCCTCGTCGAGCCCGATCTCGGGATAGATCTCGCTGTACGTGCCCTCGAGGTAGGCGTTCGCGACGAGGCCGGGGCCGCCGTGGCCGGGGCCCGTGACGTAGATCGCGCTCAGGTCGCGCCCGACGATCGCGCGGTTGAGGTGCGCGTAGAGGAGGTTCAGCCCCGGGGTCGTCCCGAAGTGGCCGAGCAGCCGCGGCTTGACGTGCTCGGGCCGCAGCGGCTCCCGGAGCAGCGGGTTGTCGAGCAGGTAGATCTGGCCGACGGAGAGGTAGTTCGCCGCGCGCCAGTAGGCGTGGATACGGTGCAGCTCGTCGGTCGAGAGCGGGGTGCCGGCTTCCGTCTGGACGCTCAGCGCCGCGCCCGCTCGAAGATCACGAGCACGCTCAGGCGCTCGTAGCCGACGAACCGGTGCTCCGCGCCGGCCGGGACGAAGACCGCGTGCCCCTCTTGCAGCTCGACGCGCTCCGGTCCGACCTCGAGCACGCCGCTGCCCTCGAGCACGACATAGATCTCGTCGTCCTCGTGCGGCTGCTGCCGGTCGGGCTCGGGTGCGACGAGGACGTACACGCCCAGCTCGAGGCCGGGCGAGCGGTGGACGATCTCGTAGCCGCCCGTTCCCTCGGCCAGCCGCTGCTTGGCCTCCTCGATGTCGAAGGCGTGGGCGGCAGGCAGCGGGCCGGGCTCGTGGAAGGCCTCGGCAGGCACGGCGAAAGCCTATCGTCGTCCCCTCCGGCGGACGACACGGTAGAGATAGATCACGATCACCACGTTCACCACGATGCCGGCCGCTTTCAGCCAGGACGGACGGCGGACCAGCTCGTAGACCTCGAACGGGATCAACAGCGAGGTCGCGACCACCGTCAGCCATTCGGCCCAGCGCTTGCGGGCGAAGAGCCCGCCGCCCTCGACCAGCTCGAGCATCCCGTACGCGATCGCGGCCACGCCGAAGAGCTTCACCTCGTGGTTCCTGAGCCGGCCGAGCCTCGCGACCAGGTGGCGGATCCAGGGCCGCCGCGGATCGAGCTCGAGCCGCGCCGCGAGGTGGTTCGCGATGTTGCCGAAGTTCGCGCCGGCCTTGGCGATCAGGTACACGCCGGCCGCGAGGAGCAGCAGGCCCCGCAGCGTCCGTTCGAGCGCGATCAGCCAGACGAGCCGGCCGCCGCCCTCGCGCTCGGCCTCAGTCGTCACTGCGCGAATCTATGCGCTCAGGCGCGTGCGCGGGCCAGCATCGCGCGGGCCCACTTCACCTCGGAGCGCGAGACGCTCGCGCGAATCGCGTTCGGCGCGGTGACGCTCAGCGTCAGCTCGGTGCGGCGGCTGCCGACCAGCACGAAGTCGGCGAAGACGCGCACCTTCTGACCCTGCGCCCGCACCTCGATCACGGCCCGGTAGAGACGCGAGAACCGGGCGAGCCGCGGGAACGCGACCCGCTTGAACGAGACCAGCCGTTCACGCGAGGTGAGGCCTTTCGCCAGGGTCGTGCGCAGGCACGCGATCGCGCGCGGATCGACGACTGTGCGCTGCCAGTCCCGTGCGACCATCGCCGGCGTCCTCAGCACCTGGGCGAGGCTCTGGACCTCCATGCCCGAGCGGCCCCAGACGGTCTCCGCGGCGCCGGTCAGCACCAGGTCGGACTGCTTGGGCTCGTAGCCGGGGCAGCTCATCTTCGCGGAGGTGTCCGGCTTCGTGCGCCCGCCGCCCCAGCCGGAGCCGAGATCGGCCTTCCGGAGCACGGCTGCGCGCGCCGCGGCCTGGTCTGCCGGGTTGAACCGGACCTGCTCCTGGTTCCGCGGGCCCGCGGCAAGGGCGACCGGCGCAATCGCGAGGAGCGCGGCGGCGGCGACGATCGTGCGCGGCATCGCTCCAGCATCGCCGCGCAGGCGGACGCCGTCCATGCCCCGTTCGAGGGAGTGGCCCCCTAGCATTCAGCCGAGTGCGGTCTCCGGCATGGAAAGGGGCTCTTCTCGCGGTCGTCCTCGCGGCAGCAGCCGCGGGCTGCTCGTCCGGCCACCGGCAGCGGCACGTGGCCCCGGCGACCACGAGCACGACTCCTGCGCCGGAGCCTGGCCGGCCCGACCCGCGTCGCTTCCTCTCCTCGAATGACGCTGCAAAGACCGCGCAGCTGACGATGATCGCCTCGCTGGGGCCGTCCAACAACGGCTTCAACTTCGACGACTACGGGCGGGGCGAGCTCATCGCGTACGTCCCGAAGGGCTGGCGGGTCACGGTGCTGTGCGAGAACCGCGGCTCGCGCCGGGCCTCGTGCGCCGTCGTCCCGGGCGCGCGAAGCGCGACGATCGCGTTCCCCGGCGCCTCGGTCTCGATGCCGCTCCAGGGGCTCTCCCCCGGAGCGAAGGCGCAGTTTTCGTTCACCCCGACGCACACGGGCTCGTTCCGGATCGTGAGCCTCGTTCCGGGCCAGGCAGAAGCCCGGATGTACGCAGTGCTGGTCGTGAACCGGGCCGGGCGGCCCTCGATCACCGCCCGGCCGGGCCCCTAGGAGCTGCCGGCGACGTCCTCGTCGAGCTCTTCGTCGAGGTCGCTCTTGCGCAGGACGAGCGCCCAGTAGAGCCCCACGATCGCCAGCAGCGCGATCGGCAGCGCCCACGTCAAGATCGCCGCGGTGGTGAAGCTGGAGGCGATGAGCTGTTGCATGCGTGCTCCTCTCGTCAGTGGTGCCCGGCCGCGCGGAGGCGATGGCCGTTTCGTCGTGCGAGAACGGATGGGTCAGCTCCCGGGTCCAGCCAGCGGAAGATTGCCCAGATGAATGCGATCGTGAACGGAATCGAGCCCGGAACCCACATGATGCCGCCGGCGATCTGCTGGTCGGCCAGCGCCGAGAGCCCAGCCGGCCTGTGCGCGAGATCGACGTACGCGCCGTAGAACGGATGCGAGGAAAGGGCGAGAACGATCGCGAGCACCCAGCTCACCAGCACGGCGCCCGTGAGATAGGCGGCGCGCAGGCCGAACGTCAGCCGGGCGCGCACCGGCGGCGAGTCGACCACCTGGAGCCAGAACAGGAGCCCCGCTGTGAGGAACATCGCGTGCTCGAGGTCGTGCACGGCCTCGTTCCTGAGCGTGGCGTCGTAGAGCGCCGGCACATGCCAGGCGACGAGGACGACGTTGAAGAAGATCCACGCGGGGAGGGGCCGCGAAGCCGTCTTGCCGAGCGCCCGCAACGGCGCCGCCCAGCGTCCCCGCGCAATGCCCTTCGCGACCGTTCTGCGGAACCCGAGTGGCAGCGGCTGCCACAGGCGCAGCCACGGAGCGGAGATCACGATCAGGGCCGGCGCGACGATCAGCAGCAGCAGGTGCTGCGTCATGTGGGCCAGGAAGAGCTTGTCGGAGAGCGGATCGAGGGGAGTGTCCACCGCGACGATGATCGTGAGCAGGCCGCCGTAGAACGCGGCCGAGCGCCAGCGCCGCTCCGACGGATGCCGATGGCCCGGCCCGGGCCGCCGCCCTCCGAGCGCGTAGAGGACGGCCGCCAAGAGCACGAGGAAGAACGGCGCCTGCACCGGCCAGGCGGCTGCGCTCGTCAAGCTCGGCACGGGGAGCCGCCCTCAGAGGAGGTAGAGGACGACCCAGGCGATGACGACGAGCGCCGCGAAGTACGACCAGAAGAAGCTGACGGCCTCGAGCGTCGCCGGCACCAGCGAGAGCGGGTCGGCGATGTCGTGCCCCGAGCGGTGCGGGTCCCCGGAGGCGTGCCCCGCTGGAGGTGACGTCGTAGCGCTCTTGCGGTAGCGGACCGAGATGGCGAGCGTCGTCTCGAGCCAGTAGATCGCCCCGACCCCGAACAGCGCGATGTATGCCGTCCACCCGAAGTACACGCTGGCGTAGCCGCCGTCCGCCGGGCCGAAGTCGGCGACGAACCACTCGACCACCTGCAGGACGATCGCCACGATTCCGAGCGCGAGGGCGATCGCTCCCTTCGTGCGCCACTCGGTCCGCCGCTCGGCACGACGGTCGCGGACTCCGAGCCAGAGCACGACCGCTCCGAGGACCCACGCGACGGTCGCCAGCGTCCCGAGCGTCATGGACGGCTTCACGCCGTGCGGATGCCAGAGGCCGTTGCTGTTCAGCGAGCGCAGATAGAAGTAGGCGAAGAAGAACGCGAGGAAGAACATCGCCGTCGCGCTCGCCAGCAGGTGCGAGGCGGCGCTGAGGTTGCGCGAGAGCACCCGCGGATGCTCCTGCTCGACGATCTCGTAGCTCACGCCGCCTTCCCTGACGAGCTCCGCCATCTCAGCGCCCCCGAGCCGGGATCCCCACCGGCCGCGTCACCGGCCCGGCGCCGTCGCCGTAGCCGTACGGATCGTTCTGGAACACCGGGATCGTGTCGAAGTTCTGGACCGGCACGGGCGATGGCAGCTGCCACTCGATCGAGAGCGAGCCCCACGGGTTGCGCTCGGCCCGGATGCGGGCGAACAGGAGCGAGTAGACGAGGTTGTAGAGGAAGACCAGCATCGAGAGCCCCAGCACGAAGGCCGAGACCGAGACCCAGTCGTTGAGGAACTGCAGGTTCGAGGCGTAGGTCACGACGCGGCGCGGCTGCCCGAGGAACCCGACCGCGAACAGGGGCAGGAAGGTCGAGTTGAACGCGAGGAACATGATCCAGAAGTGGATCTTCCCGAGCCGCTCGTTGAGCTGGAGGCCGGTCATCTTCGGCAGCCAGTAGTAGATGGCTGCGAAGAACGTGAAGATCAGCCCGCCCATGATCGTGTAGTGGAAGTGGGCCATCACGAAGAAGCTGCCGTGCTCGGTCGTGTCGCTCGGCGTGTCGGAGTTGAACACCCCGGAGATGCCGCCGATCAGGAAGTTGAAGAACCACGCGAGCGCGAAGAGCATCGGGACCGTGAAGCGGATGCTGCCGCGCCAGATCGTCAGCAGGCCGCAGAGGAACGTGAGCCCGGTCGGAATCGAGATCAGCTCCGTCGAGAGCATGTAGAACGGGCGCAGGTTGGCGTTGATCCCGCTCACGAACAGGTGGTGCTGCCAGACGAGGAAGCTGAGGAGCGTCACGCCCATCATCCCGGCGACGGCCAGGCGGTAGCCCCAGAGCGGCTTTCGCGAGAAGACCGGCAGCAACTCGAGCAGGATTCCGAAGCCGGGCAGGGCGAGGATGTACACCTCGGGGTGCCCGAAGAACCAGAACAGGTTCTGGTAGAGGTACTGGCTCCCACCTCCGCTCTGCAGGTAGTAGGTCGTCTGCGCCGTCCGGTCGAGCAGCGACATCGACAGGGCGGCGACGAGCACCGGCGGCGCGAGCAGGTTGAGGATGGACGTCGAGATGACGCCCCAGACGAAGATCGGCAGGCGGTCCCAGGTCATCCCCGGCGCGCGCATCGTGATCACGGTGGCGAGCATGTTCAGGCCCAAGAGGCACATCGAGATCCCGACGAGGGCGAAGAACATGATGTACGAGTCCATTCCGTAGTTGGCCTGGTTGCCCAGCGGCGCGTAGCCCGTCCAGCCGGTCGGGAAGCCGCCGAAGAAGACGGTCGTCATCAGGATCCCGCCGGCCGCCATCAGCAGCCAGAACGTGAGCGACTCGATGCGCGGGAAGGCCATCCGCCGCGCCCCGATCATGATCGGGACGAAGTAGTTCGCGAACGGCCCGAGGACCGCGCTCGTCATCATCCCCATCATCATCGTGCCGTGGAGGCCGACCAGCGTCAGGTAGTTGCCGGAGTTGAAGACGGGCGTCGGGCGGAGCAGCTCGAAGCGGATGAGCATCGCGTTCAGGCCGGCGATGAAGAAGAAGAGCCCGACGCCGAAGAGGTACTGGATGCCGACGACCTTGTGGTCGGTGCAGAGGCCGAAGTAGCGGCCGATGCCCTCGGTCTCCTTCTCGCGCAGCGAGGGCGGGTAGCCGCGGAGACGGGCGATCGGATACTGCAGGAAGCCCATGCCGATGAGGAAGCCGACGACGGCCGTGAAGTAGCCGAGGAAGAGCGCGATGTCGTTCTGGTCGGTGTCGGAGAAGTAGGCGATGCTGGCTCCGCTGACCTGGTGGCCGAGCCACCAGCCGAGGTACCAGCCGCCGATCCCGAGCAGCACGGCAGTGAGCAGGTTGAAGCCGATCAGCCGGCGCCAGAGCGGCGGGCGCCGGACGGCGACGGGCGCAGGAGCGCCGGCTGTCTGCGCGGTCTCGCTCATCCTGCCCTCAGCGTGGGCTCGGGGCTATAGGTCGTCGCGAAGGGCGGCAGGAACTTCGAGACCGGCCCGTAGATCTTCTCCTGCTGCTTCATCAAGGGCCCGAACGCCGCCTTTGACACGACCCGCCCCTGCAAGTCGAACATGTAGCCGTGCCACAGCCCGCAGAGCTCGGCGCAGCGGACCTCGATCTTCGCGGGGTTCCGGGTCTCGACGTACGCGATGTTGTCGGTCCCCGGGTTCGCGTCGGCCTTGACGCCGAGGTTGATCGCCCAGAACGAGTGGATCACGTCGAGGGAGGTGACGTGCAGCTTGATCAGGGTGTTCGCCGGGAGATAGAGGTGCGGAATCTCGATCCCGCCGAAGGTCGGGTAGCGATACGTGAACTCCCACTGCTGTCCGATCACCTGCACGGGCATCGCCGTGTTGTGATGAGCGGGAACGAACGCCGGGCTCGGGCCCTGGCCGCCGCCCGCGCCGTCCTTCACGAGCTCGTACGTGCCGAAGGCGGCGAGGCCGAGGACGATCGCCGTGGTCACGATCAGCCAGTAGACCTGCAGCTGGTGGTCGCCGCGGATCGGTAGGCCTTCGGCGGCCGGCTCCCGCTGGCGAAAGACGATCAGCGAGTACGCGAGCACCACGAGGACGAAGCACATGATCGGAGCGGAGACTCCCATCAGCACTTGGTTGTCGAACACCTGCCCCATGCCCTGGACGCTGTCGTTGCCGGGAGGGATCAGGGGCCCGAGGACGAGCGCGAAGATCGGGGTCACGATCACGCTCACCACGAGCCAGATGGCGACCACCCTCCGCCCGTGATGCACATCTCCGTCGTGAGTCGTGGTGTCGGCTGCTGCCACCGGCTAGACCACGTTCAGGAATCCGTCCATGTACCCGATCGTCTGCATCGGGCCACCGAAGCCGAACTGGAAGCCGGCGGCGCACGGGACGAAGCACTGCCAGCGGTACTTGCCCTTCTTGCCTGTCCGGAAGGTGAACGTGATCGTGTGGTGCGCCATGGTGTTGTGGTCGCACGGCGCGTAACCGCACTGGTTCTTCGCGTTGTCGGCGACGCCCTCCAGCGGGACCAGCACGCCGAGCTGCGGGATGGCGAACGTGTGCGAGGCGTTGTCGGGCTTGATCTGAGCGAACGGCTTTCCGTCGAGCGTCGCCGTGCCGACGAGCCCCTGCGTGTGGGAAAGGAAGGGATTGCGCAGGCCGCTGTCGCCGTCGAACTGGTAGACGGTCACGTGCACCAGCGAGTTCGCCGGGACGGTCCAAATCGTGCTGTGCTCCCACTTGCCCGACTTCTGCACCAGGTACGAGACCCATTCCCTGTTCGGCGCCTCGGGCCCGACGGCCGCGACGGTCTGGATCGTGAGTTGCGCCCCGGACGCGGATGTCTGTGCGTCGACGTTGGGCGGGCTGCTCAGCAGCCAGTTCGAAATGTAGAAGCCGATGAGAATGCCGGCGACGGCTACGCCCAGGCCCACCCCGGCGAGCTTCCATACCACAGCGAGGTGGATCCTCTCACGATGTAGTGCGAGCCTGCAACCCGGAAGTGGTGCGCCCCCGCCGCCGGGGCGGAGGGCGCACCGGCCCGGGGCTAGGCGGCGCGGTCGAGCTCGGTCTCTGCGGAGGCGGGCCGCACGAGATCCAGCTCGAGCGGCTCGCTCCAGTGGCTGCCGGTGCGGCCGGAGCCTGCAGCTCCGTGCGCCGCGGACATGACCGCGGCCAGGGCGGCGAGCAGTCCGAGCACGAGCGCGCCGTTCAGGATGATGATCGTTGTGAGTGTCATGCCCCGCATCTTCCGGGCCGAGCATGAGAGCCGTTTGAGTGCGGCCTAAGAGGTCTCTGAGAATTCGACCGCGCTATCCTCGTTCGCGAGGGACGGGATGACGACGAATCGGTCAGCCTCCACTGCGCACCGGCGGCTGCTGGGCTTCGGTGTCTGGCGCTGGCTCCTCGCAGCGCTCTTCGCGGGCGTCGCGATCGGAGCGGCCGTGGCCCTGCTTCACCGGCCGGCCGAGGGGGCGCCCCTCGCGGTCTCGACGCTTCCGGGGCGGCCCGCCGCGACATGGGCCCCACAGCGCCTGCGCGCGCCCGACTTCCGCCTCAGGGACGCGTCAGGCGCCCCGATCTCGCTGCAACGCTTCCGCGGGCGGAACGTGATCGTGACGTTCATCGACCCCGTCTGCACGACGCTGTGCCCGCTCGAGGCACAGGAGCTGGACCGCGCGCTCGCCTTCATGCCGGCGGCGCGGCGGCCGGCGATCCTCGCGGTCAGCGTGAACCCCTGGGCGCAGACTCGGGCCGCCTTCCGCCGGGACGCGAAGAAGTGGCGGCTCACGCCGCAGTGGCACTGGGCCATCGGGCCCTATCACGGGCTCGCGCCGGTCTGGAAGCGCTACAAGGTCGGGGTGCTCGATCAGAAGAAGGTCGTCGACGGCATCGTCGTGCACAACGTCTCGCACACGGAAGCGTCCTTCGTCGTCGACTCGCACGGCTACCAGCGGGCGCTCTTCCTGTGGCCGTTCCGCGGAGCGGACGTCGCGGCGGTGCTCGGGCGCCTGAGCGGCTAGCCGCTTCGCCAGGGCCTGACGGCCCCGACGTAGCCGAACTGGTACGCAGGCTCCGACAGCGACGAGATCTTGACCACGTCGCCGGTGTGCGGCGCCTGGATGAACTGCCCGCCGCCGATGTACATACCCTCGTGCTGCGGCCCGCGCGCGCTCGGCTCGAAGAAGACGAGGTCGCCGGGCTGCAGCTGATCCGGCGGCACCCGCGTGCCCTCGTACCACTGGGCTCCGGTGTAGTGCGTGAGGCTGACCCCGAGTTGGGCGTAGACGTACATCGTGAAGCCGGAGCAGTCGAAGCCGGTCAGCGGGTCGGCGCCGCCCCAGACATAGGGCACGCCCAGATAGCGCTCCGCAATCGCGACTGCCTTGCTCCCGAGGGTCCCGTTGGTCGGGATCGGCGCGAGCTCGGGGAACGCGTCGCCCTCGACCGCCGGCGCGTGGCCGGTGATGCCCAGCGAGAGCCAGGAGAGCCGGGCCTGCGAGTGGACGACGGTCGCCTGCGCCGCGCGCGCCAGGCCGACGAGGAGCTGCGTCCCGGGATCGAGCCCGAGCGACGAGTCGCCCGCGACCAGGCGCAGTCCGACCACGCCGCTGCCCTCGCCGGGGACGACGGCCTCCTGCAGGACGACGAGGTAGCTCGCGGGCCCGAGCGGAACGAGCGCGTTCGGCGTCGCGGCGACCGGGTGGCCGTTGACGGTGAGCCCGCTCACGCGCGCGCCCCGCAAGCCGTGCGCCGGCACGAAGACCCGCTCCGCGTAGACGAGGCCGCCGACCAGCGAGACGCCGCTGAGGCTGACCCCGCGGGCGCTGCGCGATGCCGAGTCGTAGCGAAGCGTCCAGCCCGCGTCGTTGAGGCTGCCGAAGGCGCCTTCGCCGCCGTTTGCGATCAGGTTTCCGTGCGCGTCCCGCACCTCCGCGATCCCGCCGAACGCGGGCGGGACGATGGTGAGCGCGACGACGATCGCCACGAGGACGCGCCTCATGGCCTGGATGGTTGCACACCTAGAAGCGCGTCGATCGGTTCCCAACCTGTCGACCGGTCATTTCAGACGGACGTCCGGGCAAAGCCCGAACGTCCTGACGTCGGCGTCGCAGGCGACGCCTAAGGATGCGCCGCATGGACCCAATGCGGTCCGCCCCAGCTGAGGTCGTACGGGTAGTGGTGGATCACGTGCGCCCAGATCGTCCAGGCGAGCCAGCGCGACGAGCCGTAGAAGAACGCCGCGCGGTAGAGCGTGATCAACGCGCCCCGCGGGATCCTGCGGTTCAACCAGGGCCAGAAAGGGTCGGCCCGGTAGATCACGTTGTCGAAGTAGGAGCTCGTCAGCACGCGCCAGCAGATGAGCCCGTAGACCAGCCAGACGAGGTCCCACATCGAGCCGAGCCCGCTGAAGTAGGCCGCCGCGTCCGTCGTTCGCCCGGTCTGGCCCGCGTAGGCCCACGCGCCGATGTGGAAGTGGAACGTCCACGGGAAGAAGAGCATCGTCCCGACCGTGTCGCCGGTGTCCGTGAGCGCGTGGGCGAACTGGCCGATGATGAAGCTCACTCCCCAGAGCTTGCTCCCGAAGACCTTCCAGATGATCAGGCCGATGGCCAGCCCGTAGATGAACGAGTGCGTGAAGCCGAAGCCGGGCCAGCCGCGGTGGAATTGGGCCGGGTCGTGCGCCTTCAGGTCCCAGGGCCCGAGGT
The DNA here is from genome assembly GCA_036518855.1 of Gaiellaceae bacterium. Lineage (GTDB taxonomy): Bacteria > Actinomycetota > Thermoleophilia > Gaiellales > Gaiellaceae > AC-32. The sequence goes on along the minus strand of DATDMJ010000010.1, from coordinate 24,130 downwards.
GGATCCCGTAGACGAACCACTTGGTCATCATGTCCGGCGCGTACGAGCCGATCAGGAGCGGCACGAAGGCGACGCTCAGGCCCATGTGCTTCTGGAACGCGTACGGCTCGAGATCGTGCGCCGCCCAGCTCATAGAATTCTCCTGACGAGCGTTGGAACCGCCCACGCGGCGACGACGATGTACGCCACACCGACCCAGAACGAGTACAGGAAGTCGGTGACCGAGACGCCGATCGCGATGTAGACCGCCGCGGCGAGCAGGTAGCCGCCGAACACGCGGAGGTCAGGGAGGGTCGGGGCCCAGTCTCTCAGTCGTTGCAGTCGCATGTCCGTTGGCCGAGGAGGATGCGCCTGCCGCAGGACTCACAGAAGCGCCCACCCCGGCGCACGGACTTTCGCAGCGCCGGCAGGCCGAGCAAGCCGGCGAGGGCGAAGGCGAGGAGCACCGAGACGAGTTCCGGGCCGAGCACGACTCTCGGCGAGAGGCTATCCCTTAGAGAGGACTTAGGTCCGCTTACATCCGACGACCCGGCCGTCGCGTATTGACGGACATGAACAGAACACTCAAGAGAACGATCGGCCTCACGGCTCTCGCCCTCGCCGCCGTGGCGCTCAGCGCCTGCGGCGGCTCGAGCTCGAACCAGTCCAAGAGCGGCGGTGGCTCGTCCACCGACACCGTCTCGCTGGCCTCGGTCTCGGGCGTCGGGAAGGTGCTCGTGAACGCCCACGGCTTCGCGCTCTACAGCCCGGTCCAGGAGAAGAGTGGAACGATTCGCTGCACGGGCAGCTGCACCTCGATCTGGGTACCGCTGACGACCAAGGGATCCCCTTCGGCGTCGGGCGGCCTCCAGCTCGGGACGATCATGCGGCCCGACGGCAAGACCCAGGTCACGTTCAAGGGCATGCCCCTTTACACCTTCGCCGAGGACAGCTCGCCCAAGAGCGTCAGCGGAAACGGCGTCTCCGACAACTTCAGCGGCAAGAGCTTCACGTGGCACGTCGCATCGCCCGGCAAGACCACCACCGTCAGCTCCGGCGGCGGCGGGGGTTACGGCAACGGGTACTAGGAAGGCGCGGGCCGGGGTAGGCTCGGAGCATGTGCTTCGAGCTCGACTCGGCCCCGCCGATCCCCTCGATCTCGGGCGCTGCGGTTTCGCACCGGACGCTCGAGCTCGAGGCCGCTGACGGGAACCGGTTCGCGGCCTTCGCCGCCGAGCCGGACGAGCCCACCGGCGCGTGCATCGTGATTCTCCCGGACGTGCGCGGGCTCTACCGCTTCTACGAGGAGCTCGCCCTGCGCTTCGCCGAGCGCGGGCACCGGGCGATCGCGATTGACTACTTCGGCCGTACCGCCGGGGTGGAGCAGCGGGACGACGACTTCGAGTATCGGGAGCACGTGCAGCAGACAACGCCGGAAGGTGTCCAGGCGGACGTGCGAGCGGCGGTCGAGTGGCTCCGCGGCGAGGGCTGCCGGGCGGTGTTCTCGGTGGGCTTCTGCTTCGGCGGCCACCACTCCTGGCTGGCGGCGGCCGGCGGCCACGGGCTCGCGGGCGCCGTCGGGTTCTACGGCGTCCCCGGCGAGCGCGACGGCCGTCCCGGCCCGATTCAGCGGGCGGGCGAGTTGCAGGCCCCGATCCTCGCCCTGCAGGCGGGTGACGATGGGAACATCGCGGCCGAGGCGAACGAGGAGTTCGAGCGGGCCCTCGAGGCCGCGGGCGTCGAGCACGAGCTGGTGTCGTACGACGGCGCTCCGCACAGCTTCTTCGACCGGAAGCAGGAGGAGTTCCAGCGAGCCTCGGACGACGCCTGGAACCGCACGCTGGACTTCATCGCCCGCCACTCGGCACGCACGGACTAGTCGTTCAGGTCAACTCTTGGGTTCGAGCAGCGCTGCGACCTGTGCGGCCTCGTGATCGGCCGACGCCTGGCCATTGTTGTAGGCCCACTGGACCGCCTGCGTGCGGCTCCCCACGTCGAGCTTGCGATAGATGCTCGTCAGGTGGAACTTCACCGTCTGCTCGGTGAGCCATAGGCCCCGGGCGATCTCCCTGTTCGATTTGCCCTCGGCGAGTGCGCGCAGAACCTCGAGCTCGCGTGTCGTCAGGCCTCGCTCCTCCACCGCCGGATGCATCCGTCTCTCGGCGCGCCCGATTGGACGTGTCGCACGCTCGTGGATCGCCTGCCGTAGCGCAGGTGCGAGAGCGGCCGGATCGACGCTCTTCGCGACGTACGCGTCGGCTCCGGCGCGGAGCGCAGCGTCGACCACCTGATCCGATTCTTGCGCCGAGAGCACGACGATTCGTAGCCCGGGGAAGCGCTTCCGCAGGAGCTTGATGCAGGTGAGCCCGTCGATTCCCGGCATCAGCAGGTCGAGGAGAACCAGATCGGGCTCGGTTTGATGGACGAGCGGGAGCAGCTGGCTCCCCGATTCGGCTTGCCCGACGATCTCGAACTGCGGTTCGTTCACGAGCGCGAGGTGGATCGCCTCGAGCATGAGGGCGTGGTCGTCGGCGATCAGGAGTCTAAACGGCCGCATGGTTCCTTCTCCTTTTCGAGAGGCTCGCTCCCTCGTCTGCGGCCGAGGGACATTTCGCGCAAGGTGGTTCGTGCTCAGCCGGCCTTGCATGTAGCGATGGATGCGCCGCCTGTGGAAAACATGCTGCGGATTGTCACATGGATCCAAGATTAGGCGGTTTACTAGCCGAAAGACCGGAAAGAGGCTGAGTACACTTGATTTCGGATCCGAAAATTGGGAGAATCAGCCAATGACCCGCTTGCTTTCGAGGCTTCGCGATCGCGTTCGGTTCAACGGGAACGGCCATTCCAGCCGGCCGCGGCCCGTTCGGCGCGAGGCGCGGATGCGCTACGTCGTCACCGCTGCGGAGTCGGCGCCGTGCACGTGCCCCGACTTCTGCGAGCGCGACCACGGCGCCGAGTAAGTCCGTGACAACTGTTGCCGGAGCCGAGATCTCGGCGGGCGCGCCGCGCCAGGACGAGATCCTGACCCCCGACGCGATCGAGCTCGTCGCCGAACTCGAGCGCCGCTTCGGGCCGCGCCGCCGTGAGCTCCTCCGGGCTCGCGCAGAGCGCCAGCAGCGGCTGGACGGGGGCGAGCTTCCGGACTTCCTCCCGGAGACGCGCGAGATCCGCGAGGGCGACTGGACGATCGCGCCCGAGCCGCCCGGCCTGCAGGACCGCCGCGTCGAGATCACCGGGCCGACCGACCGGAAGATGGTCATCAACGCCCTCAACTCCGGCGCGAAGATGTTCATGGCGGACTTCGAGGACGCGAACTCGCCGACCTGGGCGAACATGGTCGAGGGCCAGGCGAACCTCGTCGACGCGATCGAGCGGACGATCGAGCTCGAGACCCCCGAGAAGACCTACCGCCTGAACGACCAGACCGCGACGCTGCTCGTCCGCCCGCGCGGCTGGCACCTCGCGGAGCGGCACTTCCTGGTCGACGGCGAGCCGGTCTCGGGGAGCCTGTTCGACTTCGGCCTCTACGCCTTCCACAACGCGGCACGCCTGCTCGACCGCGGCGCCGGCCCGTGGTTCTACGTGCCGAAGCTCGAGAGCCGCCTCGAGGCCCGGCTCTGGAACGACGTCTTCACGCACACCGAGGACGCGCTCGGGCTCGAGCGCGGCTCGATCCGGGCGACGGTGCTGATCGAGACGATCCTCGCCGCGTTCGAGATGGACGAGATCCTCTGGGAGCTGCGCGAGCACGCGGCGGGCCTCAACGCCGGCCGCTGGGACTACATGTTCTCGGTGATCAAGAAGTTCCGCGACCGGCCCGAGTTCGTGCTCCCGGACCGAAACAGCGTGACGATGACCGCGCCGTTCATGCGGGCCTACACGGAGCTGCTCGTCAAGACCTGCCACCGCCGCGGGGCGCACGCGATGGGCGGGATGGCCGCCTTCATCCCGAGCCGCAAGGACGCGGAGCTGAACGAGAAGGCGATCGCCAAGGTGCGCGAGGACAAGCAGCGCGAGTCGGGCGACGGGTTCGACGGCACCTGGGTCGCGCACCCGGACCTCGTCGAGGTCGCGCTCGCCGAGTTCGACCGGCCGAACCAGCTCGACCGGCAGCGGCCCGAGGTCGAGGTGAGCGCCGCGGAGCTCCTCGACGTCGCGGCGACTCCTGGCGAGGTCACCGAGGAAGGCCTGCGCAACGACGTCAGCGTCGGGATCCAGTACCTCTCGTCGTGGCTCCGCGGAACCGGCGCGGCCGCGATCTCCAACCTGATGGAGGACGCAGCGACTGCGGAGATCGCGCGCTCGCAGGTCTGGCAGTGGATCCGCCACTGGCGCTTCGAGCGCGACCGCGTGCGCGAGGCGATCGGCGAGGAGCTGCAGAGCCTGCGCGAGACCTTCGGCGACGAGATCTACGAGAAGAGCCGCGCCGACGACGCGCGCGCGATCTTCGAGCGGGTCGCCCTCGGCGACGACTTCATCGAGTTCCTGACCCTGCCCGCCTACGACTACCTGGAGGACTGACATGGCCATCAACAACGGGATCGAGCGCCCCTACACGCAGGAGGACGTCGAGCGTCTACGGGGCACGGTGCACGTCGAGCACACCCTCGCGCGGCTGGGCGCCGAGCGGCTGCGCACGCTGCTGGAAAGCGAGCCGTACGTCCCGACGCTGGGCGCGCTCACCGGCGGCCAGGCGGTGCAGATGGTCAAGGCCGGGCTGCAGGCGATCTACCTGAGCGGCTGGCAGGTCGCGGCCGACGGCAACCTCGCCGGGCACACGTACCCCGACCAGAGCCTTTACCCCTCCAACAGCGGGCCGGCGCTCGTGCGCCGGCTGAACAACGCGCTGCTGCGGGCCGACCAGATCCACGCGGCCGAGGGCGACACCGACACGTACTGGATGGCGCCGATCGTCGCGGACGCCGAGGCCGGCTTCGGCGGGCCGCTGAACGCGTTCGAGGTCATGAAGGGCTTCATCGAGGCCGGTGCCGCCGGGGTGCACTTCGAGGATCAGCTGTCCTCGGAGAAGAAGTGCGGCCACCTCGGCGGGAAGGTGCTCGTGCCGACCGGGCACTTCCTGCGGATGCTCGCGGCGGCGCGGCTCGCCTCGGACGTCTGCGGTGTGCCAACCGTGCTGGTCGCCCGCACCGACGCCCTCAGCGCGACGTTGCTCACCAGCGACGCCGATCCGGCTGACGAGCCGTTCCTCACCGGCGAGCGGACTCCGGAGGGCTTCTTCCGCGTGCGCGAAGGGCTCGACGCCGCGATCGCGCGCGGCCGGGCGGCGGCGCCGTACGCGGACCTCGTCTGGTTCGAGACGTCGACCCCGGATATGGGCGAGGCGCGCGAGTTCGCGCAGGCGATCCACGAGCAGTTCCCGGGCAAGCTGCTCGCCTACAACTGCTCGCCGTCGTTCAACTGGCGCCGCCATCTCGACGACTCCGAGATCGCCGGCTTCCAGGAGGAGCTCGCCGGGCTCGGCTACCGGTTCCAGTTTGTGACGCTGGCCGGGTTCCATTCGCTGAACGCGGCGATGTTCGAGCTCGCGCGCGGCTACGCGGAGGAGGGGATGAGCGCGTACGTGCGGCTCCAGGAGAGCGAGTTCTCCTTCGAGGAGGACGGCTACACGGCGACGCGGCACCAGCGCGAGGCCGGAGCCGGCTACTTCGACGCGGTCGCTCAGGCGCTCGGCGAGAGCTCGACGCTCGCCCTCGAAGGCTCCACGGAGGCCGCCCAATTTCGGACCTGATCGAACACGAGGCCGGGACCAAGGCCGACGAGATCGCGCTCGCGCTCGAGGACGCGATCATCTCGGGCGAGCTCGCGCCCGGGAGCGTCCTTCGGCAGGAGCAGCTCTCGGCGCGGTTCCAGGTCAGCCGCACGCCGGTGCGGGAGGCGCTACGGCGGCTGGCCGCGACGGGGCTCGTCTCGTTCGTGCCGAACCGGGGGGTCCGCGTGCGCCAGATCGCCGTGGACGAGCTGCGGCAGGCGTTCATGGTGCGGGCGGAGCTGGAGGCGCTCGTCACCGGCCTTGCGGCCCCGAGGATGTCGAACGCCGAGGTCGGCGCGCTGGCGCGGGCCGAGGAGCGCTTCGCGGAGCTGACCGAGGAGCTCCTGGACCGGAGCCGCAGCGAGGCCGAGCGGACGCGCCTCACCGGCGACTGGGTGCGCGCGAACTACCGCTTCCACGACGTGATCTACGAGGCGGCGGCCGTGCCGCTGGTGGAGGGGATCGCGAAGAGCGCGCGCCGAACCTTCCTCAGCCGCTGGAGCCCCGGCGGCCCGGAGATCGACGATCTCTACCGCCAGAACGTCCGCCAGCACCGCGCCATCCGCGACGCGATCGCGGCCCGCAGCGTCGAGGGCGCGAGAGCGCTGGCCCACGAGCACGTGCTCCACTCGGGCCGGCTGCTCGAGGTGATCCTCGAGCACCGCGGCACGCAAACGGCAGCCTGAGAACTGCGGCAAACCCGCAAGCCGCTACGTGCGGGTCCGGATTGTGCGTGTCCCGCGAATGCGCCAATCTTGCGCAATGAAGCGCGACGGTCTCCTGCTGGTCGTCCTCGCCGTGGTCGTTCTCCTGGTCGTCGTGGCCGGCGGGATCGGCTGGGGCGCTGGGCACTACACGAACCGGACCAAGACCGTCGGAAGCGTCACGACCACGGCCACGGCCAGCGTCGATCCCACCGTTGCAGCAGGGGCGCACGCGTTCGTCCAGTTCGCGTGCGCCCAGTGCCACGGCCAGGATGGCCGAGGTGGGATCTCGCCCGACGTCCCCTCCCTCTCCAGCGCGGGCAAGACGCTGACCGTGGCCCAGCTCACCGACATCATCGACCACGGCCTGGGCGAGTCGGCGAACCCGACGAAGCCGTACATGCCGGTCTGGGGCGCCGTCATCTCGAGGCGCCAGGCCTCCGAGCTCGTCGCCTACATCCGGGCCGGCCTGCCGCCGGTGGCCGACGCAACCCCCGTTGCCGTGCCGCAGGGCCAGGGAGACGCCGTCGCCGGCGCGGGCCTCTACGTCCGTTACGGCTGCATCAACTGCCACGGCCCGAACGGCCTCGGCGGCGTGCCGAACCCGCTCTCGCCGGACAAGACGATCCCGCCGCTCTCGGGCGCCGTCTTCCGGCACGAGTTCAACACCGACAAGAAGATCACGGACGTGATCCGCAGCGGCAGCGTGATCGGCCGGGCGCCGATCGTCAGCATGCCGCACTGGGGCGGGATCCTCTCCGACGCGCAGCTGCGCGCCCTGGTCGCCTACCTCAAGACGCTGAAGTAGCGCCCCGCACCCTCGTGCTCGTGGTCGTGCGCACGGTGGAGCCACGGGCTCGCGAGCGAGTACGTGGCCCCGGCGAGGACCGCGCCGGCCACGACCGATCCCGCGACGAGGCCGACCCGAGACCACGCGTGGCTCGAGAGGATCGCGCGGGGAAGCCTCGGCGCGTACACCAGCACGTGGACGCTCATGAGCGCGAACCAGACCAGGAAGCTCGCCTTGTGCAGCCCGAGGACGATCCCGCGATGATGCGCCGGCCCGAGCGCGAGCAGGGCGACGCCCGTGCCCAGCAACGTGAGCGTCGAGACGACGAGCAGCGGGGCCAGCACCCGCATCGCGATGTGCGGCGGGCCCTTGCCGACGTAGGCGGCGTCGCCGAGGTAGTAGCGGGCGAACCGATAGCCGGTGCTCGCGAGCTTCAGGACCACGGGCGGGATCAACAGGATCCCGACGACGATGTGAACCGAGAGCATCTGCCGGACCGAGAGGATGGTGAAGCCCTCGACGGCGAGCAGCACGAGGAGCACGGTCGCGGTCGTCGCGGTCAGGCGCTCGTTGCCGGCGGTCGGGTCGCGCTCCATCGCGATCACTGAAGCAAATGCCGATGAGAGACACGTGAGAGCGCTCTCACCCGCTTCTCATCTGCGCCGCGACAATGAAACCGTGCACGTGCTCGTGGTCGAGGACGAGAAGAAGCTGGCGGAGCTGCTGGCCCGCGGCCTCAGGGAGGAAGGACATGCCGCAGACGTGGCCGGCACGGGCGAGGACGCGCTCTGGATGGCGCGCGCGAAGGAGTACGACGCGATCGTTCTCGACGTGATGCTGCCGGGCCGCAACGGGCTCGAGGTCTGCCGCGAGCTCCGCGCGAACGCGATCTGGTCGCCGGTCCTGATGCTGACGGCGCGTGACGCCCTCGAGAACAAGATCGAGGGCCTGGACAGCGGCGCGGACGACTATCTCGTCAAGCCCTTCTCGTTCGCGGAGCTGCTCGCCCGGCTGCGCGCGCTGGCCCGGCGCGCGCCGGCGGAGCGTCCGGCGGTGCTCCAGGTGGGCGACCTGCGGCTCGACCCGGGCGGGCACCGGGCCTGGCGTGGCGAGCAGGAGCTCGACCTCTCATCCCGCGAGTTCGCGCTCCTGGAGTCGTTCATGCGCCGGCCGGGGCAGGTGTTCTCGAGACTGCAGCTCACCGAGGGCGCGTGGGATCTCTCCTACGACGGCCGCTCGAACCTCGTCGACGTCTACGTGCGCTACCTGCGCGAGAAGATCGACCGGCCCTTCGCCCGGCACGCTCTCGAGACGGTCAGGGGGGTCGGGTACCGGCTGCGAGCGGACGGCGGGTGAACCGCCTGCCGATCAGGCTCAGGCTCTCGCTCGCCTTCACGGTGGTGATGGCGCTCGTGCTCGCCGCGATGAGCTTCTTCGTCTACGACCGGGTCGGCAATGCCCTGCTCGCCTCCATCGACCAGAGCCTGCGTGCCCAGTCTGCCGACGTCTCCCGCCTGGACCGCGGGCGCGTCGATCTCGACTCGGCGGCGGGGGGCGGAGTGGCGCAGATCATCCGACCCGACGGACGCCTCCTCAGCTCCGACCCACCCGGCCTGCCGCGTCTGCTGGATGCGAAGGCGCTGTCTTCGGCGCTCGCCGGCACCAGGACGCTGCGGTCCGGGCAGCTTCCCGGGCTACGCGAGCGTTGGCGCGTGCTGACGGAACCGGCCATGGTCCACGGGCAGAGGGCGGTCCTGGTCGTGGCGAAGTCGTTCGAGGCCCGCAACGAGACGCTCGACCACCTCCTCGACGAGCTGGTGTTCGCGGGGCCGCTCGCGCTCGTCCTCGCCGGCGTCGCCGGATACGGCCTGGCGGCGGCCGCCCTGCGCCCCGTAGAGGTGATGCGCTCGCGGGCCAAGCAGATCTCGGCGTCGACGCCCGGCGCCCGCCTTCCCGTGCCTCCGGCCCGCGACGAGGTCTCGCGGCTTGCGGAGACGCTGAACGAGATGCTCGCCCGGCTCGAGGCCGCCCTCGCGCACGAACGCCGGTTCGTCGCGGACGCGAGCCACGAGCTGCGCACGCCCCTCGCGCTCCTGAAGGCCGAGCTCGACGTCGCCCTGCGGCGGCGGCGCACGCGTGACGAGCTCGAGCACGCGCTCCACTCGGCCTCGGAGGAGACCGACCGGCTGACGCGCCTCGCCGAGGACCTGCTGCTGATCGCCCGCTCGGATGCCGGCGGGCTTCCGATCCGCCGTCAGCCGGTGCCCGCCGCGCAGGTTCTCGACGTGGTCGCCGGCCGCTTCTCGGGACGTGCCCGAGATCGCAAGCGGCCGCTCGAGGTCCTCCCGCCGGACGGGCTCGTCCTCGACGCGGACCCGGCGCGGCTCGAGCAGGCGCTCGGAAACCTCGTCGAGAACGCGCTCGAGCACGGGCGCGGACCGGTCGTGCTCTCCGCCCGCCCGCGTGGGGACCTCGTGGAGCTGCACGTCGCCGACAGCGGTCCGGGCTTCCCGCGGGAGTTCATGGCGTCCGCATTCGACCGCTTCAGCCGCCCGGATCAGGCGCGCAGCGGCGGCGGGAGCGGGCTGGGTCTGTCGATCGTCGACCTGATCGCCGAGGCCCACGGCGGCGAGACCGGCGCCGAGAACCGCCCCACAGGCGGAGCGGACGTCTGGATCGCGGTGGGCCGGGCGAACTCTTAAGCGCTCCTCAGGCCTGCCTCATCGCGCTCTCATCTGCCGCGGGCACCCTGAGTGGGATGGCAGAGCCCCGTCGTGACGTTTCGGCGCGCTCGCGCGACGCAGGCGTCGTCCGGCTGAAACGCGTCACCCGCAACGCGGCATTCGCCGCAGTCGGCCTGGCCGGCGCGTTCGCCGCGCTGGCCGCCCACTCGTTCGCCGGTCACAAGGCACACGCCGCGGTCGTTCGAACCCGGACGGTCCGAGAGGTCCAGACGGTGACTCAGGCTCCTGCGCAAACGACGCAGACGCCGCAAGCGACCACGCCGGCGCCTCCCCCTCCGCCTCCGGTCGTCACGACCGCTCCTCCCGTGGTGGTGTCGGGAGCGACGTGATCGCCGACCTCGCGTCGGTCTCGTTCCCGGCGCTCGGCACGACAGCGCTGCTCTGCCTCACGGACGGTTCGCGCCTGTCGGCCGCCCAGAAAGAGCTCGAGCGGGAGCTGGCGCGGATCGACGAGGCCTGCAGCCGTTTCCGCGACGATTCCGAGCTCGTCCGTCTGAACGCATCCGCCGCGACGGGGCCGGTTCCCGTCAGCCCGCTGCTCTACGAAGCCGTCGAGGTCGCGCTCGCGGCGGCGCGCACGACCGGCGGCCTCGTCGATCCGACCGTCGGGCGCTCGCTGCGCCTGTCCGGGTACGACCGCCGCTTTGCGAGCGTGCGTCTCCGCGACGGCAGAGCTTTTCGCGCAACGTTCATTCCCGCTCCCGGGTGGCGCTGGATCGAGCTCGACGCGCGGCATCGCACGGTGTGGGTGCCTGAGGGTGTCGAGCTGGACCTCGGCGCGACCGCGAAAGCGCTCGCCGCCGACCGAAGCGCTCGGGCCGCGGCGCACGCCTCCGGGAGCGGCGTCCTCGTCAGCCTCGGTGGCGACATCGCCGTCGCCGGACCTGCGCCCGAGTCAGGCTGGCCGGTGCGGATCGCGGACGACCACGCAAGCGGCCTCGACGAGCCCGGTCCCACGGTTGCGATCGAGCGAGGCGGTCTGGCCTCGTCGGGGACGACGGTGCGCCGCTGGCGCGCGGGCGAGGCGGAGCTGCACCACATCATCGATCCGAAGACGGGCCGTCCTGCCGAGACCTGCTGGCGGACCGTCTCCGTCACCGCGAACACCTGCGTCGACGCGAACGTCGCCAGCACCGCGGCGATCCTGCTCGCCGAGGAGGCGCCCGCGTGGCTCGAGGCGCGTGGCCTGCCCGCGAGGCTCGTACGGAGCTCCGGCGAGGTTGTCTATGCCGGCGGTTGGCCGGAGGATCCGGCGTGAGCATGCTCGCCGCGACCACGGGGCCGAGCGCCTACTGGTACCTCACCCGCGGCACCGGCGTCGTCGCGCTGCTGCTGCTGACCTCCGGAGTCGTGCTCGGCGTGCTGACGTCGACGCGCTGGGCCTCGCCGCGCTGGCCGCGCTTCGTCGTCTCCGGACTTCACCGCAACGTGACGCTGCTCGCGGTGGTCTTCGTCGTCGTGCACGTGGTGACGACCATCCTGGACGGCTACGCACCGGTCCGCCTGTGGGATGCGGTCATCCCGTTCGCCTCTCGCTACCGGCCCGTCTGGGTCGGCTTCGGCGCCCTCGCGTTCGACCTCCTGCTCGCGCTGATCGCGACGAGCCTCCTGCGGGCACGGCTCGGCTTCCGCGCCTGGAGGATCGTCCACTGGTTCGCGTACGCGTCGTGGCCGGTGGCGCTCGTGCACGCGCTAGGGACGGGAAGCGATGCGCGGACGGGCTGGTTTGGCCTCGTCGCGCTGGCTTCGGTCGGGCTCGTCGCGCTGGCGGTCGCAGTACGTCTCTACGAAGCCCCCCCGGGTGCGCTTGGGCTCCGCCTCGCAGGCGGTGCAGCCGTGCTCGTGGTCCCGCTCGGCATCGGGATCTGGGCTTCCGGCGGCCCGCTCGCAGCGGGCTGGGCGCGGAAGGCCGGCACGCCCTCGCGCCTGCTCGCCTCGGCTCCCGTGGTGACGAAGATCGTGAAGGTGAGGGTCAGCGCGGGCGGCCTGCCGGCGACGCCGTTCTCCGCCCCGATCCAGGGCAACGTCTCGGAGACCGGCCCCGGCTCGGACGGCCTCGTCACCGTCGGCCTGAACGCGACCGCGGCCGGCGGGGCGAAGGGCCTGCTGCAGGTCACGCTGCGCGGGCTGCCTCTCCAGAACGGCGGCGTCCAGATGACGGGCAGCAGCGTCAGCTTCGGTCCGCGTGGGTCGCCGCAGGCCTACTCCGGCCAGATCGTCTCGCTCGAAGGATCGCGCATCGAGGCGACCGTGCAGAACTCGGCGGGCGCCTCCCTCGACCTGACCGCCGACGTGCAGATCGATACCTCGAACCGGACCCTCAGCGGCTCCCTCCACGTCGCATGACGAGCGCCGCCGCACACGAGTCCGCGCTCGACTACGGGCTTCCGCGGCTGCTCGCGGGGCTGCGGCCGGGGAGCGGACCGCTCGACCTCGACACGCACCTGGCGGTCCATGGGCGGCAGCCGTCCTCGAGCGGCCTGATCGAGCTCGTCTCGGAGAGTGGTCTGCGTGGGCGCGGCGGCGCGGGCTTCCCCGCGGGCCGAAAGCTCGAGGCCGTGGCCTCGGCGCGCCGCCGGCCCGTCGTCCTGGCGAACGGCGCGGAGGGCGAGCCGGTCAGCTTCAAGGACAAGACGCTGCTTCGCCGGGTGCCGCACCTGGTGCTCGAAGGAGCGGCACTTGCGGCAGCCGCAGTGGGCGCGCGCGAGGCGTTCGTGGCGGTCGACCGGGCCGCCTACGAAGAGGTCGAAGTCGTTTCCTGGGCACTCGACCAGCGTCGTGCCCGCCGCGCCGACCGCGGCGTCACGCTGCGGCTCGTTCTCGTCCCCTCGGGCTTCGTGACCGGGGAGGAGAGCGCTCTCGTCAGCGTGGTGGAGGGAGGTCCCGCGAAGCCGCGCTTCACGCCGCCGCGGCCGTTCGAGAAGGGCATCCGCGGCGCGCCGACGCTCGTGCAGAACGTCGAGACCCTCGCGCACATGGCACTCGTCGGCCGTCACGGCCCCGGCTGGTTCCGCGCCCTCGGCACCTCGGAGGAGCCGGGCTCGGCGCTCTTCACCGTCTCCGGAGCGATCGCCCGGTCGGGGGTGTACGAGGCCGCCCTCGGGACGCCGCTGGCGACGGTGCTCGCGCAGGCGGGCGATGTGCGGGGGGCTCCTGGCGCCTTTCTTCTCGGCGGCTATTTCGGCAGCTGGGTCGATCCTGAGGCCGCGCACGGCCTTGCGCTGCTCGACTCGGAGCTCGCCCCGGCCGGCGCCGCGCTCGGCGCCGGAGCGATCGTCGTGCTGCCCGAGGCTGCATGCGGCCTCGACCAGGCGGCGCGGGTCATGCGCTACCTCGCGGCCGAGAGCGCCGGGCAGTGCGGCCCCTGCGTGCACGGACTCGGGGCGGTGGCCGGAGCGCTCGAGTCGCTCGCGAACGGTCTCGGCGACTCGCGTGCGCACGCGGCCCGCTGGCTCGAGGAGATCCGTGGCCGCGGCGCGTGCCGGCACCCGGACGGGGCGGTCCGCTTCGCCGAGAGCGCGCTGACCGTCTTCCGTGACGAGGTCAATCTGCACCTGCGCAACCGCTGCGGCGGCCGCCGCGGCGAGTTCTTGCCGACCGGAGGGAGCGTTCGATGAGCAAGCGGATCAAGGTCAATCCGATCGCGTGCGACGGCAGCGGCCTGTGTGCCGAGCTGCTGCCCGAGCGGATCCGCCTCGACGACTGGGGTTACCCGATCGTCGACCCGGAGCCGCTCACGTCCGAGCTGACGAAACACGCCGAGCGCGCGGTCGACGCGTGCCCGAAGATGGCCCTGCTGCTGGCGAAGGCCGCTAGAGCAACATGATCCACTTGGAGCTGCAGCCGCAGTCCTTGTGCTTGCGCCCGCACTTGCCGCAGTCCCAGTAGGTCCACCAGATCCACTTCAGGTGGTTGATCTCCAGGACGATCAGCACGACACACCAGATGAAGATCTGCGTCCGGCTCACGGGCTCCACCCTTGCGGGACCACCTGGTCCCTGTCAATGGGCCGGACGACCTATTTACCCGCGCGCACGAGGTCCAGCGCTGCAGGACGGCTCTTCGCGGCCGCGTTGAGCCGTTCGAGCAAGCGGCCGACCCGCGGGTCCGGTGACGAGCTTCGGAAGGCCGCGTGGATGCGGCGCTTCGGGGGGCTCGTCCGGATCGAACGTGCGACGAGCGACGCCGGCAGGTCGAGCTGCGACAGGACCGGAATGAGCGCGAGCCCCTGTCCGGAGGCGACGAGGTGGTGCAGCGTGCGGTGGTCGTTCGTCTCCGCCGCCACGCGCGGCTCGAAGCCGGCCGCGTTGCACGCGCGGCGCAGAAACGGATGGCACGAGGAGAGGGTCGTCGAGTCGATCCAGGCCTCCTCCGCGAGATCCCCGAGCTCCAGCGCGGGCTCGGCCGCTCGCGGGTGCGTGGCCGGCAGGACGACCTGGATCGGGTCGTCGAGCAGCGCCTGAAGCTCGACCCCGGCACCCGGGTCCAGCGGCACGAAGTCGTACTCCCAGAGGATCGCGAGCTCGACCTCGCCGCTGCGCAGCCGCGCGAGCCCGAGGCGCGGGTCGGCCTCGAGGATGTGCACCTCGAGCCCGTTCTCGCGCACGGCGTCCGCGAGGATCGTCGCGGCGGCGCTCGGGAACGACGCCACCCGCAGCGGCTGCTCGCTGTGGTTCGCGATCGACCTGGCCTCGGCCTCGGCGGCGGCGAGCTCGACGAGGATCTGCTCCGTCCGCGCGACGAGCGCGCGCGCCGCGGGCGTCAGGTGGACGCTGCGGCCCCGCCGCTCGAGCAGCTCGACGCCGAGATCGCGCTCGAGCGCGCTCAACTGCTGCGAGACGGCCGAGGGCGTGAACGACAGCGACTCCGCGGCGGCGCGAATCGTCCCGTGGAGGGCGACCTCTCGGAGCATGCGCAGGCGTCGGACCTCGAGCATCAGATCTGCTTAACGATAGGGAAAGCAATCGCACTTGGCGCGGTTCCGCCCGCGCTGGCACCGTGTGCGCGAGCGTGACAACCATCCGGCGGCTCGGCTTCCCCTTCTGGCTCACGCGCGCGCGACTCGCGCGGCGCGGCGGGCGGTTCGGCCTCGTCGTGCTCGGAGTCGCCGCAGCCTCCGCGATGCTCGCCGCCGTGATCGCCGGCGCGCTCGCCGCGCAGGACCGGGACGTGGGCAAGCAGGTGGCCGCGATCGACCCGACCGCGCGCTCGATCCGCGTGTCCTGGTTCACCGTCGGAGGACAGACCGCCCCGTACGCGACGCTGAACCGGCACGTTCGCCGGAGGCTGAGCGAAGTGACGGCCCGCCCCGCCGCGGCGACGGCGCTCTACCGCGAGAGCCAGATTGCCGGCGACTTCCTCGCCCTCGGCGCGGTCGACGATCTCGGCCGCTGGGTTCGCGTGCGGTCGGGGCGGTTGCCGCGGCCGTGCACGCCGAGCCACTGCGAGGTGATCGTCATCCGCCCGGGCGGGCGGATCCCGAGCGTGCCCGGCCTCCACCTCGTGCCGGTGGGGCAAGGCGACGTCGTCTCGGCGACGCTGTTCGGCGACGCCGTCCCGTCGCTCGGGCTGCAGCAGTCGCAGTTCGTGCAGGAGATGGCGCGCTACCACCGGCCGGCACCGCCGCCGCTCGTGCTCGCCAACGGCGTCGCCGGGCTCGACCGCTCGCCTCGCCTCCGCGAGGCCTACCGCACGTACAGCTGGGTCGTGCCGCTCGACCGGCGGCTCGTGCGCTCGTGGTCCGTGAGCGCGCTCGCGACGCGCATCGAGCACGCGCGCTCCGAGCTGCAGTCGGAGGTGTACGGGTTCGACGTCGAGGCGCCCACGGACGACCTGCACGCGGCTGCCGACTCCGGCCGCGTCGCCTCCCGAAGGCTGTTCCTGCTCGGCGGCGAGGCCGTCGCGCTGCTACTCGCGTTCGCGGTGCTCGCCGGAGCGCGGCTGCGGCCCGACGTCGAGGTCTCGCGCCGGCGGCTCGTCTCGAGCGGCGCGAGTGGCTGGCAGACCTGGCTCCAGACGGCGAGCGAGGCGGCCGCGCCGGCGCTCGTGGGCACCGTCATCGGCTGGGTCGTCGGCGCCGCCGCGGCGGCGGTCGTGGCCTCGAGCGCGGGCGAGCCGGTGGGCGCGCTGCTCGAGCATTCGGTGCTCTCGAGCGGCGGGATCGCCGCGGGTCTCCTGCTGCTCGTCGCCGCCGCGGTCGTGCTCGTGGTCACGCTCGCCGTGCGGCCGGTCTCGCTCGGACGCTTCTCGGTGACGCCGCTCGACGTCGCGGCGGTCGGCGCGGTGGTCGCGGTTGCGATCGCGCTGGCGCGCGGCGCCGCCGACACGAGCGCGCTGGTGTCAGGAAACGGCACGGGAGTCGTCCTGCTGCTCTTGCCGGTGCTGGTCGCGTTCGCGGCCGCGGTCGTGGTCGCACGCCTCCTGCCGCCGGCGCTGCGCGGGCTCGAGCGCGCCGTCCCGCGCACGGCGCTCTCGTGGCGGCTCGCGTCGCTCGCCCTCGCACGCCGCCCGGGCACGGCATCGGTCGCCGTCGCGTTCGTGGTCGTCTCCGTCGGGCTCGCGCTCTTCGCCGAGACCTACCGCTGGACGCTCGTCCGCGGCCAGCGCGACCAGGCAGCGTTCGCCGTCCCCGCCGACTACGTCGTCAGCGAAGACATCTCGAAGCTCGTCCCGGTGCGGACCGCCGTGACGCCGGGGCTGGCCCGCAGGCTCGACGGCCGCTTCGTGACGCGGCAGGGCGGGAACATCGAGGGTGCGGCCTCGCTCGGGAACGTGGCCGTCCTCGGGCTCGAGCCGGAGACGCTCGCCGGGATCCGCGGCTGGCGCGGCGACTTCGCGTCGCGGTCGCCTGGACAGCTCGCCCGGTCGATCGCCTGGCACGGCGCGACGGGCCTGCGCGGAGCGACGCTGCCGGACTCCGCGACGCGGCTCGTGCTGCCCGTCCGCGCCGTCGGCATTCAGATCGGGGTCGTCGCGATCGTGAAGCGCCGCGACGGCACGTTCACGCCGCTGTCCCTCGGGACGACGAGCGGCGCGAAGCTGCAGCGCCTGGTCTCGGTGCTGCCCCCGGCGGTGCGCGGCGGGAAGCTCGTGGCGTTCCGCTTCGTCCCGCCGGCGCGGCTGATCGAGCACGGCGGCGACCAGGGCGGGCCCGCGATCGGAAGCATCTCCTTCGGGCGGCCGCTCGCCGGCGGCAGAGCGATCACGGACTACGGCAACTGGATCGGCACACCCGGCGTCCAGCGGCTCACGCGCGGCAGCGGGATCCGCTTCGCGCTGACGCTCACGCCGCAGGTCCTCACCTACCTGCGGCCGAGACAGCCGACCGACGGCGTCGCGCTCCCGGCCGTGGTCTCGCCGCGCCTCGGCGCGATCGCGGGACGCAACGGGGTGTTCGGCGTCAACGTCGCGGGCGAGCCGCTGCTCTTCCGCGCGGTCGCGGTCGCGCGCCGCTTCCCGAGCGCGACCTCGCAGGACACGACCGACTTCGTCGTGGCCGACCGGGATGCGCTCGTGACGGCGCTCAACGCGTCGCAGCCCGGGGCGGGCTTCCCGACCGAGCTCTGGGTCGGCAGCGGCGGGGCCGCCGTCGCGAAGCGTCTGCAGCAGCCACCGTTCGACGTTCTCTCGGTCGCGTCGCGGGCCGGCCTCGAGCGTCGCCTGCGTGACGACCCCGTCTCGCGGGCCGCCGTGGCGATGCTCGAGGTTGCGGCGGTGACGGCGCTCGTGCTGGCGCTGGTCGGGCTCGGCCTCGGGGTCGTCGCCGAGCGGCGCGACGACGCCGCCGACCTCTTCGACCTCGAGGCGCAGGGGCTCGCCCCGCAGAGCCTCCGGCGCCAGCTCCGCCTCCGCGCGCTCGTCGTGGCCGTCGGCGGGGTGATCGGCGGCGTGCTCACGGCGCTCGTGCTCTCCGCGCTCGTGGTCGGCTTCGTCGAGCTGACCGCGAACGCAGGCGTACCGAACCCGCCGCTCGTCCTCGCGGTCGACTGGCCAGTGGTCCTCGTCGCGGCCGCGGTCACGACGCTGCTCGCGGCGGTCGTGATCGCCCTCGTCACCGCCCGCGCCTTCCGCGCGGCGACCCCGGAGCGCTACGGATGAGCGCGGCGGTCGAAGCGCGCGACCTCTTCCGCGTCCATTCGACTCCGGAGGGCGACGCGGCCGCGCTGCAGGGCCTCTCGCTGACGGTCGAGCCGGGGGAGATCCTGACGCTGCTCGGGCCGAGCGGCGCGGGCAAGACGTCGTTCATGCGCCTGCTCGCGGGCCTCGACCTGCCTTCGGCCGGAACCCTCGCCGTGTTCGGCAAGGACCTGCGGGCGCTCGGTTCTCGCGGGCGATCGCGGTACCGGTCCGAGAGCGTCGGCTACCTCGACCAGCACTACGCGCGGGCGCTGGCCCCGGAGCTGACGGCGCGTGAGCTCGTCGGCCTACGGCTCCGGGCCGAAGGAGCGGACCCCTCGGTGCGCGACGCCCGCGCGCAGGAGCTCCTTGCGCACGTGGGTCTCGCCGACCGGGCGAACGCACACCCCGCGCAGCTCTCGGGCGGCGAGCAGCAGCGGGTCGCGCTCTGCGCGGCCCTGGCTCATCGCCCACGGCTGCTCCTGGCCGACGAGCCGACCGGCGAGCTGGACTCCGCCAACGCGCGGATCGTCTACGGGGCGATCGCCGAGCTCGCCAGGGCGGAGCGCTGCACCGCCGTGATCGTCAGCCACGATCCCGAGTCGACCGAGATCGCCGACCGCGTCGTGCACATCCGCGACGGCCGCGTCAGCGAGGAGACGGTCAGGGGCGCGGCCGGCAGCTCGATCGTGGTCGGCCGCGGCGGCTGGCTGCAGCTGCCGAAGGAATTCCTCGACCGCGCGGGGATCGGCTCCAGAGCGGCGGCCTCGCTCGAGGGAGATCGGATCGTCGTCACCGCGGCAGCCGCCCGCGCGCGGCAGGCCGAGCCCGAGCCGGCGGCTCGCCCGGCCGCGGCCGGAGAGCGGGTCGCAGCGGTGCACGGCCTCGCGAAGACGCACGGAAAGGGCGCGTCCGCGGCGCACGTCTTCGAGAACTTCGAGGCCGCCTTCCAGGGCGGCCGCCTGACCGTCGTCACCGGCCCGTCGGGCTCCGGCAAGACGACCCTCCTGCTCCTGCTCGCCGGGCTCGAGCTCCCGGACGCGGGCGACATCGAGATCTGCGGTGCCGAGCTCAGCGGCCTCGACCGCGCGGGCCGTGCGGAGCTGCGGCGCCGGTTCGTCGCGCTCGTCGCGCAGCAGCCGGGCCTGATCCCGTTCCTGAGCGCCCGTGAGAACGTCGATCTCACCGCCGCGGTGCGCGGTTCGAACGCGGACGGCGACATCCTCTCGGCGGTCGGCCTCGCGGAGCGCTCGGGGCAGCGGGTCTCGCGCCTCTCGGCGGGCGAGCAGGTCCGCGTCGCCGTGGCCCGCGCGCTGGCCGCGTCGCCGCGGCTGCTGCTCGTCGACGAGCCCACGGCTCGCCTCGACCAGGCGAACGCGCGCACGCTGGCGGTCCTGCTCTCCACGCTGGCCCGCGACACGGGCGCGGCGGTCGTCTGCGCAACCCACGACCCGGTCGTGATCGAGCACGCTGACACGGAGCTGTCGTTGGCATAGGCTCAAGCCGTGGAAGGGATCAGCCTCGAGGAGCTCCAGCTCGCGGCCCGGAACCACGGAATGCCGCTCGAGGCGCTGCGGTACCCGGTCACGCCGGTCGGGCTGCACTACCTGCTGATCCACTTCGACGTGCCCGACGTCGACCCGGCTGACTGGAGCCTGACGGTCCGCGGCGAGCGGGAGCTGAGCCTCGGCCTCGACGACCTGAGGGAGCGCCCACGCGCCGAGCTGGCCGTCACGATGGAGTGCGCCGGCAACGGGCGCGCCCACCTCGATCCGCGGCCGGTGAGCCAGCCGTGGCTGCTAGAGGCGGTCGGCACCGCGCGCTGGGCCGGCACCCCGCTGCAGCCGCTGCTCGAAGAGGCCGGCGTGGGGGAGGGCGCGGTCGAGGTGCTCTTCACCGGGCTCGACCGCGGAATCGACGGCGGGATCGAGCAGGCCTACCAGCGGAGCCTGTCGCTCGAGGAGGCGCTCCGGGACGAGGTGCTCCTCGCGTTCGAGATGAACGGCGGGCCGCTGCCGCCGCAGCACGGCTTTCCGCTCCGTCTGGTCGTGCCGGGCTGGTACGGGATGACGAGCGTCAAGTGGCTCACGGAGATCGAGGTCGTCGACGAGCCGTTCGCCGGCTATCAGCAGGCTCAGGCCTACCGCCTGCGCCAGGCCGAGGACGAGGAGGGCACGCCGGTCGACCGGATCATCCCGCGCTCGCTCTTCGTGCCGCCGGGGATCCCGGAGTACTTCTCGCGGGACCGCACGGCGGAGCACGGCGAGCATGTCGTTCTCGGGCGGGCGTGGTCCGGCTATGCGCCGATCGTCTCCGTCGAGTTCAGCGCCGACGGCGGCTCGACCTGGGCGTCGGCCGAGCTCGAGCCGCAGGAGGAGCGCTGGGCCTGGCGTGGCTGGAGCTTCCGCTGGCAGGCCGAGCGCGGCAGCTACGTCCTCTGCTCACGCGCGCGCGACGAGGCCGGCAACGAGCAGCCGGTCGATCCGCCGTGGAACCTCGGCGGCTACTCGAACAACGCGGTGCAGACGGTCAACGTGACCGTCGCTTGACGTCGGTCGGCCGGCCGGCTAGCCCTCGTCGCTAGAAGCGGTCTGTGTCGATGCGGTCGGTGTCGTCCATCGCGCCGCCGCCGCGGTAGCCGCCTCCGGCGGCCCGGTCGGCCTTGAGGCTGGCGAGATCGCCCGACGAATACCGTTGTTCGGCCTCCGTCTCGTTCTCGGCCTGCTCAGTGCGCTCGATGGTCTCTTCGTCGTCGCTTCGACGGCCGCGCTTGAACCACGAACCGATTCCCATGGCGAGAGTCTACGCCTTCAGCCGTTCCAGCTCGGCCTCGGCCTCGGCGCGGCGCTTCGAGGCTGCCGCCGCGTCGCGTTCCGCCCGCTCGGCCTCCCGCATCGCGGCGCGGGCGGCCGTCTCGAGCTCGCGTTCCTCGGCCTTCAGTTTCTTCACCCGGTCGCGAGCTTCTCTGACCTTTCGGTTGACCTTTTGCGTCGCCGCGGGACGCTTGGCCGGCCGCGTCGGCATCGGAAGGCCGGCGAGCGCTTCGAAGCCGGGCGGCTCGAGCTCCTCGGTCAGGCGTCCTTGTTTGAGGAGCTTGCGGCCCTCCACGGTCAGCGACGCGGCTCGTAGCGTCTGGACGGCGCGGTCGGCGGCCGGGGCTCCGACGCCGGACTCGACGGCGAGCTCGCGTGCGGCACCGGCGAGCCGGGCCAGCGCGTGCTGCTCGTCGCGGCGCGCCTCGGGCGACGTTTGGGCCTTCGCGAGCGCCTCGCCCGCGTTCAGGAGCCGCTTGACGTCGACCTCCCGCTCGCGCGCGAGGCGGTTCACGAGCCAGACCGCGACCGGCGGCTTGCGCAGCTGCTTCACGTCGTCCGCAAGCTCGCGCTCGCCTTCGGCGCGGAGCCGCTTCGCGATCTCGTCCCGCGCCGCGGTGAACTCGTTCAGCGGCAGCGCGTAGAGCCGGTCGAGCTCGCTCTCGAGCCTCACGCCCGGAAGTGTCTCAGCTGTGCAGCGCGACGGTCAGCACGAAGGCGACCAGCGCGAGCGCCACGCTGCCTAGGACCACCAATCCGCTGTAGAGAGACCGCCACACAACCCCATCCTCCTTCGTCCCGATGCGCTTCACGCTAGGCGAGAGTCTGTCTTTGCTCGTCCCTTGGTCGGGTGATTTCGCTGCTAGTTCACGATCTGGAACGCGAAGTTGCCGATCCCCACGTTGCCATGGACGTCGGCTGCCGCGACCTCGATCCGGTAGAAGCCGTTCCGCAGGCTCTTCGAGCTCCACCGGTGAGCAAGGTAGAAGCAGTACTCACCCGGCCGTCCGGGCTTGTTCTGCCTCGTCCCGTAGGCGTAGATCAAGCCGAACCGCTTCATCGCGAGCTGGCGAGGCGCGAGGTCGACGGCCGTGCGCCAGCCCGCGACGAGGGCGTCACCCCTGAAGATGCGCCACCGCACGAGCGCGGGCGCGACCGGCCATGGCTCGCGCTCGACGCCGGGGGCGATGTCGCAGGCGTCGGCGACCAGATCGACCGTCCCACGGACGTGGGCGGGCTCGAGCCAGAGCCGTGGGTGCTCGCGGAAGGTCAGCCTCTCGACGATCGGAGCGGTGCGGTCGCGGAACGGCCCGATGCCGCCGGTCCGAAGCGGGTTGAGGTAGCGACCGGCGCGGAACTCGGCGAAGTGAACGTGGTTGAACATCGACCTCGTGTGACCGAGGAGCGCGTGCCGCCCGACCCAGCGGCCGCCTCCGACGACCGGCACGATGTGCCAGTAGGCGAAGGAGCGGCCGTTACCGCGGACGCTGACGGCCCAGCGGTTGGCCTTGTACGCCCTCCCGGGCTCGACGGCGTAGACCGCGGTTCCGGGCGGGACGGAGATGTCGATCCCGAAGTGGAAGCTTCGGTCGGTCCGGTAGATACGCGGGTCGTTGAGGTAGGCGCGCACCACGTGCTGCCGGTCGAACGGCTTCACCGGCCAGCCGTACGCGCGCCGGTCCGGACGCTGTTTCGAGAGGATCGCCTTGACGCCGTACGGAGCATCGAAGGGCCCGGTGTACTCCTCGGACGCCGCCCCGCACGTTCGCGCCGCCTGCGTCCCCGCGAGCGCGGCGGTGGAACCGCCATCGTGCAGGGCCACGGCCTGATACGAGGCGAGAAGGACGACCGAGACGAGGAGGAGAATTCGGCGGACGGACATCTTCTGCCTCCTTCCGTCTAGTCACTAGCTATTCACTAACTAGACAGTAGCAGACAGTAAATGATTAGTCAAATGCTATACGCACAAGGCTAAACCCTGCATAGCTTCTTGCTGTAAGCTGTAGACATGAGCGCCGAGAAACAGCGGCTGGGCGAGCGGATCCGCGCTGCCCGCACCGCCAAGGGCTGGAAGCAGAAGCACCTCGCAGCGGAGGTGGCCGTCGAGCCGATCACGGTCTCGCGTTGGGAGCGGGGGGCCACGTCGCCCGACCTCGAGGTGATCCATCTCGTTGCCGACGCGACCGACAAGCCGGTGAGCTTCTTCGTGGGGGAGGGGCAGCCGGAGACCTCGGCCGATCCGTCAGCGCTCGAAAGGGCGGCCGGCCGGATCGAGGCAGCGGCTCTCCAACTGGCGACTGAGGCGGATCGGATCGAGGCCCTGCTGGCGGACCTAAGCGGGAAGCTCGACCGGCTTCGCTGAGATCCGCAGCATGAGCGCGTAGGCGGCGGCCGTCGGAGGTCGCTCGGACGGCGTCTTCGCGAGCGCCTGGAGAACGGCGAACGAGAGCCCGCTCGGCAGTTCCGGGCGGTCGGCGCACGGATCGGAAGGCTCGTCCTGAATCACGGCGAGCGCCACCTCTCGGAAGCTCTCGCCGCCGAACGGGGGACGCCCGGCAATGCACTCGAACGTGACGCAGCCGAGGGCGTAGATGTCGGATGCAGGGGTCGCCCGCTCACCGCGGATCACCTCGGGCGCGAGGTACTCGACGGTTCCGGCCACGCGCCCGGTCCTCGTCAGGACCGTCGCGGCCTCGCCTCTGGCGAGCCCGAAGTCCGTGAGGAAGGAAGCCCCGGACTCCTCGACCATGATGTTCGCGGGCTTCACGTCACGGTGAACGAGTTCCGCGCGGTGAAGCGTGTCCAGCGCGGTTGCGACCTCGCAGATCGTCCTGAGAAGGGGGGAGAGGGCCAGCGCCCCGTCGCGCGCGAGGACATCGGCGAGGGTCCGGCCCGCGACGTAGCGCGACGCGACGTACGGATGTGCATCCAGCTCCCCGAAGTCGACGACCGGCACGAGGTGGCGGTGCGTCAGGCCGGAGGCGATCCGGCCTTCGCGTGCGAACCGCTCGCGGTAGGTCTCGTCGGCCGACAGCTCGGCGCGAAGGACCTTCAGCGCCACCACCTCGCCGTCCGGCTCGCGGACCGCCTCGAAGACGAGCCCCATGCCGCCCTCGCCGAGCAGGCGTACGAGACGGTAGGGGCCGAGCCGGCCGCCTTCGACGAGCTCAGCGGCCGTGCCGGACATCGGGCGAGCATAGAGTCGTTCGGCGCCG
>DATDMJ010000009.1:0-31220 GCA_036518855.1 Gaiellaceae bacterium | reverse complement strand
ACGGAGACCGCCGGCCTGGACGTCTCCGAGCACGGCATGTGGGGCTACCCCGAGTTCTACATCCCGGTCCCGGGCGGCTACGGCACCGAGTCGCACAGCCACTTGCTCGGCCATGCTCATCATCGGAGACCCCAGCCGGATCTCCTCCAGGAAGACGCGGCCGAAGCCGCCTGACCCAGAACCTTGTAACAGCTTGTTACTTGAGTCGGGAGGCCCCTAGGACACGAGGTCTGGGAGTCGCTGCTCCCTGACCTCCGCCCGCTCTGCGCGCCACCAGATGAGCTCGTAGGCGTGCAGCGCGAGCCACACCGCGGTGAGAGCCGCGAGGGCGCCGATCGCCGGCACGGTCATCGCCAGCGGGATCAGGAGGACACACGCCAGGGCAGCAACGGAGCGTCCTCCCCGGACGGAGTGGGCGATCCGCCACCGAATAGCCACATACGCGAGGAGGTAGAGCGCCGGACCGCCTGCGAGGCAGATCGCCGGGACCGTGTTCAGTACGTCGCCGACGTGAGCGAGCGTCTCCTTCACCGCGAACGCAAAGAGGACGATCCCGGCCACCATCGGCAGGTGTAGGTACGTGTACGTGTCACGGGCGAGGGCGATCTGCTGCACCCCGCTGCGATCGGTGAGCAGCTGCTGCGCGCGCCGCGTGAAGAAGTCGAAGTACGCGAGCCAGAAGGACGCGGCGACCGCGAACCCGAGCACGGCGGCGGCGATCACGCCGGCGGTAAGCCCCGTACCCCTGGCGCCGAAGCCGATCGCAGCCAGCGACTCGCCGATGGCGATGATCACGATCAACCCGTGCCGCTCGACGAAGTGCGCCGTGTTCACGCGCCAGCCCTGCAGGCTGCCGAGGAGCGGCACGAAGAGCGCAACCGCGAGTCCGGCAAGCCAGAGGACCGGCCTGATCTCGGTCGGGACGAACCCCGCGACGAGGATGAAGAGCGCCCCGGCGAGTGTCGAAGGTGCGAAGCGAAGGATCGCGGCAAGGAGGTCGGGCTCGCCGCGCGAGGCGAGCGCGTAGAGCGTCACCTGCATGACGATCACGATCAGGAACGCCACCCCGAACACGACACCGTGGCGACCGAACGCCTCCGGCACGGCGAGCGCTGCGATGAACATCGCTCCGATGGCGACGAGGATCGAGCCCCAGACGACGCCTTCCTCCGCGTCGAGGGTGTTGGTCAGCCAGGCGTAGGCGGCCCAGGCCCACCACAGCGCGACGAGGATGAGGACGCCGTGCTCGAGACCGAGCCAGGTGGGGTCGTTCGAGAGCACCGCAGTCACCTGTGTGAAGCCGAAGACGAAGACGAGGTCGAAGAAGAGCTCGAGCGGCGTGACCCGCTGCTCACGCTCGATGTGCGGCTCGCTCACAGGCGGACGCTAGCGCGTCCTCCAGCGGTGGCGAGATAGGGTCGCTGACCGTGAGCACCGTCGTGTTGATCCATGGCATGTGGATGACGCCGCTCAGCTGGGAGCACTGGGTCGAGCGCTACCGCGGCGAGGGCCATCAGGTGCTCGCGCCCGCCTGGCCGGGGCTGGAGGCGGAGCCCGAGGAGCTGCGCGGCGATCCGTCGCCGCTGAAGGGGATCTCGATCACGGACGTCGTCGACCACTTCGACCGGGTCATTCGCGAGCTCGAGGAGCCGCCGATCATCATCGGCCATTCGTTCGGCGGGCTCTTCGCGCAGCTCCTGGCCGACCGCGGTCTCGGCGCGGCGGTGGTCGCGCTCGGGACGGCCGCGCCCGAGGGCGTCCTCAGGCTGCCGCTCTCGACCCTCAGGGCCGGCTGGCCGGCGCTCCGGAACCCGTTCGGCAAGAACAACGTCGTCCCGCTCACGCAGAAGCAGTTCCACTGGTGCTTCACGAACTCGTTGAGCCGGGAAGCCTCCGACGCTGTCTACGACCGCTACTACATCCCCGGCTCGGCGCGCCCGTTCTTCCAGGCCGGGTACGCCAACCTCGCCCCGAAAGCCGCGACGACGGTCGACTTCGCGAACCCGGACCGGCCGCCGCTGCTCCTCGTCACCGGCACCGAGGACCGGATCTGCCCGCCGTCGGTCAACCTCTCCAACTGGAAGAAGCAGCGCCTCGCCCAGAGCGCGACGGAGCACAAGGAGTACCCGGGCCGCTGCCACTACCCCGGCCAGGACGGCTGGGAGGAGGTCGCGGACGACGCGCTCGCGTGGGCGACACGACAGATGAGGGCCGGTTAGCAGCCGTCATGGGACGGAGGGCGGCGCGAAGCCGCCCTCCGGTGCCGAGCCGCTGTCAGCGATCAGTGAAGCAGGTCCAGCGTGTTGGTTCCGTCGTCGACGAAGTAGACGCCGGAGCCGTTTGGGACGACCGCGAGGCCGAAGAGCGTCCCGTTCCCGTTCGGCCCCGGTGGTGCCGGAGTCGTATCGAGAATCTTGACGGCGACCTGCTGGCCGTCCGGCGTCGTCTCGACGAGGTTCCCGTCGCCTCCGTTGGTCGTGAGGATGTCCCCGCCCGGTGCCATCGTCAGGCCGAGCGGATCGTTGATCGCTCCGTTCGCGGAGACGACGGTGCCGCCGGTCGCCGTCATCCGTGACGCCGCGTTGGCGATCGCGGTGATGCCGTTCGCCGCGCTGTTGGCGACGTACAGCGTTCCACCCGCGGCGAGACCGAGGCCGGTCGGCCCGACGACGAGCGCCGCGGCGTCGGTGCGCTCGGGAAAGCCGGTGCCGATCACCGTCTCGGAGGTGACCGCCGGAATGCCGCTGCTCGGAATCGACAGGCGGATCCGGACGACCGTTCCCCCGTCGACGGTGTTGGGGCTCGCCGCGACGGTTCCGTTGAGGACATTGGTGACGAAGAGCGTCGCCGTGCTGCCCCCGTCGAGGGCGGTCATGTCCCACGGGCCGTTGATCGGCGGCCCGGAGATCGTCTCGACCGGATGGCCGTCGGGATCCACCACGATCAGGCAGCCGGCCTGCATCGTGGCGGAGCTGCCGTCCTTCGTGGGCAGGCTGCCGACGATCACCCAGCCGCTACGCAGGGCGACCAGCGCCGTTGTCAAGCCGAGTCCGCCCGGACAGGCGCCGGGGAGCCTGTTCGCCGCGGGGTCTGCGAAGAGGCTGACGTTCCCCGAGGGCGAGACGTCGACGATCGTCGTGCCCGTCCCCTGCAAGTTGCGGTGGTTGTTGAAGTTGCTGACGAGTACGTCTCCCGCTGTCAGCTGCCCGGTCGTGGTCGGCGCGACGGCGACACCGTAGGGGTTGACGTCGCGGTTCTTGGGCAAGGTCGACGCGATGGTCTGGACGTTGTTGAAGGGTCCGATGAATGGGCCTGCCGCAGTCTCCGCCGGCGCCGCTGCGACCATGAACGCGGCGACGCTACCGGCAAGGGCAAGCGCTACCGCAATCAGTCGTGGGCACGGACGGCGTGTGCGTGCGGTCATGTGACCTCCCTCCGCCCGCCTCTCGTGACGAAAGCACTACGCCCGGGCTTCGCGACCGGTTTGCTGGGCCGCCTCCAGCAGAATCCAGGCAGTGACGACCCGCTACCAGTTCGTCGACTGCCGCTGGGAGCTCGGCTCGCCGGGGAAGGGGCGCGAGCTCTACCTCGCCGGGCACATTCCGGGGGCATCGTTTCTCGACGTGGACGAGGATCTCTCGGCGCCGCCGGGGCCAGGAGGTCGGCACCCGCTGCCGGCGGTCGAGGACTTCGCCCGCGCCGCCTCACTCGCCGGGATCGGCGAGGGCGTCTTCGTCGTGGCCTACGGGAACATGGGCGGGCCCGAGCGGCTCTGGTGGCTGTTGCGCCACCTCGGCCACGACGATTGCGCCGTCCTCGAGCTCGACGGCTGGCTCGGGCCCCTACGGGCCGGCGACGAAGAGATCGAGCCCGGCGACTTCCAACCACGGCCGCGTGACGACGACGCGATCTCGGCCGACGAGCTCTCGGAGCGGCTGGACGAGCTCGTGATCGTCGACGCCCGGGTACCGGAGCGGTACCGCGGCGAGCCGAACCCGATCGACAAGGTGCCGGGCCGGATCCCGGGCGCGCTCAACGCGCCGTGGGACGAGCCGCTCCCCGATCTCCCCGGCGGCGAGCTCGTCGCCTACTGCGGCTCCGGCGTCACCGCCTGTGTCCCCCTCCATCGCCTCTGGCTCGCGGGTCGCGACGGCAAGCTCTACCCCGGCTCGTGGAGCGAGTGGGAGCAGCTCGACCTGCCGGTCACGAGAGACTGAACGTCACGGTGACCGACGCACGGGCCTCCTGCGTCCCCGGCTCGATCTGCGTGGAGTCGAGCGCAGCCGCGCGGTACACGCCGAGCGGAACCGGCTGAGGCGCCTCCGAGCTCTCCTCGATCCGGCGCACGCCGCCGAGCGACGTGCCGGCTTCCTGCGCCAGGGTCCCGGCCTTCGTCCGCGCGTTGGCGAACGCCTCGCGCAGCGCCTGCTGCGTGAGCTCGGTCCCCGAGTGGCTGAACTGCGGGCCCGAGGTCTCGGTCGCACCGGCACCCACCGCGGCATCCACGACCCCGCCGGCCTTCGCGATCCGCCGAACGGTCGCGGCGACCGAACTGTTCGCGCTGTAGCCGACGACGTCGCCGTTGTCGTTCTGCCGCGGGTAGACCGAGGCGTCCTGCGTCTGGATGTCGCTCCTGGCCACGCCGCTCCTGAGCAGCGCGGCGATCACGCGGCGCATCCGGCCGGCGTTGTCGGCGAGGGCGCCCTTCGCGGTCGAGCCGTTCGTCTCCAGCCCGAAGCTGAACACTGCCGTGTCGGGGACGACCCGCGCGGTGGCGCTCCCGCTGACGGTCACCGTCCGCACTGCTGAAGACGAGCTTCCGTGAGCCGCCCCCGGCCGCGCGACGGCCACTGCGCCGGCGGCTGCCAGTACCGCCGCGATCGCGGCGATCGAGATGGTCTTCATCGTGTCCTCCCGGTTCGCGTACGCCGTACCTACGGCGCAGGCCGGGAGCTACGTCACGCCGTTGCGGTCGCGTGCTCGCCGAAGCCGTTCAGGTACGGCTGCCAGCCGTTCGGGATCCGCGGCGTCGCGAGGTGGATGAAGAGCACGGAGGCCGGCGGCTTCGGCTTGGCGCGGAGCGCCATCGAGACCTCCTCGGGCAGGCGGTTGCCCTTGCGCATGTTGCAGGGCGCGCACGAGGTGACGACGTTCTCCCAGACCGAGTCGCCGCCGCGGCTCCGCGGCACGACGTGGTCGAGCGTCAGCTTGCCGCCGGGCTCGCCGCAGTACATGCAGCGCCACCCGTCGCGCGCGAACAGCGCACGCCGCGAGATCTTCCGCTGGAGCGTCCGCGGCACGCGCACGTACTGGACGAGCCGGATCACGTGCGGCCGCGGGAAGGTGACGGTCGCCGATCTGAGGGGCTCGTCGAGCTTTTCGATCACCTCGGCCTTGCCCTTGAAGACGAGCACGTGGGCACGCCGAACGGTGGTGACGTTCAGCGGCTCATAGCTCGCGTTCAGGACAAGAACCTGCTGCATGACGCAGAAACTCTAGCCATCTCACCCGCAGACGCGGCCGGTCGATTTTCCCAAGTGGGTGCGTCAGACGGCCACACCGGCAAAGCCGGCATGGCCTCTATGTGGGCATCGCAAGCGGTGCTTTAGCGAGACATGGCCCGTTCAACGGCTTCGGCTTCCTCCGGAGACAAGGCGACAGAAGGCCGGCCGCGGTCGAGCTCCTTCATGTAGATCCGCGCGTAGTCGCGGCCCTGGATGGCACTGACCACCACGCCGGTCCGCTGTGAGTCGAGCACGGCCAGCGACGCCGACTGGTTCCCGCCCGCATCCTCGTAGGCGTCGTAGCGGACGATCGAGATGTTCCGAACCGACTCGTCGGCGCGCCGGTCCACGCGCACGAGCCCGGCCGCGACCTCGTCGACCGCTCGATGGAGGTCGTCGATGCGCCCCTGGAGTGAGACCGCGAAGTCGACGAGATCCGCGTTCTCGCCGCCGAGCAGGACGCCCTGGTTCGCCTTCACGCGCCGCACGCGCAGCCAGATCCACGCCGTCAGCAGCAGCGCCAGAACCGCAGCTGCCGCAGCCCCGATTGCAATCCATGCGGCGGTCGAGGACGACACGCTCACCGGTCGGGACTATGCCACGGAGAAGATGACCGGGAAGTCGGCGGAGTTGTTGTCGGTCTTCGTCTCGCCGGCGACGGGGCTCACCTCGACCTTGATCGTCGCCGGCGTCGAGAAGTTGACCTGCGGGAAGTTGCGGAAGGTCACCGTCGTCGTGTCGCCGGTGTTGAGGAAGCCGATCTTGGCCGTCTTGACGATGTTGCCGCCCTTCGACTGCTCGATCGTCAGCTTCACCGGCACCGAGAAGACCTGCACGTTGCCGGAGTTCTTGACGCTGACCTGGAACGACATGTTCGCCGTGACGACGATGTCGGTCTGCGTGGTGGTGCTGAGGTCCTTGGCCGACGGGAGCACCTTCACGCCGAGGAGCTCGGTACCGCATGGGCAGTTCTGCGTGCCCGCCGAAGACCCCTTCAGGCGCTCGACGACCGTGGTCATGGCGCTGGCACTGGCGAGTGCCGAGTTCTGCAGGAAGCTCGAGCCCGGCACGAGCGGTCCGCCCGCACTGTTCGTCCCCGTGACGCCCTGGCGGCGAAGCTCGGCCTCGGCAGGCGAGTTGAAGGAATCGGCCCAGATGACATCGCTCGCCAGCAGCCGCTGCATCTGTGCGGCGAGCGCGGCCGCTGACTTCGTCGTGTTCTTCGACGATGCCGTCGCGCCGAGCGCGTCGGCGAGGCCGGTCAGGCCGCTGACGCGGTACTGGAGCGCCTGGATGACCGCCTGGTGCTCACTCAGGAGCGGCCCTGGGGGCGTGATGCCCTGGGCCCGGTCGACGTTGAGCTGCTCCTGGCGGGCGAGCCCCGAGATCTTGCTCTGCAGCTGGGCGCGCTTGAGCCCCGGCGCGAGCAGGGTGTTGCCGAGCTGGCGGCCGATCTGCTGCGACGAGGAGGCGACCTCGGAGACCTTCGTCATGTAGTTCTTGTAGGTGCTCGACTTGCTGCTGGCCTGGCAGCTCTGGATCCAGAAGACGAGCAGGACGATGATCAGGATCGCGAAGGCGATCAGGCCGACGAGGCGCAGGAGCGGCGTCAGGTTCTGCGGCGCCTGCGACGGGCGCCTGGGACCGCGGGGACCGCCGGGCCTGCGGATGACCCGCTCCGCCCGGGACGACTCCTGTGTCGGCTCCTCCTCCTCCTCGAAGAAGTCGAAGTCGATGTTGTCGACGTCGCGCTCGCTCATGACCGCAAATGCAGGAGAAAGTCGGCCCACTCTACCTAGTGGCTCGGAAGGCGCAGGATTCGTCGTACCTGTCGTGAAATCTCGCCTTCGTGGCCGAAGCGGCAGTTGCGCTCACCTCCAGCGAGCTCGTCGCCGAGCGCTATCGGCCCCTGCGCCCGCTCGGGAGCGGCGGCTCCGGCTCGGTCTGGCTCGCGCGCGATGAGCAGACCGGGCTCGACGTCGCGCTGAAGATCGTCCCGCGCGAGGGCAAGGCAGCGACCCGTGCCGAGCGCGAGGCGCTCGCAGCGGCTCGGCTCCGGCACGAGCGCTGCCTCCGGGCCTACGGGCTGGAACGCGACTCGCGGAATGTCTACATCGCGTACGAGTACGTCCCCGGCCAGACGATCCGGCAGGCGCTCCGCGCAGGTGCGCTGAACGACGCCGACGCGGTCGAGGCCGCGGCGCAGATCCTCGAAGGACTTGCACACGCGCACGCGCGCGGGATCGTGCACCGGGACGTCAAGCCCTCCAACGTGCTCGTCGCCGAGGGGCCGGAGCTCTCCATCCGGCTGCTCGACTTCGGGCTCGCCCAGCTCGCGGAGGAGGAGTCGCTGACGGCGACGGGGGATGTGCCGGGAACGCTCGCCTACGTGCCGCCCGAGCGGCTCCACGGCGAGCCCGGCGAGCCCGCGGCCGACGTCTGGGCGGTCGGCGTGCTCCTCTGGGAAGCGCTCTCCGGCTGGCATCCCTTCTGGAACGGCTCGCTGCTGGAGACGGCGCGGCGGATCGAAGCCGGCGCCTCTCCGCTCGCCCAGGTCCGCCCCGACCTTCCGCGCCCGCTCTGCGAGCTCGTCGACCGGATGCTCGCGCTCGATCCGGCCGCGCGGCCTCCCGCGAAGTGGCTCGCCGCCGAGCTTCGCGACAGCTTCGCGGAGCGCGTGCGACGTCGCGCGCAACCGCCGGCGATCCCGTTGCGCGTGCCGATCCGGCTCGCCGCGCCGGTCATCGCAGGCCTCTTCGCCGGCTGGACCGCGGCGCAGCTCGCGTTCTTCCCCGCACTCTTCGCTCCGCTCTTCGGGCTGATCGCATTCGGGCTGATGCTCGTGCGGCCCCGGATCGGGCTCGCATTCGCCCTCACCGTGCCCGTCTTCCCGCTCGGAAACATCTCGTCCGGGCTGGCGATCCTCTACGCCTGCGCGGCATGCGCGTGGCTCGCACTCTCCTGGCGGGCTCCGCGGGAGGGCCTCTTTCTCGCGTGCGGGCCCCTGCTCGCGCCGATCGCTGCGCTCGGGCTGCTGCCGCTCGCCGCACAGGGCGTGAAGAGCCCGCCGAGACGCGCGCTCCAGGTCGCGGCCGCGGTGCTGCTCGCGGCGCTGGTGGCGGGGCTCCGCCACGCGCCGCTGCCGTTCACGAGCGCGATGCCGCCGAAAGGCCTCGGAATCGCCGGCAGCCAGGACCCCTTCGCCGTCGCGAACGCGCTCTGGGGCGCGCTCACCGCGCGTCCGTGGCTCCTGCTCGAAGCGTTTGCCCTGGCTGCGGCGGCCGTCGCCGTGCCGTTCGCCCGTGAGAAGGGGGTCTGGGGAATCGCGGGCCTGGGCGCCGGCCTGATCGCCGTGACCCTGCTTCCTGCGCCGTCGGTGGCGGCCGTCCCGCTCGTCCTGGCGGCCTGGTCCACCTGCACCATACTGGCGTTGAAGGCCCGGGGTTAGCATTCCGGCAGGGGGCATAACCCTCGCCCAGATGAGCGTTCTGCGGAACATCGAGCACAAGATCGAAGGCCTCTTCGAAGGGGTCTTCGGCCGCGCGTTTCGCACGCACGTGCAGCCGGTCGAGCTCGCCCGAAAGCTCGTCAAGGAGATGGAGGACCACCGCGTGATCTCGGTCTCGCGCGTCTACGCGCCGAACGAGTACACGGTCTACCTCTCGCCCACCGACCGGGAGCAGTTCGCCAACTACGAGGACTCCCTGCGCAGCGAGCTCCAGCAGTACCTCGCCGAGAACGCGCGCCGCGAGCGCTACGAGCTGCTCTCGGAGCCCGCGGTCGTCTTCGAGACCGACGACGACCTCGAGATGGGCGAGTTCGGGATCGCCACGCGGATGGTGCAGGGCGCCGCCCCGCAGCCGGGCGAGCCGCCGTCGCAGCCCGAGCCCGGCGCGACGATGGTCTACCGCAAGCCGGCAGAGACGGAGGCCGTCTCCGCGGAGGAGCTCGGGCTCGGCCGCGAGACTGTCAGCCTGACCTTCAACGGCACGAAGCACGAGCTCGACGACGGCCGTGCCGTGATCGGACGGTCGAAGGAGTGCGACATCCAGCTGCCCGACCCGAACGTCTCCCGCCGTCACGCGGAGGTTCGGCAGGAAGGCGCCGCCTACTGGGTGATCGACCTCGACTCGACGAACGGGATGGAGGTGAACGGGCGGCGCCAGAAGCGGGCGAAGCTGCGGCAGGGCGATCGGATCACCCTCGGCTCCACCGAGCTCGTCTTCAAACGGGAGACGGAGTGACGCCGCCGCTGGCCTCGATCGCGGTCGAGGAGGCGCTGCTGTTCCTCAAGATCGCCTTCCTCGTGCTCCTCTACTTGTTCATCTGGCGAATCGTGCGCACCGCGGCCCGTGACCTGCGCCTGCCGCAGGAGAGCTTCGTGCTCGCGCCGGGCTCGATCCCGGGGCTCGGCGACCAGGCGCACCAGATCGAGGCCGGGAAGGTGGTCGTCGTCAGCAGCCCCGCGCTCACCGAGGGCGACGAGTGGGATCTCGACTCGGCGCCGCTGACGGTCGGTCGCAGCTCCCAGAACGACGTCCAGCTGAAGCGCGACGAGTACGCCTCTTCGACGCATGCGCGCTTCGAGCCGCGGCGCGACGGCGTCTGGCTCGAGGACGCGGGCTCGACGAACGGCACCTACCTCAACGGCGTCCGCCTGACCACGCCGAAAAAGTTGACGCCAGGTGACATCGTCCGAGTCGGCGAAACCGAGCTGAGGTACGAAGCCGAATGAAGCTGGGCCAATCAGCCGCTGTCACCGATCCCGGCCGTAGGCGGCGGCACAATGAGGACTCGTACGTCTGCGAACCGCCGCTGTTCGCGGTTGCGGACGGCATCGGCGGCGCGCAGGCCGGCGAGCTCGCCTCGAGCCTGGCGGCCGCCGCGGTGCGCGACGACTCGACGAACGGCCGCGGCGACGGCAGGCGACGGGTCGACGAGCTGATCCAGGAGGCGAACCGGCGCGTCTACCAGCGCCAGTCCGAGGACGCGTCGCTCTCGGGCATGGGCACGACGATGACCGTCGCGCTCGTCGAGGAGGGCTACGTCTGGATCGGCCACGTGGGCGACTCGCGCGCCTACATCGTCCGCGACGGCGCGCTCGAGCAGCTCACCGAGGACCACTCGCTGGTCGCGGAGCTCGTCCGCAGCGGCCGGCTCTCGCCGGAGGAGGCGGACACCCACCCGCAGCGCTCCGTCGTGACGCGGGCGCTCGGCACCGACCCGGACGTCGACGTCGACACGTTCTCGGTCGAGACCCGGCCTGGAGACCTCTTCATGCTCTGCTCCGACGGGCTCACCTCGATGGTGAGCGACGACGGGATCCTCGAGGAGATCCGCAAGCACCGCACCGATGTCCGCTCGGCGGCGAAAGCACTCGTGCGCGCGGCGAACAAGGGTGGCGGCGAGGACAACATCACGGTCGTCTTTTTCGAGATCCAGCCGGACGGGGACGCGAGCGAACGGACGGTCACCCTGCCTCCGCCGGAGGCCGACGTGGACACCGGCGACGAGGACACCCTCGACGAGCTCGACCGGGTCCCGGCCGTCCAGGCGGGGCCGCCACGCGAGCGCAAGGACCATCCTGTGCGCCGGCGCGTCGTGTTCGGGACGCTCCTGCTGCTCCTCGTCGTCATTGCCGGAGCCCTCGGGGTCTGGGCGCTGTGGCGCTCGCACTTCGTCGGGGCGGAGCCCGACGGACACGTCGCCGTCTATCAGGGCATCCCGTGGAACGTCGCCGGCAACGTCCACCTCTACCGCACGGTCTACGTGAGCCCGCTCCTCGCCTCGCAGCTCAGCCAGTCGGAGCGCAGGAAGCTCTTCGACCACAGTCTTCGCAGCGACTCGTCGGCCCGTGACGAGGTGCGGCAGTACGAGGACCAGCTCGGACGATGACGCTTCGCAACCGTGAGCTCGCGAACCTGATCGTCGTCGGACTGCTGACCGCGATCGGCTTCGCGAGCGTCTACATCGCGCGCCAGGCCGTGGTCTCGACGGGCTCGCTCGCCTACGCGGGCTTCTTCTTCGCGCTCTACCTGGCGGCGCACCTCGTCTGCCGGATCACCGTTCCGAACGCCGACCCGTACCTGCTGCCGATGGCCGCGCTGCTGACCGCGGTCGGCCTGACCGAGATCTACCGCCTCGACCCGACCGACGCCTTCCGCCAGGGCCTCTGGATCGTCGTCGCCGTCGGCGCGCTCGCGGCCACGCTGTTCCTGCTGCAGCGGGACTACCGTCGGCTCGAGAGCTACAAGTACCTCTGCGGGCTGGGAGCGATCGCGCTGCTGATGCTGCCCGCGCTGCCGGTGATCGGCCAGACCGTGAACGGGGCACGGCTCTGGGTCCACTTCGGCTCGCTCCAGTTCCAGCCGGGCGAGCTGGCGAAGGTGCTGCTGATCGTGTTCCTCGCCGGCTACCTGCGCGAGAAGCGCGAGGTGCTGGCCCAGGGGCGACTCAAGGACTTCGGCCCTCTGCTCGTGATCTGGGGCGGCGCGATGCTGGTGCTCGTCGAGACGAACGACCTCGGCTCGGCGCTCCTCTACTTCGGAATCTTCCTCTCGATGCTGTACGTCGCCACGGGGCGGCTCCTGTACATCGTGATCGGCGGGATCCTCTTCGTCGGGGGAGCGGCGGCCGCGTACAAGCTGATCGCCCACGTGCGCACACGCGTCGAGATCTGGATCGATCCCTGGCCGCACATCCACACGACCGGCTACCAGATCACGCAGTCGCTCTACTCGATCGCGAACGGCGGCTTCGCGGGCCCGGGGCTCGGCAAGGGCACGTTCACGACGACCAGCGGGGCGACGCTGATCCCCTCGGCCAACACGGACTTCATCTACTCCGCGATCGCCCAGGAGCTCGGCCTGATCGGAGCCGCGGCGCTGCTGCTCGTCTTCATGCTCTTCGTCGCGCGCGGGATGAAGGTCGCGATGCTGGCCGACGACGGGTTCTCGAAGCTCCTGGCGGCAGGGCTGACGTTCTCCTTCGCCCTGCAGACGTTCATCATCGTCGGCGGGATCCTCCGGATGATCCCGCTGACCGGCGTGACGCTCCCCTTCGTCAGCTATGGCGGATCGAGCGTGGTCGCCAACTTCGTCCTGCTCGCGGGCCTCTTGCTGATCTCCAACCGCTCGAACTCGGTGGACCGGTGAACCGCCAGATCGCCCAGCTCTCGATCCTCGCCCTCGCGATGATGGCGGCGCTCATCGTCGGCACGACCTACTGGCAGACCTGGGCGGCCGCGGGCCTCGCGGACCGGCAGGACAACGCGATCAAGCTCGTCGCGCAGTTCTCGATCAAGCGCGGGACGATCCGGGCCGCGGACGGCGAGATCCTCGCGACGAACCGGGCGAAGAAGACGAAGTCGGGGCAGACGGTCTACCTGCGCCGGTACCCGCTCGCAGGGCTCTTCGCGCACGTCGTCGGCTACTCGACGGTCTCCCGGGCGCGCACCGGGCTCGAGGCCTCGGAGAACGACTACCTGACCGGCTCGAACACGAATCTGAAGACGATCCTCGACAAGACGCTGAGCCAGCTGCGCGGGGCGACGATCAAGGGCAACAACCTCTGGCTGACGCTCCGGCCGGGCGCGCAGCGGACCGCGATGGCGCAGCTCGCCGGCAAGTGCGGCGCCGCCGTCGCGCTGGACACGCGCACCGGCGCCGTCCAGGTGATGGCCTCGCAGCCGACGTTCAACCCGAACCTCGTCGAATCGAACTTCAACTCGATCCTGCGAGCAGGCGCACCCTGCACGCCGGCTTCGCGTCTCGAGAACCGGGCGACCGCCGGCCTCTTCGTTCCGGGGTCGAGCTTCAAGGTCGTGACCGCCGCAGGCGCTCTCGACTCCGGGCGCTACAACATCAACTCGAGCTTCAACGACCCGGGCTACTGCATCGAGTACGGCAAGCAGGTGCACAACTTCGCCGACCAGGGGAACGTCGAGCGCTTCGGCAACGTCACCTTCCTGCAGGCGCTCGAGCACTCGATCAACGCGGTCTTCTGCGACATCGGCAAGTCGATCGGCGCGCAGTCGGTGCTGAACGCCGCAAAGCGGTTCGGCTTCTACAAGGACCCGCCGCTCGAGACGCCCGGCAACGAGCGCTCGCCGAGCGGGCTCTACGACCACGGCAAACTCTTCGATCCGAAGCACCCGGAGACTCAGGTCGATCCCGGCCGGCTCGCCTTCGGCCAGGAGCGGATGCTCGTGACACCGCTCCAGATGGCGATGGTGGCCGCCGGCGTCGCGAACAACGGGGTCGTCATGCGTCCGTACGTGGTGCAGCGCGTCACGGCGCCGGACGGCAGCGTGGTCACCCGCACGAAGCCGCAGAGGTACAAGCGCGCGATGAAGCCGAGCACGGCGGCCGCGCTGAACCAGATGATGCAGGCCGTCGTCACCGGCGGGACCGGCACCGCGGCGCAGATCCCCGGAGTGAAGGTCGCCGGCAAAACGGGCACCGCGGAGACCGGAGGCCCGCTGAACACGACCTGGTTCATCGAGTTCGCGCCCGCCGACAACCCTCGGTATGCCGTTGCGGTCGTGCTCCAGAACCAGAGCGGCGCCGGTGGGACGACCGCCGCGCCCATTGCTAAGACAATCATGGAATCTTTGCTCGCAGGCAGGCGGGGTCCCTAACCTGAGATGAGGCTATGGCGGTCTCGGACACGCTGATCGGAACGGTCTTCGACGGCCGCTACCGGATCGAGCGCAAGCTCGGCACCGGCGGCATGGCCGACGTCTACCTCGCCGAGGACCAGGAGCTCGGCCGCCGCGTCGCCATCAAGATCCTCAACGACCGCCACGCAGCCGACGACCAGTTCGTCGAGCGCTTCCGCCGCGAGGCGTCGAATGCCGCCGGCCTCTCGCACCCGAACATCGTCTCCGTCTACGACCGCGGCACCGCGGAGGGCACCTACTACATCGCGATGGAGTACCTCGACGGGCGGTCGCTCAAGGAGCTGATCGTCGGCCGGGGCCCGGCGCCGGTGAAGACCGCGGTCGAGTACGCGCGTCAGATCCTCGCGGCCGTCGGCTTCGCGCACCGGCACGGGATCGTCCACCGCGACATCAAGCCGCACAACGTGCTCGTGGCCGGCGACGAGGGCCGCCTGAAGGTGACGGACTTCGGGATCGCCCGCTCCGGCGCGAGCCAGATGACGGAGGTCGGCTCGATCATCGGCACGGCCCAGTACCTCTCGCCCGAGCAGGCGCGCGGCGCGCCGGTCGACCAGACCTCGGATCTCTATTCGGTCGGCGTCGTCCTCTACGAGCTGCTGACCGGCCAGGTTCCGTTCACGGGCGACACCCCGCTCGAGATCGCGATGAAGCACCTCTCCGAGGTGCCGAAGCCGCCCTCGGAGCTACGGCCGGAAGTGCCGCACGATCTCGACCTCGTCGTCCTGCGCGCGCTTGCGAAGGACCCGGCCGACCGGTACCAGACCGCTGAGGAGATGGACAAGGATCTCGAGCGCGTCCTCGCGGGCATGCCGGTGGGAGCCGAGACCGCCGAGGCCGCGACCGCCGTGCTCTCCGGCGCCGGGATCATCGCGGCAGCGCCGACCTCCGTGATCACGCGCCCGACCGCTGCGGTCCGGCCCGCTCCACCCGGTGGCACGCCGCCGGCCGGCTACTACGGCTACGAAGGCCCGCCTCGCCGTCGGCGCCCGATCTGGCCGTGGATCCTCGCGGTGCTGCTGCTCATCGCCGCGGCCGCAGCCGCCTGGTTCGCGTACACGAAGATCCAGGACCAGCTGAACAAGAGCAAGACCGTCGCGGTGCCGAATGTCGTGCCGCTCGAGGAGTCGCTGGCCGTTCAGAAGCTCAACAACGCCGACCTCACTCCTCAGGTAATCCGTCAGTACAGCGCGGCGACCAAGAAGGGGCTGGTGATCCGCCAGACGCCGAATCCCGGAACGCACGTCGCGAAGAACACGACCGTCACGATCTACGTCTCGAGAGGCCCGCCCGAGGTTCCGGTTCCCGACGTGGTCGGGAAGAGCCAGGCCGACGCAGTCGCTGCGCTCACCAGCGCGGGCCTGAACGCGAACGTTCACTCCGTTCACTCGAGCCAGCCGCCGAACACCGTCACGGCTCAGGACCCCCAAGCCGGCACGAAGG
Source organism: Gaiellaceae bacterium (assembly GCA_036518855.1). Classification (GTDB taxonomy): domain Bacteria; phylum Actinomycetota; class Thermoleophilia; order Gaiellales; family Gaiellaceae; genus AC-32. The sequence continues at coordinate 15,596 of DATDMJ010000009.1, read as the reverse complement.
TGATCAAGGGCTCGAAGGTCCGGATCAACATCTCGAGCGGACCGCAGCCGGTGAGCGTCCCCTACGTCGTCGGCCTCTCGTTCGACCAGGCGAGCGCGCAGCTGCAGGGCGCCGGCTTTGCCGTCGCACGCAAGAACGTCGACAGCAACCAGCCGAAGGACACCGTGGTCGCGGAGAACCCGACCGGCACGGCGGCTCCAGGCGCGACGATCACGCTCAGCGTGTCGAAGGGCCCGAAGACGTCCACCGTGCCGGACGTGACGAACCAGGATCAGCAATCCGCGACGTCGACGCTCCAGGCCGCGGGCTTCAAGGTCAAGGTCGTCAAGCAGGACGTGCAGGATCCGGGGCTCGACGGCATCGTCCTCTCCCAGGCCCCGACCGGCGGGAGCCAGGCGCCGCAAGGATCGACCGTCACGATCACCGTCGGCCAGATCGTCCAGCCCGGCCAGTGAGCAAGCGCGTGCGCGTGGCCGTCCTCCTCGGCGGCCGCTCCTCCGAGCACGAGATCTCGCTCGCCTCGGCGCGGTCCGTGCTCGAGGCGCTCGACCCGGAGCGATACGAGACCGTGACCGTGGAGATCGGCCGGGACGGGCGCTGGGAGCTGGGCACCGGCTCGGACGACGGCTCGGTCGCGGAGACGCTGCCGGTGCCGACCGCGAGGGTGCCTGCGACCCTGGGCGACGTCGACGTCGTCTTCCCCGTCCTGCACGGCCCCTTCGGCGAGGACGGCACCGTTCAGGGCCTGCTCGAGCTCGCGGGAGTGCCGTACGTGGGGGCGGGCGTGCTCGGCTCGGCGCTCGCGATGGACAAGGACGTCTTCAAGGCGGTCATGCGCGACCGCGGGATCCCGGTCACGCGCAACATCACGCTGCGGCAGGGCCAGGCTGCGGAGAACCCGTTCGGCTACCCGGTCTTTGTGAAGCCGGCCCGCCTCGGCTCGTCGCTCGGGATCTCGAAGGTCGCCTCCGAGGAGGAGCTGGCGCCGGCGGTCGAGCTCGCATTCGGGCACGACGAGAAGGTGCTCGTCGAGGAGTTCGTCTCGGGAGTCGAGGTCGAGTGCGGCGTGCTCGGCAACGAGAAGCCCCTCGCCTCGCTGCCCGGCGAGATCGTCTCGCACGGCTTCCAGGGCGAGGACTGGTACGACTTCTCGGCGAAGTACGACGAGGGCGGCATGGACCTCGTGATCCCGCCGCGGCTGCCGCAGGAGACGATCGAGCGCGTGCAGGACCTCGCCGTTCGCTCGTTCGTCGCGGGCGAGTGCGAGGGCATGGCGCGGGTCGACTTCTTCGTGCGCGACGACCGCGAGGTGCTCTTGAACGAGCTGAACACGATCCCGGGCTTTACGGCGACGAGCGTCTACGCCAAGCTCTTCGAAGCCTCGGGGATCCCGTACGCGGAGCTCGTCGACCGCCTGGTCCAGCTCGCGCTGGACCGGCACGAGCGCCGCTCACGCCTGAGCTACTAGGCGGCGGGTCTCCTCCGCGTACCAGTCGAGTCCCAGCGCCTCGAAGCGCCGGAGTGCTTGCCCGATCAGCTGCGCGTCCTCTCGGACGAGCCCCAGGGCACGCAGGCCGACCGGCTCCAGCAAACTGCCGGGTAGCTCGAGCGCGGGAGCCGCCTCCCGCTCCACGTCGTCGCCTCTCCCCAGCGTTACGAGCGCGTCGAGGCGCACGATCAGGTTGCTGAGCCTGAACCAGGTGGAGGCGCTGAGGCCGCCGCGATCGGCAACAAGGCGTTCGACGAGATCGAGCTCTCCACGGACGAGCGCGAGCCGTGTCCTCGGTCCCCGGAGGGTCCCCTCGAAGCCTTCGAGCTCGACCTCCCGTGCCAGTTCTTCCAGGCTCGCCGAGCGCTCCCTGTCGCCGTCGTGCTCCGCCGCGATCGCACACAGGAGCAGCGTGCGTGCGTTGCGGATACACGGCGTCGCGAGGTTCGCGGCCACTCGCTCGCGAGCGAGGCCTTCGAGCCGGCCGACTCCAGGCCAGTTCCCGGTCGTCTCTTCGAGCTCCGCCGAGATCGCGACTCCGTGCACTCGATGGTGCGGTGTGAGCCTCGAAGTCAGGTCCTCGTGTAGCGCTGCCGACGCGCGCCCCTCGGCGATCCGTCCGACCGCAACCTCGACGAACGCCGAGACGGCCGCGACGTCCGCGACGAGGTCAGGGTCCTTCACCTGTCCAACCCGTCTCTTTGCTCGCTCGATTCCCGCGAGGGCATCCCCGTACCGACGCTCGACGACCAGGGAGAAGACGCGGTCGACGTCGGCGGCGGAGAGGAGATCCGGATCACCCAGCCGCTCGGCGAGCGGGAACGCGGCCTCCGCCTCTGCCAGCCCCGTGGAGACTCCGGTGGACCGATACCAGTGCGCGCGTGCGATCAGCGCCTTGGCTGCGGCCGGGCTCTCGGGGTCGGCAAGCTCGAGGGCACGGTCGACCCAGGCGTCGACCACCTCCACCTTCGGAAGCACCGGAAACATCCCCCCTCGGCCGGCCGTGTCGAGCGCCAGATCGGCGTACAGGTCTGCTCGGAGGGCGTCGTCGTCACAGAGTTCAATCGCGTTTTCCATCGCATCGAAGAACGGCACCGCGTCGTACTTCAAGGCATGAGCCCGGCCCAACCGATGCCAGAGGCGAGCCTGCTCGGGCCGACGGCCTTCCAGCTCCAGGGCGCGGCGGAAGAGCTCGATCGCGTCGTCCAACTCATAACGCGTCGTCGCAAGGTCGCCGGCTCGGGTAAGCCATGCGACCGCCTTCACCCTCAGCCGTTCGAGCTCCGCTTCATCCCCTACCCACGCGAGGTCTGCGTCTTCCGACCGGACGGCCTCCGCAAGGTGATGGGCGAGGAGCGACGCAAGCTCGTCGCGTTCGCCGAGCCGCTCGAGCCAGCCGGCGAAGGCGGCGTGCAACCGGGCGCGGCGAGCCTTGGGCAGACTGGAGTACGCGACCTCCCGAGTGAGCCCGTGCTTGATCGCGAACTCCCGCTCGCCGGCCATCGAGGAGCCGGACCGGCGACGCACGAGGTCGCGTTCCTCGAGCACACGTAGGTCGGGCTCGCCCTGGACGAGCTCGTAGATCGGGCCTGCCCAGAACACGCGGCCGATCACGGCAGCGGCCTGGAGTGCCTCCTTTTCCGTGGGCTCGAGCAGGTCGATCCTCGCGGAGAGGACCGCCTGGACTGAGTCCGGCACCTCGAAGTCCGACGGCAGCTCGGCGAGCGTCCAGCCGCCGTTCTCGCGCTCGAGCAGCCCGCGGTCGATCAGCGTCTCGAGCACCTCCTCGACGAAGAACGGGTTGCCTTCTGCGCGCTCGAGCACGAGGTCGCGCAGGCCGCCGGGCAGCTCGCCGACCAGGAGCTCGTCGAGGAGCCGGAGAGAATCCTCGGCGGAGAGCGCGTGCAGCTCGATCACCTCGCCGGCCCGCGACCAGCCCGGACGTGCGTCCAGCAGTTCCTGACGCGCGGTCGCAAGGAGGAGCAGCGGGCCCTTCACGTCCTCCGCGAGCCGCTCGAGCAGGTCCAGCAGCTGGTCGTCGGCCCAATGGAGGTCTTCGATCAGGACGACGAGCGGCCGCTCGGCGCTCGCGTCTGCGAAGAACTCCGTCCAGGCGTCCTGGAAACGGTCGCGTACGAGCAGCGGGTGCGCGCCCTCGGCCACGTCCAGGCCGAGCGCGAGGCCGAGGAGCCGTCGCTCGCCGAGGCGCTCGAGCACGACCTCGGCGTGATCGCTCTCGAGCAGGCCGAGGTGCTCCCGCAAGATCTCGGCGAGCGGCCACTACGTGATGCCCTGGCCGTACGGAAGACACCGGCCGGTGCGGCGAATCGGCTCGGGCGACTCCTCCGACAGGCGCTCCCAGAGCTCGCGCACGAGCCGCGTCTTTCCCACGCCTGCGTCGCCGAGGATCGTGACGAGCCGTGGTCTCTGCTCCTCGACGGCGCCTCGGTAGGCGGCGAGGAGTCGCTGGAGCTCGTCGTCGCGGCCGACGAAGGCCCGCCGCAGTCCGCTCACGCCGCGGGACCGCATCAGGGAGAGCGCGCGCACGAGCCGCCGGCACGCGACGCCTTCCGCCTTGCCCTTCGCCTCGATCGTCTGCAGGTCGCCGAACTCGAACGCGCCGCGAACGGCGCCGACGGTGCGCTCGCCGACGAGGATCTCGCCCGGCTCGGCGCCCTGCTCGAGGCGAGCGGCGACGTTGACCGGGTCGCCGGTGACGAACGAGCTCCCTTCACGCGGTTCGCCGACCACGACCTCGCCGGTGTTCACGCCGATTCGAAGGTCGAGCCGCTCATCCAGTTCCCGCGTCCGGTGCAGCAGGGCGATCGCCGCGTGCAGCGCGCGCTCGGCGTGGTCTTCGAGCGCGGCCGGCGCGCCGAACACCGCCATGACCGAATCGCCGGCGAACTTCTCGACCGTGCCGCCCGCGCGCTCGATCTCCTCGGCCATCGCATCGTAGAAGCGCGCGAGGAGCGCGCGTGTCCGCTCGGGATCCTGCGAGCCGCCGAGCTCGGTCGAGCCGACCAGGTCTGCGAACACGACGGTCGCGAGCTTCCGCTCCAGGACCTCCATACTCGGATTGTGTCTCAGCTCTTGGCGGTTACCTCGTTGACGTGCACGGAGGCGTTCGGGCCGAGGTCGGTGATCCAGACCACGAAGTAGCGCGCACGGGCGCCGCTGAGCGTAAAGGTCGTGCTGCTTCCGGCCGTCCGCGAGCCGGACACGGGCGCGAACGGCCCGCTCGCGGACTGGCCGGCCATGATCTTGGCGGTGAAGCCCGGCGTGTCCGAGGTGACGATGACCTTCGAGACCTTCTTCACGGAGCCTGCGTCGAGCAGGAGCCCCACGCCGGGCTTGCCGAGGCTACTCAGGCTGCTGCGGTACGACTCGGTCTCCCAGAAGGTGCCCTGCTGCCCGTCGGTCGCGAGCTTCGCGTCCGGGTCGTGCTCCCCCCCGGTGCCGTAGGGGTCGTACCCGCTCAGCCCGGCGAGGCGGACGGGCTTCGAGGCGGTTGTGCCGCCCGTCGCCTTGTGGATGGCCGGCCCGAACTTCGTCGGCGAGCCGGTCAGCGCGAAGACCGCCGCGAAGACCCCGGCCAGCACGGCAAGGCCCGCCAGCAGCAGGATCAGCGGCCAGACGGTTGGACGCTCCGCCGGTGTACGCGGGGGTCGGTGCCGGCGGCCCCCGGGCACGACCAGCGTCTGGTCGAGCGACCCGGCCTGCGCGCCGTCCGCCTCGCCGAGGCAGGCCCGCAGCTCGGCGGCAAAGGCCTCCATCGTCGGGAAGCGGTCGTCCGGATCCTTCGCCATCGCCTTCCGGATAGCGGCGTCGACCCGCGGCGAGAGCTCCGGCCGCTGCTCGCGGACGCTCGGCGCCGGATCGTTGATGTGCCGCATCGCGACGGAGACGAAGTTGTCGCCCTGGAACGGCACGTCTCCGGTGAGCAGCTCGTAGAGCACCGCCCCGAGCGAGTAGACGTCGCTGGCCGCATCGACGTGGCCGCCGCGCGCCTGCTCGGGCGAGATGTAGTCGCTCGTCCCCATCACGGTTCCCGTCTGGGTCAGCCCGTGGTGGACGTCGATCGAGCGCGCGATCCCGAAGTCGGTCACCTTCGCGCGGCCGTCCTCGCTCAGGAGCACGTTCTGCGGCTTGACGTCCCGGTGGACGAGCCCTTGCGCGTGCGCGAACGAGAGCCCGTCGGCGACCTGCAGCGCGAGCTCGATCGCCTCGCGCTCCGGAAGCGGGGACTCACGCTCGATCAGCGCCTTGAGGTTCTCGCCCTCGACGTACTCGAAGACGATGAACTGGCGTCCCTCCTGCTCGCCGCGGTCGATGACCGTGACGATGTTGGGATGCGAGAGCTGCGCGGCCAGGCGCGCCTCCCGGCGGAAGCGCTCGACGTGGTCCCCCTCGCCGAGGAGTTGCTCGTGCATGACCTTCAGCGCCACGTGCCGCTCGAGGAGCGCGTCCTTCGCCCGGTAGACGCTCGACATTCCGCCGCTGCCGACGAGCTCCTCGAGCTCGTAGCGGTCCGCAATCAGCTCGCCGACCACCCCTGGATTGTGCCCAAGGCGACGGGGGCTAACCGAGAGAAGCTTCGAGCGCCTGCTCCCACACCCCGAGCGCCTCGTCGAGCTCGGAATCCGTGATCACCAGCGGTGTCAGCACGCGGATGCAGTTCGAGTAGATGCCGCTCTTGAGGAGCAGGAGGCCGCGCTCGGCGGCTGCTTCGACCACGGCGCTTGCGAGGTCCGCCGCGGGCTCCTTCGTCCCGCGATCCTCGACGAGCTCGATCGCCAGCATCGCCCCGAGGCCACGGACGTCGCCGATTGCGTCCCAGCGCTCCTGCCAGGCCAGCATCCGCAAGCGGATGGTCTCTCCGATCGCCGCGGCCCGCGCGGACAAGTCCTCCTCCTCGAACACGTCGAGGACGGCCAGTGCGGCGGCCTGCGCGACGGGATTGCCGACGTAGGTGCCGCCGATGGCCGAGTCGCCGGGCGCGTCCATGATCTCGGCCTTGCCCACGACCGCGGAGAGCGGCAGGCCCATCGCGATCGACTTCGCGATCGTGACCAGGTCCGGCTCGACGCCCGAGTGCTCGATTCCCCACATCCGGCCGGTGCGGCCGAAGCCCGTCTGCACCTCGTCTGCGACGAAGACGATCCCGTGCTCGTCGCACAGTGCGCGGACACCCTGCAGGAACTCGTCCGGCGCGACCACGAAGCCGCCCTCGCCCTGGACCGGCTCGATCACGATCGCCGCGACCGTCTCGGCGGCGACCTGCGTGACGAGCGCGCGCTCCAGCGCGGCCAGCGCCTCCCCGGCACTCGGGCCGCGGTAGGCGTTCGGGAAGGGGACGCGGTAGACCTCCGGAGCGAACGGCCCCAGGCCGGCCTTGTACGGGTGCGTCTTCGACGTGAGGCTGACGGCGAGCAGCGTGCGGCCGTGGAAGCCGCCCTCGAACCCGATCACGGCGGGGCGCTTGGTGTGCGAGCGGGAGAACTTGATCGCGTTCTCGACCGCCTCGGCGCCCGCGTTGAAGAACGCAGCCTTCACGGGCTGCCGCATCGGCGCGAGCGCGCAGAGACGCTCGGCCAGGGCGACGTAGACCTCGTAGGGGACGATCGTGAAGTCGGTGTGCGAGAAGCGATTCAGCTGCTCCTGCGCCGCGGCCACCACCTGCGGGTGCGCGTGCCCGACGTTCAGGCAGCCGACGCCGCCGGTGAAGTCGAGGAACGTATTGCCGTCGACGTCGGTGAGCGTCGCTCCGTGCGCCTCCTCGGCGACCACGGGCAGGAAGATCGACAGCGGCGCCGCGACGACGCGCTCCTTGCGCTCCAGGATCTCCCGAGACCTCGGGCCGGGAATCTCCGTGCGCAGCTCGATCGACTTGGTCACCGCCATGGGACTGACATTAGCGCAGCATCCGGCCGCGTGCATAGCTGCATAAAGGTCATTCAGCCGCGGCGCAGCGCGGCGGTTGAATAGACGCCTTCGGGGTTCCAGAGCAGGAACCCGTTCGTGTGATGGGCCTTCGCCGCGGCGATCTGGAGCTGCACGTCCCGCAGCGTGTAGGTGCGCCCGAGCGAGAAGTCCTGGAGCCAGGGGGTCAGCCGAGTCTTCCGGCCCTCGAGCGCGCGCCGGAAGTCGGCCAGGGAGCGGGAGACGACGAGCCCTGGGCTGTCATCGGGCTGTGCAAGCCCGTATTCGCCCGGGTTGTAGTGCGAGGGGTAGGTCATCGGATAGAGGGCGTCGGCGTAGTTCGACACTCTGCGCGGAAGCTGGCCGATCCCGAGGTCTCGCGTCGCGGAGAGCCCGAAGACGTCGACCGAGACCTTCGCTCCGAGCGGATGCAGCCGACGCGCCGCGTACTTCACGAACGCGGGGATCGTCCAGCGCATCGGCTGCGGATGCGGCCCCGGATAGCGGATCAGGCTGAGGTCGCCGTCGCTCGGGAAGCGGACGTAGTCGAACTGGATCTCGTCGAATCCGGCCTTCGCCGCGGCCGCCGCGACGTTCACGTTGTAGGCCCAGACCCGGCGGTCGTAGGGGTTCGTCCAGCCGAGACCTGCGCTGGTGTGCCAGGCGGATCCGTCGCTCGACCGGATCGCGAGCTCCGGCCGCTTCTCGGAGAGCACCGGGTCCTCGAAGGTGACGACGCGGCCGATCAGGTAGTCGCCGTGCGCGTGGACGTCCCGCACCGCGCGCTTCCCGTCGTAGTACGTGCCCGGGCCGATGTGGCCGCTCTCGTCCTTGACGTCGAGCTCGATCGCGTTCAGGCCGGGGATGCTCAGGTACTGCTGGAGCTTCCCGGGAAGCGAGGCCAGCGCCATCGTGACGTGCACGCCCCGCATCTCGTCCGGGACGACGCGCCCCGCGGGCTCGTGCGCGGCCGAGCGGCGCTTCAGGCCTCTCGAGGCTGCGCCGTGTCCGCCGCCGACGACTGCGCGAGCTCCGAGCGCGATGCCTCCGGCGAGGCCGAGCAGCACGGCGAGCGCCACTGCGCGACGAATGCGGACCTGGCGGCGCCGGCGCCGGCGCCGCTCCAGCAAACGCGCGTTGTGATCGGTCTCCCCCACCGAACGAGCGCAAGCATATGGCGTCCTTAGACTCTGCGCGTGGTCCTCTCAGACCGGACGATCAGGCGGCTGCTCGCCGAGGGGCGGATCGGAATCGAGCCGTACGACGAGGCGCTGCTGCAGCCGTCCAGCGTCGACGTGCGCGTCGACCGCTTCTTCCGCGTCTTCCACAACGCGCGCTACCCGTTCATCGACGTGAAAGAGCCGCAGGAGGAGCTCACCGAGCTGGTCGAGATCGACGGCGACCGGCCGTTCATCCTGCATCCCGGCGAGTTCGTGCTCGGGTCGACGCTGGAACGGATCCGGCTGCCGGACGATCTCGTCGCCCGCCTGGAGGGGAAGTCGAGCTTGGGAAGGCTCGGGCTCTTGATCCACTCGACGGCCGGCTTCGTCGACCCCGGCTGGGACGGGCACGTGACCCTCGAGCTGTCCAACGTCGCGAATCTCCCGATCACGATCTACTACGGGATGAAGATCGGGCAGCTCTCGTTCGTCCAGCTCAGCGAGCCCGCGGAGCGGCCGTACGGCTCCGACGAGCTCGGCTCGAAGTACCAGGGCCAGCAAGGGCCGACGCCCAGCCGCTACTGGCAGAACTTCGCCTAGCCGAGACGCGTGCAGGCCAGCTGAATCTGCGCCAGCAGCGGTTTCTGCGCGGGGTTCGTGAACGACCACCGGCCGACGCGTCCGATCGCCGCCGCCCCGTTGAGGTCGAGGCCCGCGGGCACGGAGTAACCGGCCGCGAGGGAGAGCCAGCCGCGAGGGCAGACCCGGGTCACGACCTCGCTGCCCGAGGTGACGGGCACCGTGTCCGTCGCGAGGCTGACCTGCAGCTGCGCGCCCCGTGAGCCCGACCGGTGGACGACGGTCAGGCAGCTGCCGTAGAACGAGACCTTCCGCACGGCGTTCCCGTGGTTGAAGGCGGCGAACGTCAGGGCGTGCAGGTCCTGCGTCTGCTGCTGCAGGCCCAGGTCGCCGCGGCCGAGGTCGAAGCCCGAAGCGGCCGGCACGGTCCCGCTCGGGCACTTGAGGCTCGCCTGCCGCTGGCTGCCCGCCGCGATCGTGAGAGTCACGCGCCGGCGCGCGCTCAGCTTGAGATGCGAAGAGCCTCCACCCGGCGAGCGAACCCTCCGGCAAGCGGCCGTGACGGTCACCCGCTGAGGGTCTCCGCCGTTGGCGAGCCTGAACGCGACTCTCCGCAGGCTGACCGGGCGAGCAGCCTGCTGGGTGATCCCTCTCCCCGCCGTCGCGGTGCCGGCGCTGACGGTGTAGTAGCCCGCCGGGCACGAGACGGTGAGCGACTTCGTCGCCCCCGTAGGAAGGGCAACGCTCCGGAAGGCAGTCCGTCCGGAGACGACCTGAGCGGACGCGGAAACGGCGACAACCAGTGCTGCCGCAGTGAGAATCCCGAGTACCCACCTACCCATGCCGCAGTTCCCTCCGTTCGGAAACGTATACGAGTACGGACTTCGAGGCCATCCTTCCGCGCGTACCGGCCAGCCGCTTTCCCAGACGGTGCGTTGGTCGGTAGCGCAAGCGAGCGCCTTAGAATCGAGTCGTGATCCTCGTCACCGGCGGGACGGGCTTCGTAGGCCCGAAGGTCGTGCAGGCGCTCCGCGACCGTGATCTGCCCCTCCGCTGCCTCGTCCGCGAGCCGTCCTCGGAGGCCGCGCGAGCGCTGACCGCGGCAGGTGCCGAGCTCGTGCAGGGCGACGTCACCGATGCGCCGAGCCTCACGCGCGCCGTCGAGGGCTGCGACGTCGTCGTCCACCTGGTCGCGATCCGCCAGGGACCGAAGGAGCAGTTCGAGCAGGTGATGGAGCAGGCGACCCGCGATCTCGTCGCCGCTTCGCAGGAGGCCGGCGTCCGGCGCCTCGTGCTCATGAGCGCCCTCGGCACGAACGAGGAGACGAAGGACCTCGTCCCCTACTACCACGCGAAGTGGGTGATGGAGCAAGCGGTCTCGGGCTCCGGGCTGGAGCACGTCATCTTCCGCCCGAGCTTCATCTTCGCCCGCGACGGCGGGATCCTCGCCACGTTCAAGCGCCTCGGCAAGCTCGCGCCCGTGACCCCGATCATCGGCTCGGGCAAGCGGCGGCTCCAGCCGATCTGGATCGACGACGTGGCGGCCTACTTCGCCGAAGGCGTGCAGCGCCCGGACGCAGCGGGGATCTTCGAGCTCGGCGGCCCCGACGCGGTCACCTGGAACGAGTTCTGGTCGCGCCTCAAACGGACACTCGGAGTCCGTCGCCCCAGCATCCACGTCCCGGTCGGCCTGATGCGCGCGAACGCGCTGGTCACGGAGCGGCTGCCGGGCGAGATCCCGCTGACCCGCGACCTGCTGACGATGCTCGAGCACGACGACAACGTCGTCACGAACGACGGCGCCGTGCAGACGTTCGGTCTACCGCTCGTGCCGCTGGACGAGCAGCTGCGCCGCGCGACTTCCTGACAAAGAAGAGGGGCCGCACTGAGGCGGCCCCAATTCCGGTGACCAGCGTTGAAGTGGTAGAGGCGCTTCCGGCCGGAGCCCTAGGTCTCCGGCGGCGCGATTGCGCGAGCCCCCCACGCTGGCTAGGCGATTCCCCGTAGGTCTCGGGGACGCACCTCTACCCGCTGGTACCTCCACTGCCCGTACTTGAAGATTTCACTCTCGGACCACCTCCTTTCCGCGGTAGACCACACTCTAGCCGACGCTCAGGCGGAGTCGCGAAGGACGACCGAGAGCTCGAGGCCGCGGTCGAGCGGCACGGTCACGCTCTCGAGTGTCGGGTCGGCCTGCCGGGCTCGCGAGTACTCGGCCAGCGGATCTGCGTGGGAGAGCACGTTGTCGGCGACGATCAGCGCCGCAGGCTCGAGCTTCGTGCGCGCCAGCTGGAAGAGCTCCTCGTACTGCTCCTTCTCGGCGTCCAGGAAGACCAGGTCGAAGACGTCGTCGATCGCCGGCAGCGTCTCGAAGGCGTCGCCCGGAACGAGCTCGGCCCAGTCCTCGAGGCCCGCTTCTGCGACGTTCGCGCGCCAGGCGTCGACCTTCGCCGGGTCGTGCTCGAGCGACAGGACCCGGCCGCCGAGGTAGCGCACCCCCGCGGCGAGCCAGATCGTCGAGTAGCCGCGCGAGCCCCCGATCTCCAGCACCTCGCAGTCGGTCTGCGGCGCGACGACGGAGAAGAGGAACTGCCCGGTCGTGCGCGCGACCTGCCGGCCCCGCTGCTCCGGCGGAAGCCCGGCCTCACGCTCCTGCGCGTCCTCCTCCTCGAGGCGCGCGAGCACGGCCTTGACGCGGTCATCGAGCATCTAGGACAGGTCTACCTTCACGAGCCCATCCTCCACGGTGACCGGAAACACGTCGACAGGCAGAACGGCCGGGAGGGTCAGCGGCCGGCCCGAGCAGATGTCGATGTGCGCGCCGTGGCGCGGGCAGACCGCGTAGCCCTCCTCGGCGTCGAAATCGCCCTCGCAGAGCGGCCCGTCGTCGTGGGAGCAGCGGTCCTCGATCGCGCAGTACTTGCCGCCCAGGTTGTAGACGCCGACGGTGATCGACCCTGCGTGGACGAGCTTCACCGTCCCCGGCGGCAGATCCTCCACCGGGCCGACCACGACCTCTGCCACTAACTCAGCTCGAGCTCGTCGAGCCCGGCCCACTCTTCGGGCAGCGGCGTCCCTTTCGCGCGATGCAGCGCGACCTTCAACACACCGAGACCGAGCAGCGCGCACTTGAGCCGGATCGGCGTCAGCGGGATCCCGACCTCCTCGAGCAGCTGCTCCTTCGGCAGCTCGGCGATCTCCTGCGCGCTCCTGCCCTTCACCATCTCCATCAGCATCGAGGTCGAGGCCTGGCTGATCGCACAGCCGCGGCCGTTGAACTTCACCTCGTCGATCGTCTCACCGTCGTCCGCGAACTGGACGTAGATCGTGACCTCGTCCCCGCAGAGCGGATTGACGCCCTCCGCCTGCGCATCGGCGCCCTCGATCACCCCGTGTCCTCGCGGGTTCTTGTAGTGGTCGAGGATGACCTCGCGATACAGGTCTTCGGCAGCCATGCCTACCCGAGGATACGGCGAGCCTTGTCGATGCCGTCGACCAGGCGGTCGACCTCCTCCGGCACCGAGTACAGGTAGAAGCTCGCCCGGTTCGTCGCCGCGACGCCGAGGCGCGCCATCAGCGGCTGGCAGCAGTGATGCCCGGCGCGGATCGCGACGCCCTCCGAGTCGAGCACCTGCGCCACGTCGTGCGGGTGGATGCCCTCGACGTTGAAGGAGACGATCCCGGCGCGGCGATCGGCGGGCGGGCCGTAGAGCACGACGCCCGGCATCTCGCCGAGCCGTTCGAGCGCCACCGCTGCGAGCTCCTGCTCGTGCGCCTCGATCGCCGCGATGCCGACGGCGTTCAGGTAGTCGATCGCGGCGCCTAGACCGACCGCCTCGGCGATCGGCGACGTGCCCGCTTCGAACTTGTGCGGGATCTCGCCCCAGGTCGTCTCCTCGAACCTGACCTTGCTGATCATGTGGCCGCCGAGGTTGAACGGCTCCATCGACTCGAGCAGCTCGCGCCGGCCCCAGAGCGCGCCGACCCCGGTGGGCCCGCACATCTTGTGCGCGGAGAGCGCGAGAAAGTCGCAGCCGAGCGCCTGGACGTCGACCGGGTGGTGCGGTGCGGCCTGCGCCGCGTCCACCACCATGATCGCGCCAAGGGCGTGCGCCCACTCGGCGAGCTTCTCGACCGGGTTGATCGTCCCGAGCGCGTTGGAGACGAGGTTCGTCGCGACGACCTTGACCTCACCGTCCTTGGCCAGCTCGTCGAGACCGGCGAGGTCGAGCTCGCCCTCGTCGTTGACGTGGATCATCCGCAACTCGGCGCCGTTGCGCTTGGCGATGTACTGCCACGGCACGAAGTTCGAGTGGTGCTCCAGCTCCGTGACGACGACCAGGTCGCCGGGCCCGAGGTTGTTCAGCCCCCAGGCGTACGCGACGAGGTTGAGCGCCTCCGTGGCCTGGCGGGTGAAGACGATCTCGCGGGCGGACGGCGCGTTCACGAAGTCGGCGACCTTCTGACGGGCCTGCTCGAACTCCGCCGTCGCGCGCTCGGAGAGCGTGTAGACGCCGCGGTGCACGTTCGCGTTCGACGTCTCGTAGAACGTGCGCATCGCGTCGAGCACCTGGCGCGGCTTCTGCGAGGTGACCGCCGAGTCGAGGTACGAGAGCGGCTTGCCGTGGATCAGCTGCTCGAAGATCGGAAAATCGGCCCGCAGGCGCTGGGCATCAAGTCGGGATTGAGCCTTTACGGCCACGCGGCTATCGTATCGACGTACCGGGTCTATGAAGCGCCGTCTATTCAGTGCTGGGGTCATTCTCGTCGTCGCGCTCGCCGCGAGCGCCTGCGGGAGCTCGAAGAGCAGCAGCACCGACGCGGCGAAAAGGCTTCCAGGCGCCAAGGTCTTTGCGTCGGCCGGCTGCGCCGGCTGCCACACGCTGAAGGCGGCGAACGCGAAGGGCCAGATCGGGCCGAACCTCGACGAGCTCAAGCCCGACGAGTCCACGGTCGCCCGCCAGGTGCGCAACGGCGGCAACGGGATGCCGTCCTTCAAGCGCCGCCTGTCGGGAACCCAGATCTCCCAGGTCGCCGACTACGTCTATCAGGCGACCAAGGGCACGGGGAACATCCCTTTCTTCAAGCCCGACAACACGACGGTCGCGAGTTGCGAACACAGCAGCAAGCCGTTCTGCTTCCGCCAGGCCTTCGGGAACGTCGCCTTCAAGGAAGGCCCGCAGAAGGCCCTCGCGCTCCTGGCGACGGACGACCGCACGATCTCAGGCGTCCACGCCGACTGCCACCAGATCGCGCACTGGGTCGGTCACGCGGGCCTCCTCTACTACCACAAGGACGCGGGGACGGCCCTGTCCCACGGCGCCATGACGTGCAACTCCGGCTACTACCACGGCGTCCTCCAGCTCGCCCTCGCCGGCCTGCCGCGCAACGTCGTCGTGAAGAAGTCCCAGCACCTCTGCGACGCCAAAGCCGTGAACGTCGACGATTTCCTCCTCTACCAGTGCGTCCACGGCCTCGGCCACGGCCTGATGATCTACAGCGGGGACGACCTGCCGTGGTCGCTCGCGACCTGTCACAAGCTGCTGACGTCCTTCGACCGGATCTCCTGTACCGGCGGCGTCTTCATGCAGAACCTCGACACGACCATGGGGGTCTCCAAGTACCTCAGCAACAAGAACCCGCTCTACCCCTGCAACATCGTCAAGGAGCGCGACAAGGTCTACTGCTACCTGATGGTCACGTCGAGGATCCTGACGCTCGACGGCTACAACTGGCAGAAGACGGCGGGGTGGTGCCGCAAGGCCGAGAAGGACTGGGTCGCGACCTGCTTCCAGTCGATGGGCCGCGACGCCTCGGGCTCGACGCAGTACGACGCGCCCCACACGATCCGTGTCTGCCTGCTGGCCGGCAAGAACGCAGACGAATGCATCTACGGCGCCTCCCGCGACTATGCGAACAACTACGCGGGGGGCAGGGAAGCGTCGGTGCTCTGCAACGACAGCCCGAAGCGCTACCGCGCTTACTGCTATGAGGGGATCGGGACGATCCTCGGAGCGATCAACCGCGAGACGCAGCAGCGCAAGAGCGCCTGCGACGCCGTCACCCCAAAGACGTACAAGGCCGACTGCTACCGCGGCGCGGCCATCAGCTGATCAAGCCTGAGGAATGCGCGCCTCGAGCGCGCTCGTGACGGCCTCGCGCACCGGCTCCAGCTCGATCCGGTCAAGGACGTCCTGGAAGAACCCGCGCACGATCAGGCGCTCGGCCTCGGGCCTCGGCAGCCCGCGGGCCATGAGGTAGAAGAGCTGCTCGCGGTCGACGCGGCCGACCGTCGCGCCGTGCGTGCAGCGCACGTCGTTGGCGAGGATCTCGAGGCCCGGAATGGGCACCGCGTGCGTCGTCGGCGAGAGCATCAGGTTGCGGCACTCCTGGTACGCGTTCGTCTTCTGCGCGTCCTCCTCGACGCGGATCATCCCGCGCCAGAC
>DATDMJ010000008.1:0-9393 GCA_036518855.1 Gaiellaceae bacterium | reverse complement strand
GGAACCCGCTCGACCGGATGACCGCTGGCCTCCCGCGCCCGTGGCGGATCGCGATCGACTGGATCGTGACCATCGCCGGGGCGATCCTGATCGTGCTCGCGATCAAGGAGTGGGTGGTCAACCCGTACCGGATCCCGTCCTCGTCGATGGAGCCCACGCTGCACTGCGCGCGGCCGGGCACAGGCTGCGAGGCGCGCCTCTCCGACCGCGTGCTCGCGAACCGCTTCATCTACCACTTCCGCAGCCCCCACCGGGGCGAGGTCATCGTCTTCAATACGCCGAAGGCCGCCGCAGAGGCCGCGTGCAACGCGAGTGGCACCTTCGTGAAGCGGCTGATCGGCCTCCCGGGCGAGACGGTCAAGGAGAAGAACGGCTTCATCTTCATCAACGGCAAGGCCCTCAGCGAGCCCTACATCCAGTCGAGCCGGCGCGACCACCAGTCGGGCACGTGGTTCGTTCCGAAGGGTCACTACTTCTTCATGGGCGACAACCGGCGGGAGTCGTGCGATTCGCGGCGGTGGGGCTCGGTACCGCGGAAGAGCCTCATCGGCGAGGTCTTCATGACGTACTGGCCGCCGAACCGGATCTCGTTCCACGTGCTCTTCCCGGGCCCATGGTGGGGCGCGTTCTTCCTGCTGTTGCCGCTGCGCCGAAGGCGGAGCTCTGTGCGCTAGCATGCTGCAGGCCCGACGGGGCCTCTTTCTATGAGCCGTGTGATCGACAGCCTCGAGCAGCGACAGCTGCGCCGCGACCTGCCGCCGTTCAAGGCGGGCGACACCGTGCGCGTCCACTTCCAGGTGATCGAGGGCCAGCGCCGCCGCGTGCAGGTCTTCGAGGGGATCGTGATCAAGCGCCAGGGCGCCGGCGTGCGCGAGACGTTCACGGTCCGCAAGCAGTCGTTCGGCGTCGGCGTCGAGCGGACGTTCCCGATGCACTCGCCGAAGATCGAGAAGATCGAGGTGACCGCGATCGGTGACGTGAACCGCGCGAAGCTCTACTACCTGCGCGGCAAGGTCGGCAAGCGCGCCCGCGTGCGCGCGAAGCGCGGGGTGCCGCTGCCGGTCGCTCCGGCGCCGACCGAGAGCGACATGCCGGAGGAGAGCGAGAACCAGGAGGCGCTTGAAGAAGTGGCTCCCGAGGAGCCGGCAGCGGAGGCCGTGGCGGAGACTTCGGAGGAGTCCGTCGAGGAGCCGCAGGCAGAAGCCGAGGCCGCAGAGCCCGAGGCAGAGCCGGAACCCGAACCGGCGGAGCAAGCAGCCGAGTAACGAAAGCGTGACGCTTTCCGGCGCGCGCTGAAGGCGGCGCTATGCTCGCGCGGTGGCGCGACGCACCGGCCGGAAGCTCCTCCAGTTCGATCGCAGGCTGGGCGTGCGGTTCGTCGCGGGGGCCGACGAGGCCGGTCGCGGGCCGCTGGCGGGGCCGCTGCTGGTCGCTGGAGTGCTGCTCGACTACGCGCGCCTGCGGGACCACCGGGTCCGGCCGCTCGCGTGTCTGAACGACTCGAAGCAATGCAGCGAGGCCGAGCGCGAGGTGCTCTTCCGCGCGGTCGTCGGCTGCGCGGAGCGGATCGTCGTCCGGGCCGTCTCCTCGGCCGCGATCGATCGCGACGGCCTGCATCGCTCGAACCTCGCGGGCCTGCGAGCGGTGCTCTCCGAGCTGACGCCGCCGGCCGAGGCCTGCCTGGTCGACGGGTTCCGGCTCGGCCCGCTCGCGCCGGAGCACCGAGCGGTCGTCGACGGCGACGAGAAGAGCGCCGCGATCGCCGCCGCGTCGATCGTCGCGAAGGTCGTCCGCGACCGGATGATGCGACGGATCGACGCGCTCTATCCCGCGTACGGCTTCAGCTCGCACGTGGGCTACATCACGCCGAGCCACACGGCGGTCGTGCGCCAGGTCGGGCCGTCGGAGATCCACCGGCGCTCGTGGCGGGCCCGCGCGTACATGAGCGACGAAGAGCTTGCGGCACTCGTCCGAGCAGAGAGCGCTTAGGCACTACCGCCTGCGCTTCTACCGCATTCTCGGCGCAAACGTCTGGATCGGCGGCTACGAGCTCGACCTGATCGTACGCCGGGGGCGGACGGTGGCGTTCGTCGAGGTGAAGTCGAAGAGCGGCCGCGGTTACGGCGACCCGCTCGAGATGGTGACGCCGGAGAAAGAGCGGCGGATCCGAACTGCGGCGAAGGCCTGGCTCGCGGCGAATCCCGAACAGCGCGGCTGCATCGTCCGCTTTGACGTCGTCGTCGAGCGCGAGGGCCGGCTCGAGCGTGTCGCCGCCGCGTTCTAGTCCCTCGCGTTGGCGAGCCGGATGCCGCTGAACTCGAGGGTCGACGCGATCACCTCCTGCCAGGCGTCGAGCAGCCGGGGGACGACGCGGAGCTCGATCCCCGCTCGCTCGTGAAGCGAGGTGGGGTCGTCGACGGTCAGCACCTCGATCGGCTCGACGCTCACGCGCGAGATCCAGTAGCCGCCGGCGGGCTCGTACGGCTCGAACGTGATCTCCGGAAGGCGGTAGAGATGGAGCGTCGCCTTGCGCATGCGCTCGTCCCATGGCGGCTCGACGGCGTGCACACGGCGAGAGCGGTCGCCGAGGAAGCGCACGACGTCGGCGTCGTTTGTGTTCGGGCCCGCCCAGAAGGTGCCACGCGGGCAATCACGCGGGAACCAGTAGAGCGGCAAGTGCCGTGTGTCGATCGCCCACACAAGAGGCTCGTCTTCGCTGGAGGTCGGCGCGCGGTGTGGTGTGAAGCTGCGGATCTCGGGTTCTTCGCTCACGTGCCAGAGCGCGTGCGGCCCTTCGCCGCGGTAGGGAGGAGCGGGGTCGCGCACCGGCGAATCATGCAGTTCGTGGCTGCGACCCAAGACGAGCTGTACGCGGACATCGACCTCGAGCTCTCGTGGTCGGAGCGCGAGCTGCCCGAGCGCGTGCGCACGAAGCACGTCCACCGGCTCCACCCGTACCTCGGGAAGTTCATCCCGCAGCTCGTCGAGGCGCTGCTCGCGCGGTACGTCCCGAGCGGGCGCGTGCTGGATCCGTTCGCGGGCTCGGGGACGACGCTCGTACAGGCGCTCGAGTCGGGGCTCGACGCATGCGGCTCGGACGTCGCTGCCTTCAACTGCCTGCTGATGCGGGTCAAGACGCGGGAATACAACCCGTTCGTGCTCGAGTCCGAGCTGCGCGATGCGCTTTCACGGCTGGACGAGTTCGAGGGGGCCCGACCGGAGGTGCCGGTGCCGCGCTTCGTCCGCGACTGGTACGCGCCTCGCGCGGCGGCCGAGCTGCTGTTCTTCCGCGGCCTCGTCGAGGAGTACGAACACGCCGACGTCCTGCGCGTCGTGCTGGCCCGGGCGGCCCGGTCCGCGCGGCGCACGACCCATTTCGACCTCGACTTCCCGCGGGCTCCGCAGCGCACGCCGTACTGGTGCCACAAGCACCGGCGTGAGTGCCGCCCGGTCGGCGAGGCGCGGAGGTTCTTGCGCCGGTACGCGCTCGACACGCTCGCGCGTGTGCGGGAGTTCTCGCGCGTGCGCGCGCGAGGCCGCAGCGCCGAGGTTCTTCACGGCGACGCGCGGGAGCTCGCTCTCGGCGGGTGCTTCGACGGGGTCGTGACCTCGCCTCCATACCCGGGGCTGATCGACTACCACGAGCAGCACCGGTACGCGTACGAGCTGCTCGGGCTCGAGGAATGGCGCGAGCTCGAGCTCGGCAAGGGCGCGAGCCGGGCGGCGCTCGCGGCGTACGTCGACGGAATCGCGGCCGTCTTGACGAATGTTCGGGGGTCGCTTCGCCGCGGCGCACGCGTCGTGATCGTGATCAACGACCGGCGCGACCTCTACCCCGAAATCCTGGAGCGTGCCGGCCTGCGGCTGGACGAGCGCTACCGCCGCCACGTCAACCGCCGCACCGGCCGGCGCGCGGGCGAGTTCTTCGAGGACATCCTCGTAGCGCGCGCCTAGAAGTCGCGCTTTCGTCACAGAGGCTTGACAGACACGTGACGTGTTCGTGCCTAGCGTGGCTGCGTGCTCGCGCGAACGGTTACCCACGCCCTGGTCGGTCTCGAGGCGCGGCGGGTCGACGTCGAGGCGCATCTCGAGAGCGGCGTGCCGAAGTTCGCGATCGTCGGGCTTGCCGATCGCGCCTGCCAGGAGGCGAAGGAACGCGTCCGCAGCGGCATCCGCTCTGCGGCACTCGAGTGGCCGATGCGGCGCATCACGGTCAACCTGGCCCCTGCGGAGCTGCGGAAGGAAGGATCCGGGTTCGACCTTCCGATCGCGCTGGCGGTGCTCGCCGCGACCCGCCAGATCCCGCCGGAGCGGCTGGCGGGGCACGCGGCTGTGGGCGAGCTCGGACTGGACGGCGGGTTGCGGCCGGTAGGCGGCGTGCTCGCCGCGGCGGAAGGCGCCAGGCGCGGCGGGCTCGGGAAACTCCTCTGCGCGGCCGAGTGCGCGGCCGAGGCCGCCTTGGCGGGGATCGAAGCGGTGCCCGTGCGGCACCTGGCCGAGGCGGTCGCGTACCTGCGCGGCGAGCGGGATCCGCCTCCGGTCGAGGATTCGTCGAACGGTGACGCGGAGATCGCGGTCCCCGACCTGGCGGACGTCCGGGGGCAGGAGCGTGCGCGGCGAGCGCTCGAGCTCGCGGCTGCGGGACGTCACAACCTGCTCCTCGCCGGCCCGCCTGGGACGGGCAAGACCATGCTTGCGCGGCGACTGCCCGGGATCCTCCCGCGGCTGACCCCGGACGAGGCGCTCGAGGTGACGCGAATCCACTCGGTCGCCGGATTGCTCGCTCCGGGCCGGCCGCTGGTCACCGTGGCGCCGTTTCGTGCTCCGCACCACACCGCGTCGGTCGCGTCGATCGTCGGGGGCGGGCCCGCGCCGCGGCCCGGAGAGGCCAGCCTTGCGCATCAGGGCGTGCTCTTTCTCGACGAGCTCGCGGAGTTCCCGCGCAACGCGCTCGAGGCGCTGCGCCAGCCGCTCGAGGACGGCGCGATCTCGGTGGCGCGGGTCGGCGGGAGGATCGTCTTTCCGGCCCGCTTCCAGCTCGTCGGGACGATGAACCTGTGCCCCTGCGGCGCGCGCGGCGATCCGGCAGCGGAGTGTTCCTGTTCGCCCATGCGGCTTGCCGCTTACCGGGACAAGCTCTCGCGGGCGCTGCTGGACCGGTTCGACCTCCTGGTCACGGTTCCGCGTCCGCGGGCGTATGAGCTCGAGCGTCGGCCCGGCGAGACGTCGGAGCCCGTGCGCCGCCGTGTCGAGACCGCGCGCGAGCATGCTTTCGGGGAGCCGCTGCGCCGCACGAAGGAGGCGTCCGAGCTCCTGTCGCGGGCGGTGGAGCGTCTCCCGCTCTCGGCGCGTGGGCGCGCCAGGGTCGCGCGCGTGGCCCGGACGGCGGCGTTGCTTGCGGACGCCGAGAAGGTCGGAGCCGAGCATGTCGCCGAGGCCTTGTCGTTTCGTGCTCCCGCGGAGCTCGGATCACGATGAGCGACCTAGCGCTCGCAGCCTTCGCCGCCGAGACCGGCGGCCACGTCGTCACCGAGCCGAGGGAGCTTCGTTTCGCGCGGTTCAAGCGCTCGTTCGACATCGAGCGTTTTCGCGCCTTCCTCGCCGTGGGCGGCTACCGCTTCGTCGGGCGCTCCGAGCCCCGCTTTCCGCGGCTCTTGCTGGAACTCCATGACCCTCCGCCGGGCCTCTTCCTGCGCGGTTCCGCAGATGTCGCCCTGCTGTCTGAGCCCGCCGTGGCGATCGTCGGTGCCCGGAGCTGCTCCTCGTACGGCAGCCAGGTCGCGCGGATGCTCGGCCGGGAGCTCGCTGCAGCCGGGCTCGTGGTCGTCAGCGGTCTCGCCCGCGGGATCGACGGCGAGGCACACCGTGGAGCCCTCGAAGCAGGTGGTGCGACGGTGGGTGTTCTCGGCTGCGGGATCGACCGCGACTACCCCGCGGCCCACGCCCAGCTTGCCCGCGGAATCTGCGACAGCGGCCTCGTCGTCTCGGAGTATGCGCCCGGAGTCGAGCCCGCGCCGTGGCGGTTCCCTGCGAGGAACCGGATCATCGCCGGCCTCTGCCTCGCGACCGTGATCGTCGAGGCGCGCGAGCGCAGCGGCGCCCTCATCACGACCGATTTCGCGCTCGAGGCGGGACGCGAGGTGCTCGCGGTGCCCGGCGAGATCACCTCCACGCTCTCGGCGGGGACCAATGCGCTGCTCCGGCTGGGTGCGACGCCCCTCACGTCGGCGTTGGACGTCCTCGAGCCGCTCGGGCTCGAGCCCGCGAGAGCAGGACCGCTGGACGTGGGCGAAGACGCCGCCGCCGTTCTGGCCGCGCTTGCGCGTGAGCCCGCCGGGGCGGACGAGCTCGGTCGCGCCACCGGCCTGGATGCGGCTGCTCTCGCGACCGCGCTCGCGGAGCTCGAGCTGCTCGGTGCCGTGGCGGAGGCGGAGGGCCTGTACCGGGGCGTGAGGCCTATTGCTTGAGCCTGGGCGAGATCAGTCAGAGCTCGATCGTCGGGAGGTCGAGTTCGTCGGCGCGCTCCATCGCTGCGAGTGCGATCGCGAGATCCTGGATTGCAAGGCCGGTCGAGTCGAACGTCGTGATCTCGTCGTCGAAGCGCCGACCCTCGGCGTCTTCGGCGAGAACCGCGCCGAGCTGGGTCACCTGCTCGCGTCGCAGCGCGCCCGCCTCGACGGCGTGCACCAGCTCGCCGTTGTGGCTCGCCTGCTCCCAGTCGTCGCAGAACACGTGTGTGCGGACGAGCTCCTCGACCGCGATCTCTGCCTTGCCCGGCCCGTCGGCGCCCATCAGGCTGACGTGCTGGCCGGGCCGCAGTGAGCCGGCGGTGAGCAGGACCTCCTGGCCCGGTGTCATCGTCACGACGAGTTCGGCCGCCAACGCCTCCTCGCGGGACTCGGCCACACCGGCGCCGAGCGCGAGGGCGGCTCCCCGCGCACGACCCTCGTCGACGTCCCAGAGGGCGACTTGCCTACCTCGAGCGAGGAACGTCCTCGCCGCGGCGCGTCCGTTCACCCCGGCGCCGACGATGGCCGCGGTCTCCGCGTCCGGTCGTCCGAGTGTCTCGGCGCCCAGCACGGCGGCCGCGCCCGTCCGAAGGGCCGTCACCGCGCCCGCGTCGAAGGCCGCTCGGAGCGAGCCGTTCGACGCATCGGACAGCAGTACGAGGCCGGCGACAGTCGGCAAACCGTGGTCGGGATTGCCCGGGAACGAGGTGACCCACTTCAGCGCGGCGTGCCCTGCGCCGAGCGCCGGCATTGCGCGGAAGTCACCCGCTGGATATGCGGGCACGTACACCTTCGGCGGCATCGACCATTCGCCGCGGTGGTAGGCGAGGAACGCCTGCCGCACCGCCTCGAGTGCGCGCTCTGGAGAGACCGCTTCCTCGACGTGCCGCGCAGCGAAGACCGGGATCACCGCGCCAACCCTAGAGATACTGCGACCGCATGGAGGCCGGGGCCGGCATCGTCATAGACAGCTTGCGCGTCACGCGCAATGGGACGCCCGTCTTCGAGGGGCTCTCGCTCGCAGTCGAGCCGGGCATCGTGACGGGTCTCCTCGGTCCGAACGGCGGTGGTAAGTCCACGCTCATGCGCTCGATCGTCGGCGTCCAGCGCATTGCGGGCGGGACGATCACGGTCCTCGGCCGGCCCGCAGGCTCGCCGCCGCTACGCAGGCGCGTGGCGTACGTAACACAGGCGCCGTCGATCTACGGGGACCTAACCGTGCGGGAGAACCTGCGCTTCTTCTCGCGGATACTCGGCGCGCCTGCCGGCCGGATCGAGGCGTCGCTCGATGCGGTCGACCTGCTAGAGGTCTCCGAGCGGGTCGTCAATCGTCTCTCGGGCGGTCAGCGAGCGCGCGTCTCGCTGGCGACGGCTCTTCTCGGCGAGCCGGAACTGCTCGTCTTGGACGAGCCGACCGTTGGCCTTGACCCGCTCTTGCGGCGCGACCTCTGGAGCACTTTCCGCGTGCTGGCCGAGGAGGGCCGGACGGTGCTCGTCTCGAGCCACGTGATGGACGAGGCGGAGCGCTGCGACCGGCTGCTCCTGCTCCGCGAAGGCCGGCTACTCGCGAGCGGCGAGCCCGGCGAGCTTCTGAGCCGCACCGGCGCCGTTGACCTCGACTCGGCGTTCCTCTCCCTGATCGAAGAGGAGCAATCGTGAGCGCGCGCGCCGCCGCGGCCGTCGCCCTCCGTGTGCTCAGCCAGCTGCGCCGCGACCCGCGTACGGTGGCGCTGCTCGTCGGCGTGCCGTCCGTGCTGATCGTCCTGCTTCACGAGCTCTTCGCTGGACGCGAGGAGGTCTTCCAGCACGTCGGCGGTCCGCTGCTCGGGCTGTTCCCTTTCGTCTCGATGTTCGTCGTCACCTCGGTGACGATGCTTCGTGAGCGGACGACCGGCACGCTCGAGCGGCTGATGACGATGCCGCTCGCGAAGCTCGACCTTCTGACGGGCTACGGTGCTGCGTTCGCGGCGATGGCGGCGATCCAGGTGTCGCTTGTCTCGGTCATCGCGTTCGTTCTGCTCGACCTGCACAGCGACGGGCCGGTCCTGGCGGTGGTCGTGCTCGCGATCGGCAACGCGGTGCTGGGAATGGCCCTCGGCCTCTTCGCCAGCGCCTTCGCCTCGACCGAGTTCCAGGCCGTGCAGTTCATGCCCGCGATCGTGCTGCCGCAGATGTTGCTCTGCGGCCTCTTCGTGGCGCGCTCCGAAATGGCCGACTGGCTGCGTGTCCTGTCGGCGCTCCTGCCGTTGACCTACGCCTACGACGCGCTCGCCCGCGCAATCGCCGACGAGTTCGACAGGCGGTTCGCGCTGGACGTATGCGTCGTGCTCGGCTCGACGCTGCTCGCGCTCCTGCTCGGCGCCGTCACGCTGCGGCGCAGAACGGACTAGAGCGTCTTGACGTCCGCGATCAGCTTCGTGATCGAGTCTTTCGCGTCGCCGAACAGCATCACGGTCTTCGGGTTGTAGAAGAGGGGGTTCTCGATGCCTGCGAAGCCGGGGTTCATGCTCCGCTTCAGGACGACCACCGCGTTCGAGTCGTCGACGTTGAGGATCGGCATGCCGTAGATCGGGCTGCCCTGGTTGTTGCGCGCGTCCGGGTTGACGACGTCGTTCGCGCCGACGACGACGGCGACGTCGGTGCGCGAGAACTCCGGGTTCGCCTCGTCCATCTCCTTGAGCTGTGGGTAGGGCACGTTGGCCTCGGCGAGCAGCACGTTCATGTGCCCGGGCATCCGGCCGGCGACCGGGTGGATGGCGTAGGAGACCTCGACGCCCTTCTCCTCGAGCAGGTCGGCGAGCTGGCGTACGTCGTGCTGCGCCTGCGCGACCGCGAGGCCGTACCCGGGCACGAAGACGACCTTGTGCGCGTAGGCGAGCATCAC
>DATDMJ010000007.1:0-11255 GCA_036518855.1 Gaiellaceae bacterium | reverse complement strand
CGCCTTGAGCATCTTCTCGGGCTCGATCCACCTGGAGGCGTCGTTGGCCTCGATCGCAGCGACGTCGGACCGCGCCGCGAGGTCGTTCACGAGCGTCGGGCTCGCGCGCGTGAAGATCACGTTCGCCGCCCAGTACGACTGGTACGCAACGCCTTCGCTCTGAAGCAGCTTGACGATCGGCGCCTGCGTCTTCGCCGCGTGCTCCTTGAGCGTGCGGTAGACGTACCACCCGCGCGCGTGGTCGCTCATGCCGTAGGCCGCGCTCAGGTCGGCCTGGCTCTTCAGGTAGATGACGATCGACGCCTGGCCGTTCGACGCGAGGTCCTGCCGGACCCGCGGCTCGATCTTGTAGATGCCGTTGCTGCGAGCGGTGTTCGCAGTCCCGAAGTAGACGGCGAGCCCGATAGCCGAGATCGCCAGGACAATTGCCAGCTTGAAACGCTTACTCACCGTGTGCCCTCCCCTCAGAAATCCCTCTGACTATCTCACAGTTTCCGCAGCAGAGAAAGACCGGCCCGCGATGTTGATTTTCGGCTATCAGGGTGTTATGAACGTCAGTTGCGAGAGGGGAATCTCGTCTCCAGCCCGCCTGGGCTGAGGGTTAGGGTCACCCAAGGGGAAGGGCGGTTATGTCACGAAAGCGGATCTTGTTCGTGCTGGTGGCTGGTGCGGCGCTCGTTGCTGCGCTCGTGGCCGGCAGCGTTCACTTCACGCGCGCGCACGCGAAAGCTGCGCCGGCGAAGTTCATGCCGG
Organism: Gaiellaceae bacterium; assembly: GCA_036518855.1. GTDB lineage: Bacteria > Actinomycetota > Thermoleophilia > Gaiellales > Gaiellaceae > AC-32. The sequence continues at coordinate 10,502 of DATDMJ010000007.1, read as the reverse complement.
TACCGGAGGGCACCGAGCAGCTGAGCACGCTCGAGTCCTACTGGAACAACCGGATCACCTATCCGACCGGGCACTTCAATCCGGCCTGGCTCCGCGCTGCAGCGCGACAGGCCGCCCGCATTCCTGCCCGGATCCCGCTCGGCTCGACCGGCTCGAGCTGGACCGCCCTGGGCCCGGCGCCCGAGCGGATGGACGGCTGCACCGGTTGTTACAACTACCACAAGACCGAGGGCCGGATTAACTCGATCGTCGTCGACCCGACGACGACCACGAACGGCTCGATCGTCGCCTACGCAGGCAGTGTCGGCGGCGGGGTCTGGAAGACCACCAACTGCTGCTCGACCTCGACGACGTGGTCGGTGCTCACCGACGATCCGCTGATCAACTCGACCGCGATCGACTCGGTCACCCTCGACCCGAACGACCACAACACGATCTACGCGGGCACCGGCGACCTGAACTACGGCTCGTTCTCGATGGGGAGCCAGGGCATCCTCAAGTCGACCGACGGCGGCGTCACCTGGACCGTCCTCGGCGCCAGCGTCTTCGGCCCGGCCTACACCGAGCCGGCGGGGCAGTTCCCGCAGTACGACGCGGTCGGCAAGGTTCGCGTCGATCCGAACAACTCGCAGAACGTCGTCGCCGGCACCAAGAAGGGCATCTTCATGTCCTACGACGGCGGCGCGAACTGGACCGGGCCCTGCAACCTCATGGCGGGCGGCGACCGCCAGGACGTCACGGGTCTCGAGCTCTCCGACATGGGCTCCGGCGTGACGCGCATCCTCGTCGCAGTCGGCGTCCGCGGCTTCGCCACCACCGTCCAGTACGACCTCGGCAACAACGGCGCGAACGGCCTCTACGACGCGAACATGCCGGGGAGCGGCTGCCCGACCTTCACCTCGATCGCCAGTAACGCCAACGGGTTCGTCTACGGGAACGCCATCACGGGGAGCCCGTACACGACCGGCGCGAACATGAATGCGGGCAGCGGCGTCGACTACAGCAGTCCGACGGCCGGCGACCAGCTCGGCCGGATCGACATCGCCGTCGCCCCGAGCGACCCGAACGTCATCTACGCGCAAGCGCAGTCGATCGCGCCGAACACCGGCGGTTGCGGCGGCGGCCCGGGCTGTGAGCTCGGCATCTGGCAGACCAACGACGGCGGTGCCAACTGGCACTTCATGGAAGGCAGCCAGGGGCCGGCGCTCGACAACAGCGCCTGCGGCTTCGACTACCCGCAGAACTGGTACGACCAGGGCCTGGCGGTCGACCCGAACGACGCCGACAAGCTCATGGTCGACACGTACGACATCTGGAAGGCGACGCGCACCGGCTCGACCCTCACCGACATCACCTGCGGCTACGGGGGCGGCGAGATGGTGCACGTCGACCAGCACGCGCTCGCCTACGTGCCCGGATCGTCGGACATCATGCTGGTCGGCAGCGACGGCGGCTCCTTCGCGACGACGGATGCGAGCACCGCCACGACCGACGCCGACTTCTTCAACATGGACAACGGGCTGAACACGATCGAGTTCTACGCGGGCGACATCAGCGGGAACTTCGCGAATTCCGCCAACCCGTCGGCCGCCGGCGGCGCACAGGACAACGCGCCGAGCGTGGTCGGCTTCTCCGGGTACCCGACAGGCCCGGCGCAGTGGCAGATGACGGTCGGCGGTGACGGCTTCGACGCCGCCATCGACCCGGTCGGCACCGGCTCGAGCCTGCGCTACTGGGTCGGCAACAACAGCGGCGGCATCAACCGCTGCACCAGCGGCTGCCTCAGCGGCGGCGGGAACTACCACCCGGTGACCGGTGGCTGGGGCAGCGATACCCGCTCGTTCGTCCAGCCGTTCGACCTCTTCCACGGCGGCATCCCGGGCGGCGACGACTGTCAGGCCGCCGGCGCCACGACCGGCTGCGGGCACATGGTCGACGGCACCACCCGTGTCTGGGAGTCGACGACCGGAGCCGCGACCACGCAGACCTGGTACGTCACAAACAACCCGGCGAGCCAGAACATGACGAAGCAGACGCTCGGCAACCGCTCGTTCATCAACCAGGTGAAGTACTCGCCGAAGTGGTCGAGCGACGCGATCGTCGGCACGAACGACGGCAACGTCTGGATCGGCTTCAACCTCGGAACGGGCACGGCCTCCCAGGCGAACTGGGTCGACGTGACCGGCGGGAACACCGTCCTGCCGAACCGGCCGATCCTGGGGATCGCTCTCGACCCGTCCGCGCCGACTCGTGATCTCGCGACCGGCTACGCGGCCGTGGGCGGCTTCAACGCCAACACGCCGTCGACGCCCGGCCACGTGTTCCAGGTGACCTGCACCTCGAACTGCGGCACGTCGACGTGGGCCAACAAGACGGGAGACCTGCCCGACATCCCGGTCGACTCGATCATCGTGAACCCCAACATTCCGCAGCAGGTCTTCGCGGGAACCGACTGGGGCGTCTGGTACACGAACGACATCACCGCGGCCTCGCCGCAGTGGTTCAAGTTCACGAACGGGATCCCGAGCGTGATGATCTGGGATCTGCAGGTCGACCGCGGGGCGACGACGCTCTCCGCGTGGACGCGAAGCCGCGGCGCCTACGTGTGGCCGCTGCCGACCAACCCGCCACCGCCTCCGCCGCCTCCGCCACCACCCCCGCCTCCACCACCGCCTCCGCCGCCTCCGCCACCGCCACCGCCACCACCGCCACCACCACCACCTCCGCCGCCTCCGCCTCCGATCAAGTGCCACGTCCCGAACGTCGTGCACCTGAAGCTGGCGAAGGCCAAGGCGAAGATCGTGGCGCGGCACTGCCGCGTGGGCCGAGTGACGAAGAAGCACTCGAGCCACGCGTTGAAGGGCCGCGTGCTCTCCCAGAGCCCGAAGGGCGGCAAGACGTTCGCCGCCGGCCACCGGGTCAACCTGAAGGTCGGCAAGGGGTAGTACGCCGACGCGATAGCGAAATGCGACGAGCCGGGGAGACCCGGCTCGTCGCGCTCTTGCGTGAGCTCGTCGAGATCGAGTCGCCGAGCGGCTCGCCGGGAGCTCAGGCGGTCTCGGCGCGGATCGCCGAGGAGCTCGAAGCGCTCGGGGCCGAGGCGAAGGTGCTCGACGGCGGGCACCTGCGGGCCGACCTTGCGGGGCCGGGCGAGCCGCTGCTCCTCTCAGGGCACGTGGACACCGTCTGGCCGGAGGGGACGCTCGAGACCATGCCGTTCCGGGTCGAGGGCTCGCGCGCCTTCGGCCCGGGCGTCTACGACATGAAGGCCTGCCTCGTCGTGCTGGTCGACGCGATTCGGCGCGCCGGAGAGCGTCGCCGCGCGCTGCGGGTGTTCCTGACGGCCGACGAGGAGAAGGGCAGCGTCAGCGGTCGCGAGCCGCTGGAAGAGGCGGCGCGAGGCGTGGCCGCGGGCTTCGTCGTCGAGCCGCCGAGCCCGGAGGGGCATCTCAAGACGGCCAGGAAAGGGCTCGGCCGCTTCACGCTCGCGATCAAGGGCCGCGCAGCGCACGCGGGGACGCATCCGGACGAGGGCGTGAGCGCGATCGAGGAACTGGCGCACCAGATCCAGGCGCTGCACGCGCTCAACGACGCGGAGCGCGGCTGCACCGTGAACGTCGGGGTCGTGGAGGGCGGGACCTCGACGAACGTGATCCCGCCCGACGCGCTTGCGCGCATCGACGTGCGCGTCTCGTACGGCGAGGACTGCGAACGGATCGAGCAGGCGCTGGCAGAGCTCCGGCCGGTGAACCCGAAGGCGGAGCTCGAGCTCGGCGGCGGCTGGACTCGCCCGCCACTCGAGCGCTCCGAAGGCGTGGCGCTCCTGTTCGCGCGGGCCCGAGAGGCCGGGCGGGAGCTCGGGCTGGTCCTGCAGGAGATCACGTCGGGCGGCGGGTCGGACGGGAACCTGATCGGCGCGCTGGGCGTCCCGGTCCTCGACGGGCTCGGCGCGCGAGGCTCGGGCGCACACTCGCCCGACGAGCGGGTCGAGCTGGATTCGATCCCGGTACGCGCCGAGCTGCTGGCGAAGCTGCTTCAGGATCCAGGGCTGTGACCGTCGAGGACGTCGTTCGCGAGGCCCGGGAGGCCGGCCTACGGCTCGTTCGCTTCCTCTGGTGCGGCAACGACGGGACGATCCGCGCCAAGGCCTCGACCCTGCCGGGCCTCGAGGCGCGGATGCGGAGCGGCATCGGGCTGACCGTCGCGATGCAGGCGATGAGCTCGCTCGACCAGCTCCAGGCGGTCGAGGGAATGGGGCCGGTGGGGGAGATCCGCCTCGTGCCCGATCCGTCGACGTTTCGCGTGCTGCCGTACGCGCCGAACGCGGGCGCGATGCTCGTCGACCACGTGCAGCTCGACGGCGAGCCCGCTCCCGTCGACCAGCGCTCGTTCCTGAGGCGGATGGAAGGGCGGCTCGCCGAGCGCGGGGCGAGGCTCGAGGCGGCGTTCGAGAACGAGTTCTCCCTCGCGACCGTCGTGGACGGGCAGTACGTCCCGATCGACTCGGGCCTCTGCTTCTCGACGATCAGCGCGACGGCCGCACAGGACTACCTCGACGAGCTCGTCGCCGCGCTCGACGCGCAGGAGATCGGGCTCGAGCAGTACTACTCGGAACTCGGCCACGGACAGCATGAGATCTCGACCCCGCACCGGCCGGCGCTGCAGGCCGCCGACGAGCAGCTGCTGACGCGGGAGACGATCCGGGGAGTCGCGGCGCGGCACGGACTCGTCGCGTCGCTAGCGCCGAAGCCCTGGCCCGAGAACGCGGGCAACGGCTGCCACGTGCACTTCTCGCTCTGGGAGGCGGACGGTTCGCGGAACCGGTTCCACGACGCGTCCGCGCAGGATCGACTCTCCGGCGAGGCGCGTTCGTTCATCGCCGGGGCGCTCGAGCACCTGCCCGGACTCTGCGGGCTGACCGCGCCGAGCTTCAACTCGTACCGCCGCATCGTCCCCCAGTACTGGGCCGGCGCGTTCGTCTGCTGGGGCCACGACAACCGCGAGGCGCCGGTGCGGGTGCCGTCGGTGTTCACGGGGATGGTGGAAGCCTCGACGAACGCGGAGCTGAAGGCCGCGGACGCGAGCTGCAACCCGTACCTCGCAGTCGGCGGGCTGATCGCGGCCGGGCTCGACGGCGTGGAGCGAGGGCTCGAGCCGCCGGAGCCCGTGCAGGTCGACCCCGCGACGATCGACGAGGAGGAGCGCGAGGCGCGCGGAATCGTCCCGCTGCCCGCGACGCAGGCCGAGGCGCTGGACGCCCTCGAGGCGGACTCGGTGCTGATGGACGCACTCGGGCCGGTGCTGGCCGGCTCGTATCTGGCCGTGCGCCGCTCGGAGTGGGAGGCCTATTCGGCAGGCGACGAGGCCTTCGAGCAGCAGGGCCATTTCCTGAAGTACTAGGCTGAGCGCGTGGAGACCCGGGAGCTGCATGACGTGGGGACGGTTCGAGCCGAGCGGGAGCGCTACGTCCCGCGCGGGGTTGCGACGACCGATCTCGTCGTGGCCCGCGCCGAGGGCGCTGCGATCTGGGACGCGGACGGGCGCGAGTACCTCGACTTCGCCGGCGGGATCGCCTGTCAGAACCTCGGCCACAACCCGGAGACGGTCGTGCGCGCCGTCCACGAGCAGGTCGACCGCTACCTGCACCAGTGCTTCATGGTCGGGATGTACGAGCCGTACGTCGAGGTCGCGCGCCGGCTCGACGAGCTGTGGCCCGGGCGGAGCGAGACGAAGACGCTGCTCGTCAACTCGGGCGCCGAGGCAATCGAGAACGCGGTCAAGATCGCGCGCGTCGCCACCGGCCGGCCCGGGGTGGTCGTCTTCGACCGCGCCTTCCACGGGCGGACGAACCTGACGATGGCCATGACCTCGAAGCTCGTCTACAAGCAGGGCTTCGGCCCGCTCGCGCCGGAGGTCTACCGCGCGCCTGCTCCGTACCCGTACCGCGGCGTCTCCGTCGAGGACGCGCTCGCTGGTCTCGAGCTGCTCTTCAAGCAGGACGTCGCGGCCGACGCCGTCGCCTGCCTCGTGCTCGAGACGGTGCAGGGCGAGGGTGGCTTCATCCCGATGCCGGCGGAGTTCGTCCACGCCCTCCGCCACCTGTGCGACCAGCACGGGATCCTCTACGTTGCCGACGAGGTGCAGTCGGGCTGCGGACGCACCGGGCCGGTGTGGGCGATCTCGCACTTCGACGTCGAGCCGGACCTGCTCGTGTCGGGGAAGACGCTCGGCGGCGGGCTGCCACTTGCGGGGGTGACGGGCAAGGCGGCGCTCATGGATGCCGTGGAGCCCGGCGGTCTCGGCGGAACCTTCGGCGGCAACCCCGTCTCGTGCGCGGCCGCCTGCGCCGTGCTCGATGCGCTCGCGGAGCCGTCGTTCCGCGAGCGGGCCGAGACGATCGCGCGGCTCGTGCGCGGCCGCCTGGACGACATGGCCGGGCGGCACGAGGCGATCGGCGAGGTACGCGGGCTCGGCTCGATGCTCGCGCTGGAGCTCGAGGCGCGCTCCGGCGACGAGGCGAAGCGCGTGACCGTCGCTGCGCGCGAGCAAGGGCTCCTGCTGCTCTCGTGCGGGCTCTACGGGAACGTGATCCGGCTGCTGCCGCCGCTGACGGCGACCGACGAGGAGCTCGAGCGGGGGCTCGACATCCTCGACGCCGTCCTGAGTGCCGCAGCGTGACTGCAATCGGTTCGACTGGTCATTTCAGACGGACGCACGGGCGAAGCCCGCGCGTCCTGAGGTCGGCATCGCAAGCGACGCCTTAGTTGACCTCAACTTCCCGCTAGTCGACCACCACGCGCACGGGATCCTCTACGCGCAGCCGTCGCTGGACGAGTTCCGGGGGCTGTTCTCCGAGAGCCCGGACCCGCGGCAATGGCCGCACGTCGCCACCGGGGTCACGTACCGGCGCGCGATCCGGGAGCTGGCGGCGTTCTTCGGCTGCGAACCCTCGGAGGAGGCCATCTACCAGCACCGGCTGGTCACCGATCGCGACGACTACGCCGCGGCGCTGCTGCGAGCGACCAACACCGAGCTGCTGCTCGTCGACGAGGGCTTTCCGCCCCCTGGCGAGGGAACGTCGTGGCAGGAGCTCGGCGCGCTGGCGGGGTGCGAGGCGCGGCCGGTGCTCCGGATCGAGAGCCACGAGACCGAGCAGGTCTCCGGTGCGCGCGAGCAGGGCTTCGTCGCGCTCAAGACGATCGCCGCATACCGGGGCGGACTCGACCGGCTCGCGGACCCCGTCATGGCCGCGCTGCAGGCGAACGAGGACACGGGAAACCCGCTGCCCGTGCAGGTGCACTGCGGCTTCGGCGACTCGGATCTCTGGCTCGCGCGGGCCGACCCAGCGCATCTCAAGCCGGTCATCGAGCGGTTCACGGACACGCGCTTCGTGCTCCTGCACTGCTACCCGTTCGTCCGCGAGGCCGGCTGGCTCGCACATGTCTACGGCCACGTCTGGTTCGACCTCTCGCTGACGATCCCGCACGTCTCGCGGCCCGCCGAGATGGTGCGGCAGGCGCTGGAGCTCGCGCCCGTCTCGAAGCTCCTCTACGCGTCGGACGCGGCGCGTACGCCGGAGCTGTACCTGCTCGCCGCGAAGTGGTGGCGCGAGGCGCTCACGGAAGTCCTCCCGGAGCTGCTCGGCGATGACGCCGAGTGGGCCGCGAGACGGATCCTGCGCGAGAACGCGCTCGACCTCTACGCGCTCTGAACGGCTTCGACTACGTCATCGTCGGGGCCGGGTCGGCCGGCTGCGTGCTGGCAGCACGCCTGAGCGAGGATCCCGCGGCGAACGTGCTCCTGCTCGAGGCGGGCGGCGAGGCCAGGCGCCGGGAGATCCGGATCCCGGCCGCGTTCTCGCGCCTCTACGGGACCGAGGTCGACTGGGGCTACCGGACGGAGCCGCAGACAGGGCTTGGCGGCCGCGAGGTCTATTTCCCACGCGGCAGGGTCATCGGCGGCTGCTCGTCGGTCAACGCGCAGATCGCGCTGCGCGGCTACCCGGCCGACTACGACGGCTGGGGGATCCTGGGCTGGGGGTGGGAGGACGTGGCGCCGTACTTCGAGCGCGCGGCAGGCGGTGGATTCGAGCTCGCGGCGCAGCGAGCTCCCAGCGCGTTGACGGGGCAGTTCCTCGAGGCAGCGGCCGAGTGCGGCATACCTGACGCGGCGCTCTGCCCCGTCAACCAGCGCCGCGGCCGCCGCTGGAGCATCGCGGACGGCTACCTGCGGCCTGCGCGCTCCCGCCGGAACCTGACCGTCCGGACGAACTCGCACGTCACGAAGGTCGTGCTCGAGCGGGGCCGGGCGCGTGGGGTCGAGCTGGCGCCGAATGGTCGGATCGAGGCGGCGCGGGAGGTGATCCTCTGCGCCGGAGCGATCAACTCGCCGCAGCTCTTGCTCCTTTCGGGGATCGGTCCGGCGGGGCCGGTGCACGAGCTTCCTGGCGTGGGCCGCAACCTGCAGGACCACGTCGTCGGCGGGTTGCTGGCGGCCACGAGCAGCACGAAGACGCTGTACCGGGCGGACTCCGTGCCGAATCTCCTCCGCTACCTGCTCTTTCGGCGCGGGCCGCTGACCTCCAATGTGGCCGAGGCGGCGGCTTTCGTCTCGACGCACCCCGAGCTTGTGGCGCCGGACCTCGAGCTCGTCTTCGCGCCCGTGATCTTCGAGAACGAGGGCTTGACCGAGCCCAAGGAGCACGGGCTCACCATCGGTGCGGTCGTATTGCAGCCCGCCTCGGCGGGGAGCGTCCGGCTTCGCGCCGCGGACCCGCTCGCTCCGCCGCTCATAGACCCGGCCTACCTCTCCGATCCGGGCGGGGAGGACCTGCGCGTGCTGCTGGAGGGGACCCGACTGGCGCGGCGGCTGCTTCGCTCGCGCGCGCTGGCGCCGCACGTGCGCGAGGAGCTGGTGCCCGGTGAGACCGCCGAGAGCGACGAGGAGCTCGCCAGGGCGGCGCGGGACCGCGCGCAGACGCTGTACCACCCGGTCGGCACCTGCCGGATGGGCGCCGGCGACGACGCCGTGGTCGACGCGGAGCTCCGAGTCCACGGCATCGAGGGGCTCCGGGTCGTCGACGCGTCGGTGCTCCCGCGGATCCCGCGTGGCCACACCAACTGGCCCACGGTCGCGGTCGCCGAGAAGGCCGCTGACCTGATCCGGGCCTAGGCAGCGGGCGGCAGCTCCTGCGGCGAGAGCCCGAGGAGGGCCCGCGCCGCCCGCGCCGCAACGAGATCCTCCCGCGCCTCGAGCACGACGACGTCGAGGGAGCCGAGGGCGCCGAGCCGCTCGAGGACGAGGCTCCGCACGAGCTCGGAGTGCTCACCGATCCCGGCCGTGAACACCAGCGCGTCCAGCCCGCCGAGCGCCGTCGTCATCGCCGCGACTGCACCGGCGACGCGGTAGGCGAACAGCTCGAGCGCGAACCGGGCCTGTGGATCGGCGCTCCGCTCGAGCTCCTCGACGCGTGCGGAGCCGCCGAGGCCGAGGAGTCCCGACTCGTGCTCGAGCGCGCTCTCGAGCTCGTCGAGCGGCAGTCCGTGCCGAAGCAGGTACACGAGCGCGCCCGGATCGACCGACCCCGAGCGCGTCGCCATCGGGACGCCTTCGAGCGGCGTGAAGCCCATGGTCGTGTCGACGGAGCGCCCATCGAGGACCGCGGTCACCGAGCAGCCGCCGCCGAGGTGGCACACGACGAGCCGCGAGACACGCACGCGCTCGGCCGCCCACTCGACCGAGAGCCCGTGGAAGCCGTAGCGGCGAATCCCGAACTCGTCGCGGAGCCGCTCGGGAAGGGCGTAGGTCGACGCGACCTCCGGGATCGTCGCGTGGAAAGCGGTGTCGAAGACCGCGACGTGTGGACGGTCGGGGAGGACCTGCCGCGCCTCGGCGATCCCCTCGAGCGCGCTCGTGTTGTGCAGCGGCGCGAGCTCGGTCAGCGCCTCGAGGCGATGCGCGACGAGATCGTCGACGACGACCGGCTCCCGGAACTCCGAGCCGCCGTGCACGACCCGGTGGGCGACGGCTGCCACTTCGGAGGGCGCCTCGTCGAGCGAGTCGATCGGCGACGCCGAGCCGTCCGCGGCGACGAGGTCGAGCTTGAGGCTCGTCGACCCGGCGTTGACGACGAGAACAGGCCCGTCGCTGCTCAGTAGGGCCAGGTCCAGTCGCGGATCTCGGGATCGTCCTCGCCGTGCTCGCGCGTGTACGCGCGGGCGCGGAGGCGCCGGTCCTCGAGCTCCTGCCGGAGCCGGCCGTGCTGCGCGGCGAGCCCGGGCACGCGGTCGATCACGTCCATCACGAGGTGGAAGCGGTCGAGGTCGTTGAGCATGACCATGTCGAACGGCGTGGTGGTCGTGCCCTCCTCCTTGTAGCCGCGCACGTGCAGGTTCTCGTGGCCGCGGCGGCGGTACGTGAGCCGGTGGATCAGCCAGGGGTAGCCGTGATACGCGAACACGACGGGCTTGTCGGCGGTGAAGAGCGCGTCGAACTCCGTCTCG
>DATDMJ010000006.1:0-33316 GCA_036518855.1 Gaiellaceae bacterium | reverse complement strand
AGATACGACAGCGGTTGGGCGGCCGGCCGCGAACGGATCCGGGGCCGCTTCCCGGCCTGCAGCGCCCGTACCGAGGGCGCGACGTCCGCGATCGCGATCAGCCCGTCCAGATGCGTTGCGCTCGAGGTCAAGAGGCCCCGGTAGCCGGGCCCGACGACTGCGATCGGGTAGCGCACGACGTTGTGGTGCTTCCCGGCTGGCGGCAGGGCGACGTAGAACGTGACCCGGCCGGGCCGGCGGGCGAGCGCGATCTTCGGGTGTCCGCCGGGGATGCCGCCGTTGACCAGCGCGTTGCCCATCTCGCCGCGCAGGAGCGATGCGAGCGCGCTCCGCCGGCTCACGGTGGCGCCCTCCCCGGGCACGACGAGCCCGTGCGCGGCCCGGGGCGAGCTGAACACCGCCGCCGAAGCCGGCAGGACGAGCACCGCGACGTTCTCCGACGTGGCCGCCTGGGCCGTCCCGGCGAGCGCGGCGGCCGCCACGAGTGCCGGGGCTACAATCCGGGTAATCCCTCTAGCCTCCAAGGAGGCCGATTCTCGATGAAACGCAAGGCTTACGGACGCGACGCCGGACTCACGATGAGGATGCTCCTCACGAGCTTCCTGCTCGGGCTGCTCTACGTCGGCTTCGCGCTGGTGCTCTTCTACGTCTTCAACGCCGGGCTGTTCCTGATGCTCGTGATCGTCGTCGGCCTGGGCGTCTTCCAGTACTTCACGTCCGACAAGCTCGCGCTCCGGGCCTCGGGAGCCAAGGTCGTCACACCCGAGGAGGCGCCGCAGCTGCACGCGATGATCGAGCGGCTGGCGGCGATGGCCGAGCTCCAGAAGCCGCGCGTCGCGATCGTCGACACCGATGTCCCGAACGCCTTCGCAACGGGACGGAACCAGAAGCACGCGGTGGTCGCGGTCACGCGCGGCCTGTGGGAGCGCCTCGACGAGAAAGAGATCGAGGGGGTGCTCGCCCACGAGCTGACGCACATCGCAAACCGCGACGTGCTCGTGATGACGGTCGCCTCGTTCTTCGCGATGCTCGCCGCGCTGCTGACGCGCTGGGGGCTCTACGCGGGAATGTTCGGTGGGTTCGGCGGCAGCCGCGACAACAACAACAACTCGGTCCCGGTCTGGCTGATCGTGATCGCGGTCTCGTTCGTGACCTACATCCTGAGCTGGATCCTGATCCGGACGATCTCGCGCTACCGCGAGTACGCGGCCGACCGCGGCTCGGCGCTGATCACGGGCGCGCCCGAGTACCTGATGAGCGCGCTGCAGAAGATCTCGAGCCAGATGACGCTGATCCCGCAGAAAGACCTGCGAGAGGTCGAGGGCATGAGCGCGTTCTTCATCATCCCGACCAGCCTGAAGGGCAGCATCTCCGAGCTCTTCATGGATCACCCGCCGCTCGAGAAGCGGCTCGCGGCGCTCGAGGAGATCGCCCGCGAGATGGGGCGGCCGGTCGCCTAGAACGCTGGCTGTGGGGGTCAGGGACGTCCTCTTCGGGCGGAAGAAGCTCAAGGATCCGGCGCGGGAGCGGCTGTTCGCGATCTCGACCGCGCGGATCACGCTCGAGTCCGAGCTCGACCTGAAGCCGGCGGGCGCCGGCGGCGTCTGCTTCAAGTCGCTGTCGGCGGGTGAGTTCGTCCGCGCCGAGAACGACCTCCAGGAGCTGCTCGACGCGGTCGCGGGCCAGTCGGGCTCGAAGGTCGAGCGGCACACGGACGACATGGGCTTCGAGTGGATCGTCATCCGCGACGGCGACTTCGAGGACCTCGTCGCCACGGTGCACACCGTGGCCCAGGAATTCCAGGACCGTGGCTTCGGGCCGCAGCTCCTGGCGGCGGTCTTCCCCTTCGAAGGGAAGTTCAAGGAAGGCCGGATGTACTGGATCTACGGGTTCAAGCGCGGCACGTTTTGGCCTTTCGTCCCTACGGGCAAAGACCAGGAGCGGGACAACGCGGAGGAGCTGGAGCTGAAGGCGAAGTTGGAGCAGGAACTGCCGATCGAGCCAGACCTGACCAGGTGGTTCGGGATATTCAACGCGCCGCTCTGAGGCGCCATAGGCATGCGTTCCAAGATGCGGCGTAAGACGGCCGTACCGGCAAGGCCGGCACGGCCTCTCGGCCGCCACCGCAATCGATCCCTTCGACGCGCCCTTGTAGGCCTCGCGGCGCTTGCGCTCGTGGTCGGCGTCGCCGGATCGACGGCCTCGCCGAAGCTCCACGGCACGCTGGTCGAGCGCTCGCTGAGCTCGAAGGCTCTGCACGGACGGCTTGCGTTCGAGGTCTACCTTCCGCCGGGCTACGCGACGTCGACCGCTAGCTATCCGGTCATCTACTTCCTCCACGGCCTGCCCGCCTCGCCGTACGCGTTCCGCGGCATGAAGACGTTCGCGCGGGCGCTGGACGACGTCGGCAAGCCTGCGATCTTCGTCGCGCCGCAGGGCGCGCGGGACGGCGACGACGATCCCGAGTACCTGGACTGGGGGAGCGGGCGGAACTGGGAGACGGCGATCGGGACCGAGCTGCCGCGTTGGATCGACCGGCACTATCGGACGATCGCGAACCGGCAAGGGCGTGCGATCGTCGGCCTCTCGGCGGGCGGCTACGGCGCCGTGCTGCTTGCGCTGCACCACCTCGACTCGTACTCGGTGATGGAGTCGTGGAGCGGCTACTTCCACCCGACGAACCGGAGCGGGACCGCGCCGCTCGACCTGGGCTCGACCGCGGCCAACCGGCGGGCGAGCGCGCACACGTTCGTGCGCTCGCTGCGGAAGACGTTCGCGCGGCGCCCGACCTTCTTCGCGTTCTACGTCGGCCGGGGGGATGCGACCTTCCGGGCGGAGAACCAGTCGCTGCACCACGAGCTCGCCGCCGCGCGGGTGCCGCACGTGTTCGAGCTGTACGCCGGCGCGCACGAGCAGAGCCTGTGGGTGCGCCATGCCGTGACGTGGCTCGGGCTCGTGCTCGCGCATCTTGCGCCGGCGAAATAGTCACGCTCTCGGCACGCGGGCGGCGCAGACACGTGCGCCTTGCGGCGGTACGCTCGCGGCGGGTGGCGGGTGGAACCCTTCATCCCCACCCTGGGTGGGGAGCGCGCACGCGCGCACGCGCGCGTGAACATCCGTTACGGCTAGCTCAGGGCGCTACCGGCAAGTCCGGGATCAGGCCCTCGTCCTCGAAGAGCCGGCGCGCCTCGTCCAGCGAGAGATCCTCGGGCGGAACGATCGCGTCCGAGGCGTCGAGCTGCTCGTCGGGCACACGGGCGCCGTTCATCCGCACCGCCTCCGCCATCCGCCCGAGCAGCTGCCGGAACTTCTCCTCGTCGCCCGCCTCGAGCGCCCGCCCCGCCTGCTCGTCGAGGTCGTTGAGGCCCTTCGCGACCTCGTCGTCGACCTCGAACTGTCCCTCGCCCATCACCCGCACGATCACTGCTGAAGCTCCTTCTGCTTGTCGCCGGAGCCGATCTCGGCCTTCATCTTGGCCAGCTCGTCGTCGACCTGCGACTGCGACGCAATCTGGCCAAGCTCCCGGTCGAGCTCCGTCTGGTCAGAGGTGAAGTCCTCGAGCGCGCCCGAGGTCGTGAGCTCGTCGATCGCCGAGGCCCGCGCCTGCATCTGCTCGGTCTTGTCCTTCGCGCGCTGAATAGCCAGTCCCGTGTCGGCCATCTGCTCGCCGATCCCGGTCGCGGCCTCGCCGATCCGCACCTGCGCCTCCGCCGCGGAGTACTGCGCCTTGATCGTCTCCTTCTGCGTCCGGAACGCCTCGACCTTCGCGGACAGCGCCTTCTCGCTCGCGACGAGCTTCTCCTGCTGCTGCTCCAGCTGCGTCGATTGCTGGTCGAGGCTCTGGAGCTGCTGCTGCAGCCCGGACTTCCGCTCGAGCGCCTGCCGAGCGAGATCCTCGCGCCCGGCGGCCAGCGCCTGTCGCGCCTGCGTGTCGAGCTTGACGACGCTCTGCTGCAGCTGCGTCTCCTGGAGCTCCAGCCGCTTCTTCGCCGTGACGACGTCAGCGATTCCCCGTTTCACGTTCTGAAGCAGCTCGAGCTGCTTCTCGTACGAGTAGTCCAGCGTCTCCGCCGGATTCTCGGCGCGGTCGAGCATCTTCGAGAACTTCGCCTTCACGACGGTCGAAGCCCGTGACATCAGGCCGGCCATTCGCTCTCCTCCTCTCGGTGCGGAGCGTCTAGCGTACCGGGGGTGATCGTCGAGCGGAGCATGCACCCCGACTGGCTCTCGAACGCGTACCTGATCGCGGACGAGCCCGGCGGTACCGCCGTCTTCGTCGACTCGGGCGCGCCGCTCGACGCGCTGTTCGAGGCCGTCGAGCGCGACGACCTCACGGTGACGCACCTGCTCACGACGCACGCGGATCACGACCACGTGGCCGGCGATTCGGAGATCACTGCTCGGTACGGCGTGCCGATCGTCAAGGGCGACCTCGACACGGGGAGCCTGACGATCCGCGCCCTGCCGACTCCCGGACACAAGGACGACCACCTCGCGTTCGTCGTCAACGACATCCTCTGCGTCACGGGCGACGTGCTCTTCAAGGACGCCGTCGGCGGCGGCGACTTCGCGCAGATCCGGAGCTCCGTGATGGACGTCCTGATGCAGCTTCCGGACGAGCTCCGCGTCCTCCCGGGCCACACCGACGAGACCACGATCGGCCGCGAGCGCGAGCAGAACCCGTTCGTCCGGGTCTGGAGCGGCCGCGAGCCCGAGGGCACCGAGCCCGTGCGGGTCGGTGGGGAGGAGGCGACGCTGATCGTCTGGTCGCCCGACTACGACGGCAAGGGCAAGGCCTGGGTGCGCTTCGACGATGGCCGCGATGCCATCATTGGCGGCTCGCGCGTCGAAAGGACGGAGGGCTGATGGCGGTCAAGCTTCATCGGTGCAGGAACCTCTGGGTCAAGGGTCCGCATCCGTGCTGGAAGGTGCAGAAGGCCCTCGACGAGCAGGGCGTCAACTACGAGATCGTCGTGGAGAAGTACTTCGGGCCGCGCGAGGAGACCGTCAGGCGAACCGGCCAGAAGCGGTTCCCGTGGATCGAGTTCGAGGACGGCTCGGTCTACCGCGCCGAGTCGAAGGACATGGCGCAGCGGATCGGCGAGGGCAAGCTCACAGAGGCGGCCCGGCCGTGATCGTTCCCGACGAGATCGACGGATACGCGGCCGCACACACGACGCCACCGCTGGAACTGCTCCAGGAGCTCGCCGCCGAGACGCGCGAGACGCTGCGGGCGCCACAGATGCTGACCGGGACGATCGAGGGCCGCTTCCTCGAGCTGCTCGTGTTCGGCCTGGGCGCGAAGCGCGTTCTCGAGCTCGGAACGTACAGCGGCTACTCGTCGCTCTCGATGGCGGCCGGGCTCCCCGAGGGGGGCCACATCGATACGTGCGAGGCCGACGAGACGCACGCCGAGGTCGCGCGCCGCTACATCGCGCAGAGCCCGTACGCCGACCGGATCACCGTGCATCTGGGCCCGGCGCTCGACACCATCACGCAGCTCGAGGGCACCTTCGACTTCGTCTTCGTCGACGCCGACAAGGAGAACTACCTCAACTACTACGAGGCGCTGCTCCCGCGTCTCGCGCCCGGCGCCCTGATGGCCTTCGACAACACGCTCTGGAGCGGCCGGGTGCTCGAGGACGACCCCGATTCCGAGGACACGCGCGTGATGAAGGAGCTGAACGACCGGCTCGCCGCCGACGAGCGCGTCGTCGCTGTTCAACTCACGGTTCGCGACGGCGTGACACTGGTTCGTAGAGCGACGGTCTGAGCCGGCAAGGCTAAAGCTTCCCGTCTGCCGTGCCGATTCTCGGCCGATGAACCGTCGCGGCACGGACCGGTCCGGATTTGCCTCCACGCGGTGGATCGACCGCTGGCTCGATACCTGCCGTGACCTCGCCGAGCTCTCGCGCTCGAACCCGATGACCGATGCCGTGATCGACGAGCTCGACGGCCGGATGATCCGGATCGGCGACCAGTGGCTCGCCGACTTCGCCTCCTGCAACTACCTCGGCTTCGACCTCGACAAGGAGATCATCGACGCCGTTCCGCAGTACCTCGAACGCTGGGGAACGCATCCCAGCTGGTCGCGCCTGCTCGGCAGCCCCGTCCTCTACGAGCAGATCGAGGAACGGCTCAGCGAACTGCTCGGCGCCGAGGACACCCTCGTGCTGCCGACGATCACCTTGATCCACATGTCTGTGATTCCGGTTCTGGCCGGAAGCGGGACCATCTTCCTCGAGAACCGCTCGCACAAGACGATCTACGACGGCTGCCGCCTCGCGAAGGCGCACGGCGCCACGGTCAAGCGCTTCGAGTTCGAAGACGTCGAGGATCTCGAGCGGCTGCTTCAGCTGGCGAGCCCCGCGCCGAGGCTGATCTGCATCGACGGCGTGAACAGCATGACCGGCAATTTCGCCGACCTCGAAGGCTTCGCCCGTCTGGCACGGGAGCACGACGCGCTCCTCTACGTCGACGACGCGCACGGTTTTGGGGTCATCGGCGAGCGCTCGCCTGACGAAGCGAGCCCCTACGGAAACCGTGGGAACGGCATCGTGCGGCACTTCGGGGAGAACTACGACCACGTCCTGCTCGTTGGAGGCCTGTCGAAGTCGTACTCCTCGCTCGCGGCCTTCCTCGCCTGTCCTCCCGAGCTGAAGCGGCTGCTGAAGACGGCGGCGCCTCCATACCTTTACTCCGGGCCCTCGCCGGTCGCCTCGCTCGCGACGACGCTCGCCGGGCTCGAGGTCAACGACCTGCGCGGGGACGCGATCCGCGCCGATCTCTGGCAGAAGACGGCAGTCGTGCTCGACTGTCTCGACCGACTCGGGGCGCACACCCCGAACCGTTCCGGGTTCCCGATCATCGAGGTGCCGCTGGCCCGCCACGAGGACGTCGGCGCCGTCGGCCGCTTCCTGTTCGAGAACGGGATCTACGTGACGCTCGCCGCGTACCCGCTCGTTCCGCGCGCCGAGGTCGGCTTCCGGATTCAGGTGACGGCAGCCAACACGCATGCCGAGATCGAGCGGCTCGTTGACGTGCTCGGCCGGCTCGCGAATCGCTTCGATCTGCAGCCTGCGCGTACCAAGGTGAGGGCCGCCTGATGCCCGAGACCACCGGCCGCTGGCGCTCGAACGTCTGGGTCTGGTACGTCGCAGCCACCTGCACGCTGGCCGGGCTCTACATGTTCGTGCCACCGTTCAAGGGCTGGGGGCCGCTGATCAACGTCGTCGGCTTCTCCGGGGTCGTCGCGATCGTCGCCGGAATCCGAATGCATCGGCCACGCGCCCGGGCGGCGTGGTGGCTCTTCGCCGCCGGCCAGTTCCTCTTCTTCAGCGGCGACGTCTACACGTACAGCAACCCCAATGCTCCGTTCCCCTCGCCCGGAGACGCGCTCTACCTCCTGGTGTACCCGGCCTTGATGGCGGGCCTCCTCGTGCTCGTCAAGCGCCGAAACCCGCGACGCGATCCGGCCGCTCTGATCGACGCGCTGATCCTGACGATCGGCGTCGGCCTGTTCTCGTGGGTCTTTCTGATCGCGCCGAACATCCATCTCACAGGCCTCTCGTGGCTCGCCAAGGGCGTCTCGATCGCTTATCCCCTCGGCGACGTGCTGCTGCTGGCGGCCGCGATTCGCCTGGCGGTCGACACCGGCAAGCGTGCGGCTTCCTTCTACCTCCTCTCCGGAAGCATCGTCTGCCTGCTCGTGACCGACTCGGCCTACAACCTCGCGATCCTCAAGGACACTTACAGCCACAGCCAGCTGATCTACGACCTCGGGTGGATGCTCTACTACATCCTTTGGGGCGCGGCCGCCCTGCACCCGTCGATGCGCGTGCTCGAGGAGCCTGCGGCCGACTCCCGGCCGCGTCTCACCTGGGGCCGGCTCGCGCTCCTGGGCGCCGCGTGCCTGATCTCGCCTGCGATCCGCTTCTACCAGTCCTTCGGCAACCCGGACATCGTCGTGCTCATCGTCGCCTCGGCGGTGCTCTTCCTCCTCGTCGTGGCGAGAATGGCCGGGCTCGTTCGCCAGGAGGAGCGCATCGTCTCGCGCGAACGCACGCTGCGCGTGGCCGGCGCCGAGCTGGTGGGCGCTGCCGGCCACGAACAGATCTACGAGGCCGCGATCGCAGGCGTGCAGCGGCTTCTCGGCGACGACGTCTGCGTCCACCTCGCGCGGGCCGGCGATTCAAATCCTGCCGTCGTCGCCTCCTCGCACGAGAGCACCTGGCCGCTTTCCGAGTCGACGTTCGGCTGGCTGCGCGAGCACGCAACCGAGGTGCGCATCTCGTATGCCGCGGTGCCGCGTGAGGTTCGCACGGAGCTGCAGCTCGAAGGCGGCCACACGGTGCTGATCGCCGCGCTCTCGATCCGCTCCGAGGTTCGCGGACTGCTGCTCGCGAACTCGACGAGCGAGGTCTCCGAAGAGGTCGCCAACTCGTTCCAGGCGCTCGGGCTCCAGGTCTCGCTGGCCGTCGAGGGCGCGTCGCTGGCAGCCGACCTTCACCGGCGACAGAGCGAGGCGCGCTTCCGCTCGCTCGTCGCCCATTCGAGCGACCTCATCACGGTGCTCGACGCCGAGGGCGTCGTCACCTACCAGAGCCCCTCCGTCGAGCGGGTGCTCGGCTATCAGGTCGGCGAGATCGAGGGGACGCGCTTCGACCGGCTCCTGAGCGAGGCCGACCGGCCACGGCTGCAGCGTCTGATCGCGGGCGACGGCGCAGGCAGCGGCGATGCGCACACGCTGGAGTGCTCGCTTATGCGCCGGGACGGCGCGACGCTGCTCTTCGAGGTTCAGCACACCGACCTGCTCGGCGACGAGCACGTCCGCGGCATCGTGTTGAACAGCCGCGACGTGAGCGAGCGGAAGGAGTTCGAGGAACAGCTCGCCCATCAGGCCTTCCACGACCCGGTCACGAATCTCGCGAATCGCGCACTGTTCTCGGATCGCGTCGAGCACGCGCTGATGCGCTCGCAACGCGGGTTCCCGGACATCGCGGTCGTCTTCATCGACCTCGACGACTTCAAGACCGTCAACGACAGCCTCGGCCACGCAGCCGGGGATCAGGTGCTCCAGGAGGTTGCCCGCCGGCTCCGGATCGCCGTTCGCCCTACCGACACGGTCGCCCGCTTCGGGGGCGACGAGTTTGCGGTGTTGCTCGAAACCGTCACGGACTCGTCGGAAGCGGCCGACGCGGCTGCCCGCATCTTGCACGCGCTCGAGATTCCGTACGAGATCGACGGCAAGCAGGTCTTCCCGCGGGCAAGCGTCGGCATTTGCCTCGTCAACCGCGAGGACGAGGCTCCGGACGCAGCCGACCTGCTGCGGAACGCCGACGTAGCGATGTACATGGCCAAGCGCGACAGCAAGGGCAGCTACCGGGTCTTCGAGCCGGCGATGCATGAGCGTGTCGTCGAGCGCCTCGAGCTGCGGGCCGAGCTCCAGCAGGCGATCGACGCGGACCAGCTCGTCCTGCACTACCAGCCCGTCGTACGCCTCGGCGGCCACGAGATCCTTGGCGTGGAGGCTCTCCTGCGCTGGAACCATCCGACGCGCGGCATGATCCCGCCGGATCAGTTCATCCCCCTCGCCGAGGAGACGGGCTTGATCATCTCCATGGGGCGGTGGGTACTGAACGAGGCGTGCCGTGAAGGCGTGATGCTCCAGAAGCAGTTCGCCTGCAAGGAGCCGCTCGGGATGAGCGTCAACCTCTCGGTCCGGCAGCTCCAGTCGGACTCGATCATCGCCGATGTTCGCAATGCGCTGGAGACGAGCGGGCTGCCTCCCGAGTCCCTGGTCCTCGAGATCACCGAGTCGGTCATGCTCGCTGACACGGACTTCGCGGTCGAGCGCCTGGGCGAGCTGAAGGCCCTAGGAGTGCGGCTGGCGATGGACGACTTCGGCACCGGCTACTCGTCACTGAGTTACCTGAGCCGGTTCCCGGTCGACATTCTCAAGATGGATCGCTCGTTCGTCGGCTCCGGCGAGAACGTCGCCCTGCAGTCGGCGATCATCGCCCTCGGCACCAGCCTCGACCTCGACGTGGTCGCGGAGGGGATCGAGCTGCAGGAGCAGGAGCGCTCGCTTCACGACCTCGGCTGCGAGATCGGCCAAGGGTTCCTCTTCGCACGTCCGATGCCGAGCTCAGACCTCGCCACGTACCTCGCAGGCCGGCCGGAATGGTCCGATGCCGACCTGGACGCGGCGACGAATGCAGCATAGTCACGAGGCGCTCGATCGACCGGGCGGCTTCGAGCGGGCACGGCTGCTGACACCGCTCCGTCACCGCGATTTCCGGGTGCTCTGGAGCGGAATGGCCGTTTCGCTCATCGGCGACGGCATCTTCTTGATCGCCATCGCCTGGGAGGCCTACGCTCTCTGGAACGCGCCGGCGTCGCTCTCGATCGTCGGGATTGCCATGACCGTGCCGACGATCGCCTTCCTTCTGCTCGGCGGGGTTCTGAGCGACCGGCACGACCGGCGCCTGTTGATGCTCTGGGCGGACCTTGTGCGCGCCGCGGCGGTCGCCTGCCTCGCGGTGCTCGTGTTTACCCAGGCGCTGCGACTATGGGAGCTCGTCGCGCTCGTCGCCCTGTACGCATGTGGAACGGCCTTCTTCATTCCTGCGTTCGAGGCGGTTGTCCCAGATCTGCTTCCGGCCGCGGACCTCCCCGCTGCGAACTCGCTCGACCAGTTCGTCCGGCCGGTCGCTCTGAGGTTGATCGGCCCGCTTCTGGGCGGCTGGCTCGTCGCGAGCGGGGCAGGCCTCGCTTTCATCGTCGACGCGGCGTCATTCGGCGCCTCGGCGCTGGCCGTGCTCGCCATCCACGCGCGACCGAAGGTCTCCGCGCAGCCCGGTTCGCACACTGCGGCCATGCGCGAAGGCCTGCGGTTCATCCGGAAGCGGGTCTGGCTGTGGGGAACGCTCGTCGCCGCGGCCGCCGCCTACCTGGTCTTCCTCGGCCCGAGCGAGGTGCTGTTGCCGTACGTGGTCAAGAACGAGCTGCACGCCTCGGCCCGCGACCTCGGGCTCGTGTTCGCGGCCGGTGGGGTCGGTGCGGTCGGCGCGGCGCTGTGGATGGGCCAGCGCGGACACCCACGGCGCGACGTCACCGTCATGTACGCGACGTGGACGCTGGCGACTCTCGCCATCGCCGGCTACGGGCTGGCCACATCGAGCTGGCAGCTAATGCTCGTCTGCCTTGTCTTCAACGCGCTCGAGACTGCGGGAACGATCGTGTGGGCGACGATCAAGCAGTACAACGTGCCGAGCGCGATGCTCGGCCGCGTCTCGAGCCTCGATTGGCTGATCTCGATCGGGTTGCTTCCGATCTCGTTCGCGCTCACGGCGCCCGTCGCCGGCCTGGTCGGCGTCCGCGCAACGCTGGTCGGCGCGGGGATCGTCGGGGCCGCGATCACATTCGGAGCCTTGTTCCTCCCCGGGATGCGGAACATCGAGAGCTCGCGCCGGCCGGGCGCGTCGGGGTGGCCCGGCTACACTGTCCCTCGCGCGGGGCTATAGCTCAGCTGGGAGAGCGCCTGGATCGCACCCAGGAGGTCGCCGGTTCGAGTCCGGCTAGCTCCATCGCAAAAGGGCCTGCATACGCTGGCCCTTTCCTTTTCGGGGCTGACAACGCGGCCGGCCGTGTTCCAACAGAATGGCAACGGCTAGCTAGACTGACTTTTCGAGCGTCCGCCTGCCCAGCCGCGCTGGAACGCGCTCCACTTTCGGAGTCTGAGGAGGCGGAGGACGCGCCCCCGTCCGAAAGGAGGCGCGTTGAAGCGCATCATTCTCACCGTCCGTCACACCATCCATGTCGTCGCGGCAAGCATCGCCCTGGAACTCGCGCTCGACTTCGGCGCCGGCGCTCTCGCCGTCGTCCTCGCTCCCTATCTCGGGGAGTGGGTGTACGCAGCCGCCGCCGTCGTGGTGATCGGCTCTCTGCCCGTCCTCAGCCTGAACATCGCGCGGGTCGCACGCCGCGAATGGAAGCGGCACGGGCCTTCGCGTTGGGGCGCCGGGGGCTCCGGAGGTCACCAAGAGCAGCGCTTCCGACGGGCGTCGGTACTTCGAAAAGGCGGCGTCTCGCGCCGGTGGTGGCCGCGAACCAAGCCCCATGAGCGCGGGTAAACTGCCCCTATGGCGAACGAGCGCGGAGGTGAGCCTGTGGCTCCTGGCAGTACGGGTCCAAGGCTCGTGCGTGCCCGCGCGACGCTTCTCCGCCGTTAGGCGCTCTGAAGGTCGTCTGCGCGAGCAGGCGGCTGCTGGCTTGACGGCGAATGGAGAGATTGACGGGGATCTTCACGACGCGCCGCCGAGCGCGCGGGCGATCTGGCCTCACGAGCTCAGCTCGCGCCTTACGCGTGCGGCTGCCGGCGCTCGCCTTTCTGGCCGTGCTCGGGCCTGGAATGGTGAGCGGCTTCGCAGACAACGACGCTGGCGGGATCACGACCTACTCGGTCGTCGGCGCGCAGTTCGGCTACGCGCTGCTCTGGGTGGTGCTCGCGAGCATGATCGCGTTGTTCGTCACGCAGGAAGTCGGTGCGCGGCTCGGCCTTGCGACCGGGCGGGGCCTGCTCGATCTCGTCCGAGAGGGGTTCGGGATCCGTTGGGCGGCGCTCGCGATCGGCACGATGCTGGTCGCGAACCTGGGCACGACTCTGGCCGAGTTCGCCGGCATCGGCGCTGCCTTGTCGCTGTTCGGCGTGCCGGTAGCGGTGTCGGTGGTCGTCTCGGTACTGGTTGTCGGCCTGTTGCTCTCCCGGGCCGGCTTCCTACGTGTTCAGTACATCTTCCTCGCGGTCGGAGCGGGCGTGTCGGTCTGCTACGTCGTTTCGGCCATCCTCGCCAAGCCCGACTGGGGCAAGAGCGCGCGGTACCTGGTGGCTCCGCACGGACATGCAAGTTCCGCCTACCTGCTGGCCATCGTCGGAACGGTTGGGACCACGATCACGCCGTGGGGCCAGGCGTTCATCCAGTCCTACTGCGCCGACAAGCGCCTCAGCCCGGAGCACTTGCGCACCTCGCGCTTCGATGTCGCGTTCGGTGCGTTTCTCACCAATACGATCGCCGCCTTCATCATGATCGCCGCCGCGGCGACGCTCTGGGCGCACGGCGAGCGGAGCATCCCGGACGCGGCTGCGGCCGCGAAGGCCCTCGGCCCGCTTGCCGGGCACGGGGCCGAGACCGTGTTCGCGCTCGGCCTGCTCGGCGCCGCCTTCCTCGGGCTCGGCGTGGTGCCGCTGACGAGCTCCTACGCGACAACTGAGGCACTCGGCTTGGAGCGCGGGCTGGACCTGCGCCCTCGGCAGGCGCCCGCCTTCTACGGGCTGCTCGCGTTCTTCCTCGGTGTGGCCGCCGTGCTCGTGCTGATCCCGGGCCTGCCGCTGATCCACGTCATGTTCCTGGCGCAGGTCGTGAACGGGCTGCTCCTCCCGATCATCCTCGTATTCGTGATGCTGCTCAGCCGCCGCCGCAAGCTTCTCGGTGAGCTCAGCAGTGGTCCCGTGCTCTCCGCGGCCGGCTGGTTCGTCACCGTGATAGTGGGCGCGATGTCGATCGCGCTCGTCGTCACCTACCTCCTGCCGTGAGCGTCGTCCCCGCCATCCTCCACCTCTCGCTCGTCACGAGCGGTGAGCTGGCCGACGCCGACGGCCGCAAACTCGGCCGCATCGAGGATCTGGTCGTGCGGCTGACCGGCGAGGACTACCCGCCGATCAGCGGCGCAGTCGCGAGGGTGGCTGGCAGGCTCGTCTTCGTGCCGGCGGACCGGATCGCCGAGATCGAGCACGGCCGCATCAGACTCGCCGAGGCGCGGCTCGACCTCCAGCCGTTCGAGCGCCGCGAGGGCGAGTTGCTGTTGCGCGAGGACCTGCTCGATCGGCAGCTGATCAACGTCGACGGCGCCCGGCTCGTGCGCGCAAACGAGATCGAGATTGCCCGCGTCGAAGGCTGGTGGCGTGTCGTTGGCATCGACATCAGCCCGCAGAGCCTGCTCCGGCGACTCCTCCCGCGGGTGGTTGCGCCGCGGGTCGGCGTCTCCGAGTTCCTCGACTGGGCGAGCCTCGAGCCCTTCATCGGCCACATCCCGACCATTCAGCTGCGCGTGCCCCACCCGAGACTCGCCAGCCTCCACCCCGCAGAGCTCGCCGACCTGGTCGAAGCCGCACCCCACGGGCAGGGCAAGGAGATCCTCGCGGCCGTCCAGCATGACCCGGAGCTGGAGGCCGACCTGTTCGAGGAACTCGGCGACGAGCACCAACTCGAGTTCGCCGGGGACCGCGACGACAGCCAACTCGCCGACCTGGTCGCCCGGATGGAGACGGACGACGCAGCCGACCTGGTCGCCCAGCTCGACGACGACCGCCGCGCCCGGGTGCTCGACCTGCTGCCGCACGTACAACGGCGCCGGCTTCGCACCCTCCTCGGCTACGAGCCGCTTGCCGCCGGCGGCCTGATGAGCCCCGAGTTCGTCGCCGTCTACACCCAGGCGACGCAACAAGACGCGCTCGAGCGCGTGCAGCGTGCCGTCGCGCCTTCGGACGCGCTCGCCTGGATCTTCGTCATTAGCACCCAGCGCCGCTACCGCGGCGCTGTCTCGCTGCCCGACCTTGTCCGTGCCCCACCCGACACGCCGATCACCGACCTGGTCAAGCACCGGCGTTCCGTCTCCGCCGACGCCGAACTCGACGAGATCGTCCGCGCGATGACCGACTACGACATCACCGTGCTGCCCGTCGTCGACGACGCCGAACATCCGATCGGGATCATCACCGTCGATGACGTCCTCGAGCTGATCGCTCCCCCGCCTGGGCGCGGCTTCAACATCTTCGGCGGTTCTTGAGAGGTCCGCTTCAAGAGCCCTGGCCAATGGATGTCGTTGCGTTCCAGTGCGCGGGCAGGGCGGTGAGTCAGCCGTTCAGCCGAGCGGCGCCCTGCTGCTCGAGCAGCGGCTCTGAGTCGGTGACCGGCGGCGCGGCGCTCCACGGGAACGTGATCCACGCCTCGGTGGTTCGCCAGACGTAGTCGCAGGTCACGACCGAGTGTGGCTTCTCGTAGAGGACTGCCGTGCGCGCCTCGGCTACCTTCCCGTCGCAGAAGTCCTTCACGAGGGCGAGCGTCCTGCCGGTGTCGGCGACGTCGTCGGCGATCAAGAGCCTCGCCTCTGTCAGGTCGACGAGGGCCGGGACGGGCGGGAGGACGATCGGGGCCGGCAGCCGCTCGTCGGGCCCTGTGTAGAACTCGACGTTCATCGTGTAGGTGTTCTTGACGCCGAGCGCGTAGCCGAGTGCGCCCGCGAGCAGCAGCCCGCCGCGGGCGATCGCGAGGATCACGTCCGGCTTGTACCGATCGGCGTGGATCCGCTCGGCCAGCCGGCGCGCGCCGGCTCCGAGGTCGTCCCATGTCATCAGCTCGCGCGCGGAGCTCATCGAGCTTCCGACCGTACCGGACCAGCGGGCAGAACCCGTACCGGCGGGTCAGGCGCCCGCACGGAAGGCGAGAAGCTCGGCGCCGTACTCACGCAGCCAGTCGCGCTGCCTGCGCCAATCGGGCCTGCGCCCCTCGACCAGCTTCCAAAAGCGCAGCGAGTGGTCGGGGGCGTGCAAATGACAGAGCTCGTGCACGACCACGTAGTCGAGTACCTCGAAGGGCGCGAGCACGAGGCGCCAGTTGAAGGAGAGCACCCCGCGTGGAGAGCAGGAGCCCCACAACGTTCGTTGGCTGCCGATCCGGATCTGTCGATAGGCGACACCGAGCTTCTCGGCCTCTTCCGCGGCCAATACCGAGACGATCTCGCGCGCGGCGATCCGTGTCTCCGACTCGCAGACGGCGAGTCGCTCGAGGCCCAACCGCGGCACCTGGCGCTGTCGTTGGCGCTCGATCCACGGTCGTTGCTCGACGAGCAGCCGCTCGATGTCGGCCTGCCTCATCGCGCGCGGGACCGTCAGACGCGCTGGTGCACCCCAGGGCGCCTCCAACCGCCAACGGCGCGCCCGCGCCGACCGCCTCACCTCGACCGCTTCCATCGCCGGGAGGGTAGGTGCGAGCCCGGCCAGTGCGGCGAGCGGCTAGGGCTTCCTGCCCTTGCTGACGGTGAGCTTGACCTTCGCGCCGTGCCTGAGCCGCGTGTGCGGTTTCGGCTTCTGGGAGATCACGCGACCCTTCTTGACCGTGTTCGAGAAGGTCCGCTTGATCGTGCCGGCCGAGCAGTCGTGAGCCTTGAGCGCGCGCTTGGCTGCCTTCAGGCCCTTGCCCTTGAGCCTGGGCACGAGGCAGTCCTTGACGAAGGACGCCGTGACCGAGTGAGCGGCGGTCATGGCGACCACGCAACTCGCCTTGCCGGTGCAGGCACCGGACCAGCCGCCAAAGGAGGAGCCTTTGGCGGGCGTCGCTGTGAGGGTGACGGAGCTTCCGATCTCGTAAGCGTGGCTACAGGTGGTTCCGCAGTCGATCCCCGCAGGCGAGCTGGTCACGGTTCCCGCTCCATCTCCCCTCTTGGAGAGGGTGAGCGTCTCGGTGAGGCGGAACGTGGCCGTGACCGACGTGTCGCCGCCGATCATGGTGATGCACCGGCCGGTGCCGCTGCAGCCTCCGCCGGACCAGCCGGCAAACGTCGACCCCGAGGCCGAGGTCGCCGTCAACGTGACGATCGTCCCGTTCGGATAGGCGTGCGAACAGGTCGCGCCGCAGTCGATCCCGGCCGGAAAGGTCGTAACCGTCCCCGACCCGCTGCCCGCTTTGGCCATCGACAACGTGTAGCTGGGACACAAGTCCGGGGGGCTACCGCCGGCGCCGACGGTGACCGGCGCGGACAAGGAGGCGATCCCGTTTGCGATCACGCGGAGGTGGGACGGCCCGGGGGCGATTCCACTCGGGAGCGTGAAGTTCGTGCAGGAAGGCGCCCCGGGTGCAATCGAGCGGTTCGTCATGCCGAACGTACGCGCGTAGGCGACCGCTCCGGTGCCGTCGTTGGTGATCTGCACGAGCGGATAGTCGGTGCTGGACTGGTAGTCGTCGCCGAAGGCGGCGCCATCGGAGAGCCCGTTGAGCTGGCGCCCGACGAGCTGGTACGTGTGGCCCGCGGCGAGCCGACCGGGGATGAGCGTGGGCGTCGGCGCCCAGGCCGGATTCGGGGAGCCCGGATCCGTGAAGATCCGCAGACCGCCGGGCCACCCGTTGTAGAGCACCTGTCCGGTCGGCAGAAGCAGCATGTAGCCGAGTCCGCCCTCCGTGGACGTCGGGTAGTCGGGAGCCTGGGTGAAGCTCGTCCCGTCGAAGAGGAAGAAGTGGGTGGGCATCCCGCCGTTGACGCTGACGTCGCCCGTCCTGCTCGCGAGGAACACGTTCCCGTCGGGCAGCAGCGCGGCCCCGTCGTCGGATGCGTCTTGCTGCTGGCCGGCGACGACGGGAAAGTTCGGGCCCGACGACCACGTCCCGGTCGTGACGTCGTAGAGGGCGGTCGCGCTCGTCCCTCCCTCGACGAAGACCTTGCCGGTGTACGTCATGAGCTGCGGCCCGATCTCCCTGTACTCGCAGGCCACAAGAGGCGTCGGCGTCGTGCCGGCGCTCGACCACGTGAAGCTCGCCGGGTCGAGGATCTCGGTGGTTCGCGCGCCGCAGGCCGGATCAAAGACATCAACGCTCAGAACCTTGCCGTTGGGCAGGAGCGTGAACCCGGCTTCGTCACTGTCGTTGGTCTTCCCGGCGCCGCCGGTAGTCGTCCAAGTCAGATTCGCCGGGTTGAGGATGGCCTCGTCGGGGGTGACCAAACTGCCGATCAGCCAGCGACCGTCGGCCAGTACGTCACTCGGGGCGTCTCCGATCTGCGACCACGTGCCCGCCCCGCCGTTGGGAGGGGAGACCATCGTCCACGTGTTCGTAAGCGAGTTGTACACCGCGCCGCCGTTGGTTTCGGTCTCGACGTTGTTGTTGAACTCGCCGCCCTCGACCGCCAGGCGCCCGTCGGGTAGGACGGCGGCAGCGTAGGCGCCCGGGCCGTAGTCGGCGGGCAGCGACGCGACCTGGCTCCAGGTGCCGTCGACGTAGCTGCCCGAGCTGTCCGGGGTGAGGCGCCACCAGCCCGGGGAGCCGGCTCCGTCTACAAGCGCCTGCACCATGACCGTGCCGTCGGTCATCAGGAACATCGCTCCCGGAGCGAACGGTGGAGGATTGGTGAACTCCTGCCAGCCCAGGACCGCCGGTCCCGCCACTCCGACGCCGGCATCCGCCGGCTGCGTCGGAGCCAGAAGGAAAGCAGCCATCACGACCACGGCCCCGAGAAACCTCGCGGTGCGCAGTGCGCCTGCCGTGGAGGGCCGAAACCGGTGCTTGCGCCGCAGACGCATCGGCAAACCTCACAACGTTGTGGACCGAGTGTTCTCCGACGAACTATCTTCGGCCCGGCTCGAGCGGTCAAGCAGAGCCCGAGCCTGACACGCCGCCTCACGTTGCACCCTCCTGGCGGGGCGACATACGATTGCCGCCATGCTGCTGAGCGAGGTGGGGTACGTGCGGCCGGAGACGCTCGAGCAGGCTCTGGAGGTCCTCGCGGAGCATCTGGGGGCGCGCGCGCTCGCAGGCGGGCAGACGCTGATCAACGTGATGAAGGCACGGGCAGCGTCGCCGGAGGTGCTCGTCGACCTGGGAGGGATTCCCGAGCTGAAGGGAATCGAGCTCGGCGCCGACGGGACGCTCGAGCTCGGACCGATGACGACGTATTCGGAGCTGATCGCCTCGGCGGAGGCGCGGGCCCGGCCGATCCTGGGCGAGGTCTGCGCCCAGATCGCCGACGTCCAGGTCCGCAATCGCGGCACGGTCGGGGGCAACGTCTGCGCCAGCGACCCGACCAACCACCTCCCGCCGCTGCTGACAGCTCTCGGGGCCGAGCTCACCGTCGCCGGGAGCGGTGCCGAGCGCTCCGTTCCGGCAAGTGAGTTCTTCCTCGGCGTCTACATGACGGCCGTCGGTCCCGGCGAGTTGCTGACCAAGATCAGCATTCCGCCGGGGCGGGCAGACGGCTTCGCGTCCGTGCCGATCGGCGTGGACGGCACCTGCATCGTCAATGCAGCTGCTTCCTTGAACGGCGGCGCGCGGATCGCGCTTGGATGCGTCGGCGCGGTGCCGGTCGTCGTCGAGCCGGAGTCCACCGAAGCCGACGCCGTACGCGGGGCGGTCCGAGACGCGGGGCTGGAACCTCCGTCGGACGTGCACGCGTCGGCCGACTATCGCAGGCATCTGGCGGAGGTGGTCGCCGCGCGCGCCGTGCAGCAGGCCTCGGAGCGAGCGGCCTAGTGGCGGCCCCCGTTGTCACCTCCCAGACGATCCGCGTCGAGGTCGACGGCACGACCTACGAGCGGGAGGTCGAGACGCGACGGCTGCTCGTGCACTTCCTCCGCGACGATCTCGACCTGACCGGCACGCACATCGGCTGCGACACGGGCAACTGCGGCGCCTGCAGCGTGATCGTCGACGGCACGCTTCTGAAGAGCTGCATGCTCCTCGCGGTGCAGGCGGACGGCTGCTCGATCGAGACCGTCGAGGGCCTCGCCGAGGACGGGCAGCTCAGCGAGGTCCAGCAGGCGTTCGCCGACCACCACGGCCTCCAGTGCGGCTACTGCACTCCCGGGATGCTCATGAGCGCGACGGCGCTCCTGCGCGGGAACCCGAACCCGTCCGACGAGGAGATCGCGAGGGCGATCCAGGGAAACATCTGCCGCTGCACCGGCTACTGGAACATCTTCAAAGCGATCAAGGCGGCCTCGGGGCAGGAGGTGCCTGAGTGACCGAGACCACCGTCACCGAGCCTCTGGTCGTCGAGGAGACGGAGACCAGGCGCGGATACGCGGGCCGGAGCGTGCCCCGCAAGGAGGACCAGCGACTGCTCCAGGGCGAGGGGGTCTTTGTCGACGACGTCAAGCGCCACAACATGGGCTTCGTCCACTTCGTCCGCTCCCCCTACGCTCACGCGAAGATCCGCTCCGTCGACGTCTCGAAAGCGCTCGAGCACCCAGGGGTCCTGGGCACGCTCACCGGAGAGGAGGCCGCGCTCCTGACGGATCCGTTCTTCCAGATCTCCTCTCCGCCCGGTGCGCACCTCCGCGACTTCTGCCTCGCCGTCGGCAAGGCGCGCTTCGCCGGCGAGCCCGTCGCCGCGGTGGTCGCGACCACCCGGGAGACGGCACGGGACGCCGCAGAGCTCGTCGAGGTCGAATACGAGCCGCTCGCCGCCGTCACGGACGCTCGGCGCGCGCTGGACGACGAGTCGCCGGTCCTCCACGACGAGGCCGGCACGAACCTGACCTGGGAGGGCGTCTACGAGTGGGGCGACCTCGACGCCGCCTTCGCGGAGGCAGACCGGGTCGTGAAGATCTCGGAGCTCCACGTCGACCGCTTCAACTCGACGCCGCTCGAGTGCAACGGCGCGCTCGTCGAGTACAACCGCGGCACGGGGCAGTGGACGATCATCACGAACAACCAGTTCCCCGGTTTCGCGGCGATCATGATGGGCCCCGCGATGCGCGTGGGGCTGGACAAGCTCCGCTTCGTCACACAGGACATCGGTGGCGGCTTCGGCAACAAGATCACCTCCCATCCGCAGCTCGTCGCCTGCTGCCTGCTCGCCCGGAAGCTCAAGCGGCCCGTCCAGTGGACGGAGTGGCGCACCGACTTCCACCTCTCCATGTCGCACGGGAACGAGCGCTGGTTCGAGGACACCGAGGTTGCGGTCAAGGAGGACGGAACGCTGCTGGGCTTCCGGACGACTGCTCTCGACGATGCGGGCGCCTGGCTGCGGTACGAGCCGCTCGGCGGCGTGATCTGGGCGCAGGTCACTCCGGGCATGTACCGCTGGCGGAACATCCGGCTCGACTTCAAGCAGGTGGTCACGAACAAGGCGCCGTGCTCGCCGAACCGCGGCTACTCGCGGATGCAGCACCTCTGGTTCACGGAGCGGATCATCGACATCGTCGCGCACGAGCTGGAGCTCGATCCGGTCGAGGTGCGCAAGCGCAACTACATCCGTGCCGAGGACATGCCCTACGAGACGCCGAACGGCTGTGTCTACGACTCCGGCGACTACGCGCAGATGCTCGACACCGCGCTGGAGCTGGTCGGCTACGACGAGCTCGAGACTCGCCGCGCCGACGCCGAGGCGCGGGGGCGGCTGCTCGGGCTCGGGATCGGCTCGACGCTCGACTCCGGGACGAACAACTTCGGCCAGTCGCGGCTGATCAACCCGGAGCTCCAGTTCTCGGGCAACAACGAGGTCGCGACGGTGAAGCTCGACATCTTCGGCGAGATCGTCGTCACGCTGGGGACGACGCCGCAGGGGCAGAGCCACGAGACCACCGCCGCGCAGGTCGTCGCCGACATGCTCGGCTGCTCGATCGACGACGTGAACGTCCGCGCCGGCCACGACTCGTACTGGAACTCGCACGCCGGCTTCTCCGGGACGTACGCGAGCCAGTTCGCGGTCACCGGCCTGGGCGCCGTGCGCGGCGCGACGGAGCTCCTGGCCGGGGAGATGAAGAAGCTCGCCTCGGTGGTGCTCGGGTGCTCGCCGGACGACATCGAGCTCGCGGAAGGCCAGGCGAGGATGAAGGCAAATCCGGAGGCGGCGCTGCCGTTCATGGCCCTGGGGGCGATCATCAACGCGAACAACGCCGGGCTCCCCGAGGACCTCGACGTGACGCTCAACTGCCGCTACGTCTACCGGCCGCCGTTCCAGCCGCCGGACGTCGAGCGCAAGTTCGGCAATCTCACGCTCACCTATGCCGCCCAGGTGCATGCGGCCATCGTCGAGGTCGATCCCGAGACCGGCGTGTACGAGATCGTCGACTACGCGGCCGTGGACGACTGCGGTGTCCGGATCAACCCGCAGGTCGTCGAGGGGCAGGTGATGGGGGCGACGGCGCAGGCGATCGGGGCCGCGACGCACGAGACGTTCACGTACGACGAGGACGGCAACCTGTTGACGCCCAACTTCTACGACTACCACGTCCCGCACGCGCTCGACATGCCACCTCTGAGGACGGGCTACCTCGAGAGCGCCTCGCCGTTCACCTCGATGGGCACCAAGGGCATGGGCGAGGGGGGCGGGGCCGGCATCCACGCCGTGTGCGCGGCGCTGCAGGACGCGCTTCGAGAAAGCGGCAACCCGATCGTCTACGACAGCTGCAACCCCTACCACCGTGTCTGGGAGCTGCTTTCCGACCCCGAGTCGTCGCGGCAGCGCGTGAACGTGGAGTCGCGGTGAAGGTCGCCGGCGAACGCGGCTTCGAGGCGCCGCGGGAGGCGGTCTGGCGGGTCCTCAACGATCCCGCTGCGATGGCCGCCACGATGCCCGGAGTCGAGAGCTTCGACGTCCACGACGACCGGCACTGGCGGGCGAACGTGAAGATCCCGCTCGGGCTCGGCACGCTCGGGATGACGATGGACCTGGAGAAGACGGAAGAGCGCGAGCCGGACTTCGCGAGCCTCGCGATCAAGGGCAACGGCGTCGGCGCGATCATGAACATGACCACGGCGTTCAATCTCAGCGACCAGGACGGCGGGACGAAGATGGACTGGGAGGCAGAGGTGCGAATCGCCGGCCCGGTCGGCTCGATGGGGCAGCGTGTCCTCCAGCCGATCGTGAACCAGCAGGTGCAGCAGGTGCTGACCGCGCTCGAGGAGCAGGTCCGCAAGGCCCAGGCCGGCTAGCTCGTGACCCCGCCGTTTCGGATCGGGGTGATGCAGCTGACCATGGAGCCGCTCGAGGAGATGGTCGCCTCGGCGCGGGTGATGGACGAGGCCGGGATCGACACGATCTGGCTGGCCGAGGCGTACCCCTGGTGGCGCAAGCACGGCATGGAGGCGCGCTCCTCGACCGTGACCTCGGCCGTGCTGGCCCGCGAGACGGAGCGGCTGACGATCGGGTGGGGGATCATCTCGCCGTTCACGCGCCACCCGGTGCAGGCTGCGATGGACGCGCGTGTCGTGCAGGAGGCGGCGGGCCCCGGCCGCTTCATTCTCGGCTTCGGGACCTCGAAGATCTTCCTGAACAACGCGCAGATGCAGACGAACAGGACCCTCGGGCCGATGCGCGACGCTGTCGAGATCGTGCGCGGCGTCCTCGCGGGCGGGCCGTTCGAGTACTCGGGCTCCACCTGGAGCGCGTCGGTGCCAGCGCTCGACGGAGAGGCGGATTCGCCCCGCGAGGTGCCGCCGGTCTACGTGGCGGCGACCGCGCCGAAGATGCAGGCGCTCGCAGGCGAGATCGGCGACGGCTGCCTCACTCCGTCCATCACGACGCCCGCCTTCGTCGGCTACACGCGCGGGAATGTCGAGCGCGACATCGACATCGGCTGCACGATCGTCGCCTCGATCCACGAGGACGACCGCGACGCGGGCCGAGACGGCGCACGTGAGATCGCCGGCATGTACCTCGCGAACAAGGTGCAGAACATCCAGGGAGCCGCCGACACGCTGCTCGACCTCGCTGGGATCGAGCAGGAGGAGATCCGCCCGGTGGCCGAGGCGATGGAACGCGGCGGGCGGCTGGCGGCCAAGGCAGAGGTCGGCGACGCGCTGCTCGACAAGTGCAAGCCGATCGCGGGGACTCCCGAGGACTGCATCGCGGCGATCGAGGAGTACCGCGACGCCGGCTGCACGCATGTCATGCTCGAGCTCTGGGGCGACCGGCGCCACGAGCAGATCCGGCTGTTCGGCGAGCGGGTCCTGCCGCACGTGCGCGGATGAGCGCCGTCGACGAGCGTCGCCTGGTCGGCTGGGCGTGCGACGCCGTGTCGATCCCGAGCTTCACCGGCGAGGAGCAGGAGGCGGCGGAGTGGATCGCCGCGGAGCTCAGGGCGCTCGGGCTCTCGGTACAGCTCCAGCAGGTGGAGGAGGGCCGGACCAACGTCCTCGCCACGCGGAGCGGAACCGGGGGCGGGAAGACGATGATGTTCAACGGCCACCTCGACACGTCGTACTCCGGCCGCGAGCCCTGGTCTCAGGGCGTCGAGGGCTTCCAGCCGGCGGGGGTCGAGCGCGACGGCCGCATCTGGGGGCTCGGGATCTCGAACATGAAGGGAGCGCTCGCCTGCTACCTCGCGGCGCTCGACGCGCTCCAGGGCGAGGAGCTCGCCGGGGACGTCGTCGTCGCGGCCGTCTGCGGCGAGATCGAGAAGACGCAGTACGGGGACGCCCAGGGGCCGAGCTACCGCGGCTACGCGGCCGGCACGCGCCACCTGGTCACGCACGGCGGCGTCGCGGACATGTGCCTGCTCGGGGAGCCGACCGAGGGGAAGGTGGTGCTCGGGCACTTCGGCTCGCTCTGGGCACGGCTCGGCGTCGGCGGCGACTTCGTCCACACCGCCTTCAGCGAGGGCCGCGCGAACTCGGTGCTGCGGATGGGCGAGCTGCTCGAGCCGATTCGAGCCTGGTGCGAGCGCTGGTCGGCCGACGAGCAGAACGCCTACCGAGGCGTGCCCGCGATCGCATCGATCGGCGCGATCCGCGGCGGGCTCGAGTGGCGCCTCTCGCGGACGCCGCAGCGGACGAGCGTCTTCCTCGACGTCCGCGTTCCGCCGACCCGCCCGATGGCGGCCGCGCGCCGCGCAGCACTCGACCTCGCACGGGAGCTCGAGGCGCTGCATCCCGACTGGGAGATCGACGCGGAGATCTACGTGACCGCTCCCGGGTCGGAGATCGACGAGGGGCACGAGCTCGTCGGCGCGATCGACGAGGCGCACGAGGCGGTCTTCGGCGAGGCCCCCGCGCGCGACGTGCCGCGCTGGTTCTCGGATGCGTCCGCGCTGACCGCGTACGGCATCCCGACGGTGAACTACGGGACCTCGACCGGTCTCATGGAGCCTGGCAAGGGCGAGAGCCTCGAGATCGACGGTCTCGTGAAGACCGCCGAGGTCTACGCGCGCGTGGCGAGGACGGTCTGCGGATGAAGCTCGTCACCTATGACGACGGACTGGTGGGGAGGATCGACGGCGACGAGGTGGTGCGCCTCGACGTCCCGACGATGCGCGGGTACTTCGAGCAGGACGGCGCCGACGAGACGGGGGAGCGCACCCCGCTTGCCGGGGTTCGCCTGCGGGCGCCGATCAGGCCGAGGAAGCTCTTCCACACCGCCGGGAACTTCCGCGAGCACGAGGAGGAGTCGCGCAACGTCGACTGGTCGCACCGGATCGCGCCGTGGATCAACTTCTTCCAGAACGTCGACGCGATCGTCGGCCCGGACGAGCCCGTCGTCTATCCCGAGCACCTCACGGAGGAGCTCGACTACGAGCTCGAGCTGGCGGTGGTGCTGCGGAAGGCGGGCAAGTGGTTCCCGCCGGAGGAAGCCGAGGACTACATCGGCGGCTACGTGATCTTCAACGACATCACCGCCCGCGACATCCAGCGCGGCGAGATGCGCTCCGGCGTCTTCAGCTTCTGCAAGGCGATCGACACCTTCTGCCCGCTCGGCCCCTGGATCGTCACCCCCGACGAGATCCCGGACCCGCAAGCCCTGAAGATGGAGCTGCGCGTCAACGGCGAGCCGCGGCAGGAGTCGCACTCGAGCCGCATGAGCGTGACCGTCCCCGAGATCCTCTCGAGGTTCTCTGCCCTGGGGTACTCGGCCGGCGACGTGCTCTCGACCGGCACGGTCGCCGGCGTGGCCGGCTTCAAGTCGAAGGAGGAGCGGATGCGCCTCTATCTCAGGCCGGGCGACGTGGTGGAAGCCGAGATCGAGCGCATCGGGGTCCTCCGCAACCCGGTCGTCTCGTGGCAGGAGGCGCACGGCACGCCTCCGCCGCCACGCGTCCGCCCGTGGGGCGAGGACGCCTGAGGCGATGCCCTGGCCGCGCGACGACGCGAAGCTCGACCGCGTGCGCGCGCTCATGGAGGAGGAGGGGCTCGACGCCCTCGTCGTGCGGGCGCCCGACAACGTTCTCTACCTGACCAACTTCTGGGCGATGAAGGGCTACGAGGCGGTCGTCTTCCCGCGGGACGGCGAGCCGACGCTCGTCTGTCTCGAGGCATCCGCCGAGGACGCGGCACGCACCTCCTGGACCGAGGACGTCCACTACCTGCGCGGCTACGCCGACGACGACCCGCGGCCGCCGCTGGCCCGCACGACCGAGCTCGCAGCAGAAGCGGCGCGCGGTCACGGCACGATCGGTCTCGAGCTCTCGCTCGGGACGCAGGCCTCCGACCGCATGGTCGGCGAGCCGACCACGTTCACGCGCGACTGGTTCCACGCCTTCGGGGCCGACGCCGCCGATGCGACCCCGATCCTGGCGCGCGCCCGGGCGCTGAAGACCGAGCAGGAGCTCGAGCGCATGCGCCTGGCCAACGAGATCGCGGCCGCGGCGATGGAGCACTGCCGCGAGCAGCTCGCGCCCGGGATGAAGGAGTCCGAGGCCGGCGCGCTGTGGAACGGCTTCGTCCATGGCGAGGGAACCGGCTGGAAGGATCGTGTCGACCTCGCGCTCGGCTTCTCGCTCGTCTGGTCGGGCCCCGGGATCAAGACCTTCACCGCCACCGGCGACCTGCCGGTGCAGGCCGACCAGCCGACGCTCTTCGAGATCTGGGTCTGCGCCGACGGCTACTGGTGCGACCACACGAAGAACCTCTGCCCGGGCGAGCTCCGCGACGACTACGCCGAGCTCGAGCGCCGGCTGCTGGACGTCTACGAGCGGGCGGTCGGCCACTGCCGTCCCGGTGCGAGCCTCGCCGAGCTCGACCGGCTCGTTCGCGACGGCATCGCGGAGGCCGGGTACCCGGGCCAGCCGACGCATCCGATCTGCCACGGCGTCGGTGCCCGCGCACACGAGCCGCCGTACGCGCACCAGGCCGGCGAAGGCACGATCGAGGCGGGGATGGTGCTCGCGATCGAGCCGGGGATCTACTGGGAGGGCGGCGGCGGCCTGCGCGTCGAGGACAACTTCCTCGTCACCGCCGACGGGGTCGAGCGGCTCTCGTCCTTCCCCGACGGCGTGGTCTGCGGATGATCTGGACCGGCGGGCTGAACGACCC
Organism: Gaiellaceae bacterium; assembly: GCA_036518855.1. GTDB lineage: Bacteria > Actinomycetota > Thermoleophilia > Gaiellales > Gaiellaceae > AC-32. Next base: position 6,299 of record DATDMJ010000006.1, on the reverse strand, counting down.
GTACCGCCAAGGCGGCAGGGTCGGGTTGTACGACACGACGCTGCGGGACGGCGAGCAGACGGTGGGCGTCGTGCTCGACCCGAACGAGAAGCTCGAGATCGCGCGGCTGCTCGACGACCTCGGCATCGATCGGATCGAAGCCGGCTTTCCGCGCGTCTCCCAGGACGACTGGGATGCGGTGGAGCTGATCTCCGGCGCGGGCCTGCGCGCCGAGATCTGGGGCTTCTCGCGCGCCGTGCCGGCCGACCTGGAGGCCCTCGTCGAGCTCGGGGTGCGCGCCTCGGTGATCGAATCGCCCATCTCGGATCTCAAGCTCGGAGCGATCGGCGTCAGCCGGGAGAAGATGCTCGAGCGCATCACCGGCGCGATGCGGTTCGCGGCCGAGCACGGCATCTACGCGGCGTTCTTCGGGGTCGACTCCACCCGCGCCGAGCCGGACTTCTACGAGCAGGCGTACAAGGCTGCCGTGGACGCGGGCGCGAGAGAGGTCGCCGTCGTCGACACGCTCGGGATCGCCTCGCCGGAGGCGGTCGCGGAGCTCGTCGGCAGGACCGTCGACTGGGTCGGGCCCGACGTACCTGTGCATTTCCATGGCCACAACGACTTCGGCCTCGCGACGGCGGCGGCGGTCGCCGCCGTGGGTGCCGGCGCGGGCTGGGTGCACGGGACGATCAACGGCATGGGCGAGCGCGCGGGCAACGCGAACCTCGGCGAGGTCGCCCTCGCCCTCCGGGCGCTGTACGGCGTCGAGTCGAACCTGCGCCTGGAGAAGCTGCGTGCGGTGTCCGCACGGGTACGCGAGCTCTCCGGATACGCGCTCGAGCCGTGGAAGCCGGTCACCGGCGAGACGCTGTTCCGCCGCGAGAGCGGGGCCGTCGCGAGCCAGTTCCACGACCCGCCGTCGATCGAGCCGTACTCGTCGGAGCTCGTCGGCGCCGAGCGCGGGATCGTGCTCGGGAAGAAGAGCGGGCTCGACTCGATCCGGATCAAGGCCGAGGAGCTCGGGCTCGACGTCCCGGAGGAGCGGCGCGCAGAGGTGCTCGCGCGGGTCAAGGAGCTCGGCGCACGGAAGCACGGGCTCGTCGGCGACGACGAGTTCCGCAGCCTGGTCGATGACTGACGCGCTCATCGTCGGCAGCGGGATCAACTCGCTCGCCTGCGCCGCGCTGCTCGCGCGGGGCGGCTGGAGCGTGCGCGTCTTCGAGCGCGAGGCCGCGCTCGGCGGCTGCATCCGAACCGAGGAGCTGACCGAGCCCGGCTACCTGCACGACGTCTTCAGCGCCTGGCACCCGCTCTGGGTCGGCGGGGCCGCGCACGGCGAGCTCGGCGAGGAGCTGGCGGCCCGAGGGCTCGAGTACCTGAACACCGACCACCCGACGGCGACGCTCTTCGCGGACGGCGAGGCGGCCTTCCTGCTCCGCTCGACCGACGGGAACGCCGCCGAGCTGGGGGAGGAGTGGCGGGGCGCGGTCGAGTCGTTCCTCCCGAACGCAGACCTCGCCTTCGGCGTGCTGGGCACCGAGCTCTGGTCGCGAGAGGGCATGCGGCTCGCCCTACGGACGTACCGGCGCCTCGGCCGGCGCGGCGCGGTCGAGTTCACGGGCAACGTGCTGATGTCGAGCCGCGACTGGCTGACCGAGACGTTTGCGTCGGAGCGGGCGCACGGGGTGCTCGCGCCGTGGGTGCTGCACACCGGGCTCGGCCCCGACGCCGCGGGCTCCGGGTTCATGACACAGGTGATCGGCGTCGCGGTCCAGGAGGGCGGGATGCCGATCCCGCGCGGCGGCGGCGCGCGCCTCGTCGATGCGCTCGTGCGCCTGATCGAGGATCACGGCGGCTCGTGCGAGAGCGGCCGGGACGTCGAGCGCGTGGTCGTGCGCGACGGCCGCGCTGCGGGGGTTCGCCTCGCGGACGGGGAGGAGGCCGCAGCCGAGCGGGCGGTGATCGCGAACGTCACGCCGACCCAGCTCTACGGCAGGCTCGTCGAGGGCCACGAGGAACTCGGCCGCCGCTTCCGCTACGGGCGCTCGGAGATGCAGATCCACTTCGCCCTCTCCGAGCCGCCGCGCTGGGACGGAGACGATCGTCTTGGACGGACCGCCGTCGTCCACCTGACGCCCGGGCTCGACGGCGTCTCGCGAGCGGTCAACGAGGCCGAGCGCGGATTGCTGCCGGCGGAAGCCACCGTCGTCGTCGGCCAGCCGCTGGCGATGGATGCGTCACGAGCCCCCAAGGGCGCGGGCCTGCTCTGGATCCAGCTGCAGGAGCTCCCGTGGCAGGTGAGAGGCGACGCCGCCGGCGAGCTCGACCCCGGCGACGGCATCTGGACGGAGGAGCTTCGCGAGCGCTACGCCGACCGGATCCAGGCGCGAATCGCCCGGCACGTGCCGAACCTGGAGGCGTCGATTCGCAAGCGGGTCGTCCTCTCGCCGGCCGACCTGCAGGCCGCGAACGTCAACCTGCACCACGGCGACCCGTACTCCGGCGCGCTCGCGCTCGACCAGAACCTGCTCTGGCGGCCGCTTCCGTCCAATCCCGGGCATTCGACCCCGGTCAAGGGGCTCTGGCACATCGGGGCGAGCACGCACCCCGGCCCGGGTCTCGGCGCCGGGTCGGGGACGATGGTCGCTCGGCGGCTGCTACGCGGGCGGTCGTGGCGGTGAGGCTCTCGATCTCGCAGATCACGACGGTGACGCAGTCGTTCGCCGACGACCTCGATGCCTACCGCGCGGCTGGCGCCGACGGGGTCGGCATCTGGGAGATGAAGCTCGAGGACGACTCGCTGGAGCGCTTCCGGGCGAGCGGCCTCGCCGCGGCGACCGCGGTCCCGGCGGTCCCGTCGATCCTCCCGCTGCCGCTGATGGAGGGTCCGGCGGATCCTGCAGAGCGCGTCGAGGCGATCCGCGCCGGCATCCGGAATCTGGCGCCGTTCCAGCCGCCGTGCATCCTCATCCTGACCGGCCCCGGCGAAGACCGGGACGCTGTCCTCGAAGGCATCCGGGCGATCGCCGACGAGGGCCGCGCGCAGGGCGTGCCGGTCGCCCTCGAGCCGATCCAGCGCGAGTTCGCCGAGTACTGGACGATCGTCAGCTCGCTCGACGAGGCCGCGGCACTGCTCGACGAAGCGGGAGCCGACTGCGGTCTGCAGTACGACACGTGGCATCTCTGGTCCGAGCCGCTCGGCCAGATCGAGCGCCACCGCCCGCGCATTCTGGGAGTCCATCTCGCCGACTGGCGCGAGCCGACGCGCAACACGAACGACCGCGTCCTACCCGGCGACGGCGCGATCGACTTCGGCCCGATCCTGGAGGCGCTGCACTGGGACGGCCTCTACGACCTGGAGATCTTCTCCGACGCCGAGTTGCCGGGCTCGCTCTGGCGTGAGGACCCGCGCGGGCTCGCAGCAACGGGGATCGACGCCCTGCGGAGGACGGTATCGAGCGTCTCTGCATAGTCGGCGCCGGCGTGATCGGCAGCCTCTTCGCTGCGCATCTCGCCCGGGTCTGCGAGGTCTCGGTCCTCTGCCGGCGAGCCGAGCACGCGCGCGCGCTGAACGAACAGGGGCTGCGCGTGTCCGGCCGCCACGAGTTCACGGCCGAGCTCGGCGCGTCCACCGACCCCGACGAGCTGCCCGAGCCCGAGCTCGTCCTCGTCGCCACGAAGACGACCGAGCTGGAGGCCGCCGCCGCGCGGCTGGAGGGGCACTGGGAAGACGCCGTGGTGATGACCGTCCAGAACGGGCTCGGCGCCGAGGCCGCCTTTCCTACCCGCCGCGTCATCTCGGCGGTGACGTTCATGAGCGGCACGCGCCACTCCGACACGCACGTCGAGTACATCCTCGACACCGAGACGTGGCTCGGGCCGTACGGCGACACGCCCTACGCACTCGTCGAGGAGGTCGCGGAGCTGATCGCGCGGTCCGGGCTCAAGTCGCAGGCCTTCCGCGATTTGCGCCCGGCGCAGTGGGCGAAGCTGATCTTCAACGCCACCGTGAACGGCGTCGCTGCGCTGACCGGTCTCCCGCACGATCTCCACTTCGCCGAGCGCGACGAGCCGGGCGACCTGGGCAACCTCGTCTTCGAGCTGATGACGGAGGGCAAGCGCGTGGCCGAGGCGGCCGGCGTCGAGCTGCACCAGGACCCGTGGGAGATGAACGTCCTCGCGACACAGCGCGGGAGCAGGCATTACCCCTCGATGCTCGAGGACGTCGAGGCGCGCCGCCCGACCGAGGTCGAGCTCATCAACGGCTCGCTCATCCGCGAGGCAACGCTCCACGGCGTCGAGGTGCCCCTCCAGACAGCGCTGTACCGGCTCGTGAAAGCCAGAGAGGCCTCGTATTCGTAGTCATGACCGTGCGAGAATGGAACGGCCTGGGGGCGTCTACAGAGGAGGGTGACATCCGATGACACGACCGAAGATGCTTGCCGGCGCGGCGGGGCTCGCCGCGGCGGCGACTGCGGCGCTGCTCGTCGTGGCGCTTGGGGGAACTGCATCGGCCCAGCGAACGGCGACGAAGCCGATCATCATCGGCGCGGCAGTCGATCTGACCAATGCGATGAAGCCGTTCGACAGCGCGGCGCTGCGGGCGGCTCAGATCGAGGCGGCCAAGACGAAGGTGAACGGTCGCCCGTTCAAGGTGATCGTCTGCAACACGCAGCTCGACAAGGACAAGACCAAGGCCTGCGCGGATCAGCTCATCTCCGAGGGCGCGGTCGCACTGCTCGTCACGTGTGACGTCGAATACGCGGCGCCTGCCACGCAGGAGGCGATCAACGCGGGCAAGCTCGCGCTCGGCTCGTGCATCGGCACCGACCAGCAGGGGACGAAGCGATTCGGGCCGAAGGGCCGGCTGGCCTTCAGCTTCGGGAACGTCGCGCAGGACGAGGGCGCGGCGATGGCCGCATATGCCTACAAGGTCAAGCACTGGAAGAAAGCGCTCACCGTCACGGACAACGCCCTCGTCTACTTCAAGACCGTCATGAAGGCGTTCACGGCCCGGTACACGCACCTCGGCGGGAAGATCGTCCGCGCGGAGAGCTTCACCAACGACGTCCTCGGCGGCCCCAACCAGGTGCCGCAGCTCGTCAACCGTCTGCGCAACACGAGCGGAGCGCAGGTGATCGCCACGACGACGACGTTCGGCGACTGGCCCCAGATCATGCAGGGCGTGCGTAGCCTCGGGGTGAAGACGCCGATCATGAACTCGTGGGCCGGGGACGGGACGAACTGGTACCCGCAGAACCCGAAGGTGACCAAGTACTGGTACGTCACCTTCGCGTCGATCTTCGGCGACGACCCGAATCCTGCCGTCAGGCGCCTGTTCAACACGATCAAGCGCCAGGTGGGGACGCCGGCAACCGGGAGCTTCGTGACCGGCGCGACCGCGATCGACGCCCTCGCGACCGCCATCAAGCGGGCGCACGGCTCGACGAAGGGGATCGTCCTCGCGAAGCAGTTCGAGCACTTCCGCGGCCTCAAGACGATCTCGGGGAAGATCAGCTTCTCCAAGCAGTACCACACCGTCTTCGGTCGCTCGTACCGCGTGATCGAGGTCGAGAACAACAAGGGCAAATACGTCGGGACGATCAGGGCCGGGACGCCCGCGAACGTCCACGACTGACCGCGTGTCGGCGCCTGGTGCGCTGAAAGAGAACGGGCGGCCCGGAGAGACTCTCCGGGCCGCCGCCGTCTCCCGCTCGTTCGAGGGCCTCGACGCGCTCCAGGACGTCACGCTCGAGCTGCACCGCGACGAGGTCGTCGGGCTGATCGGCCCGAACGGCGCCGGCAAGACGACCCTCGTCAACGTCGTCAGCGGGTTCGACTTCCCGACGGCGGGCACCGTCGAGCTCGAGGGCCGCGACGTCACGCGCTGGAGCCCGAGCCGCCGCGGGCGGGCCGGCCTCGCCCGGACGTTTCAGCACAGTCGCTCGTTCCGCGGGCTCACGGTTCGGGAAAACGTCGAGGTGTCGGCGCTCGGCGTACGCGCGACCTCGCGTGAGGCCCGCCGCCGGGCGGACCGGCTCCTCGACCTGCTCGGCCTGGGCCAGCGTGCGTCTGCGCAGGCCGCCGCCCTCCCGCACGGTGACGAGCGGAAGCTAGGCGTGGCGCGCGCGCTCGCCTCCGAGCCGCGGTTCGTCCTGCTCGACGAGCCGGCCGCCGGCCTGCCCGAGGGCGAGGTTCCGGACTTCGCCGCGGTGGTGCGCTCGATCCGCGACGACTTCAAGGCCGGAGTCCTGCTCATCGACCACAACATGTCGCTCGTGATGGCCGTCTGCGACCGGATCCAGGTGCTCGATCAG
>DATDMJ010000005.1:0-28947 GCA_036518855.1 Gaiellaceae bacterium | reverse complement strand
CGAGCACACGCTCGGCCTGGTCTCGCTGCTGCCGCGAGAGGCGGCCGCGGGCGATTGCGGGGGCCAGCGCGTACGCCGTCAAGAGCATTGCTCCGATCAGCCCGAGGCCGATCCCGATCACCCGCCAGCGGATGTCGTCGGCAGCGGCCGCGATCTCGGATGCCTTTCGCACCGTGATCAGGGCGGGCGCATCTCGCCCATCTGCAAGCGGGAGGGTGACGGCGCGGTACTCGAGCGCCCCGACCGGAAGGTCGAACGGCCCGTCCATTTTCGGTCGCGCCCCGACGCGACTCACACCGCTCTCACGAACGAGCCGACCGCCGACGAGGAAGCCGAGACGGTCGCCGTGGTTCGAGATCATGCGGAGGAAGCGCTGATCGAACGGGGGGACGACGTACACGCGACCGAGCGTCTTTCCACGGTCGATGACGTCGATGTGAGCCACCGCCGGGCGTCCATGCAATCCCCCGGAAGCGCCCGGGACGAGTGCGAGCCACGGATGCGCTCGCTCGAGTGCGCGGAGCGCACGCGTGTCATGCCGGACGAAGGCGCGCGCGACCCGGGTGGAAGCTGCGAGCTGGCCGGCGGTCCGACGAGGCGCGACCAAACTCCTGGCGTAAGCCGGAGTAGCGGCGTTCAGCTCGCGGACGAGCTCCTGGTCGGCGTTGCTCCGCGCGCGCTTCGCCGCGAACCCGCCGAAGGCCCAGACCGCGACCGCGAGGGGCAGGGCCAGGAGCAGCAACGCCGTGGCGAGCCTGAGACGGCCGCTTGTGAGGCGCGCTATTTCTTGCCCCCTTTGTGCCCGTTGCCGCCGCCGTTGGCCTTCGGAGGAGCAGGTGCCGGAGGCGAGCCTGGCGGCGCCTTCTTCAGCTGTCCCGGCGCAAGTCCGTGACCGTGGCCACTCGAGTGCCCGGGCGCCTTGCCGTGCCCGGGCGCCCGGGGAGCCGGCGCTCTGACGACCGGCTTCGGCGCGCCGCTGTGTCCGTGCCCTTGTCCGTGGCCGCGCCCATGGCCCGTTGTCTTCCCCGGAGAGCTGAAGAACGTGCGCGTCGTCGCCGGCGCTGCGGGCGCGGCAGGCCTGGGCGCCTGCACGGCCGGGACGGGAGCATGCCGCACGACCCGGAGTTGCGCGCTGGGATGGACCCGGTGCGTACTGGTCGCTGCCCGTGGCCGCTGCCGCACCGGCGCGGTGCGCGTAACGACGAGCTGCGCGGAGAAGGAGACCGTTCGCACCTCCCTCGGCGCGCGCTTCTTCGCGATCGGAGCCGGGAGATCCGCCGCCACGCGTCCCGCGGCCCCGCCGAGCGAGGTCAACAGCGGCGTCGGCCCGCTCTGGAGCCCGACCCCGGGGAGCAGGAACACGGTGAGCGAGAATCCCACCGCAACAGCGACGGCGGCCGGAACCAGCGGCGGAAGGTGAGCGAACGCGGCTTTCATGTGCGAGGAATCGGGAGTTGTGCCCGTTCGCTGGCGGCGAACGCGACCCTCACCAAACATAGCGGAACCGGAAGCTTCCTCCACGATTCCTCTTCAATTCTTCACACCTCTATCGAGTCCTCAGCCCGCAGGACTGCCTCGGCCGGGGATGAACCTATGCTGAGGTGACCGTGGAGCAGCGCCCCATGCCGCACTGGGCGCGGCGTCAGGAGATTCGCGTCGGCGCCGTGATTGCCGTCGCGCTCGCGATCGGGCTCGTCGTCTGGCTGATCGCGATCCACGGCGGCGGCTCTTCGTCGAAGCCCAAGGTCAGGGCGATCGCTCCGACAGCGGCGAGCCCCGACCGCGTGCGCTCGCTCGCGGGCGAGGTCGGCCACCCGGTCTACTGGGCCGGCCCCGCTGCCGGAACGACGTACGAGCTGACCGAGACCGGGAGCGGGCGCATCTACATCCGCTACCTGCCGACGGGCGTGCCGGTCGGTAGCAGGAGCGCCCGCTACACGATCGTCGGCACGTATCCGGTTGCCAGCGCCTACAACGTGCTGAACCAGCTCGCCCGCAAGAGCGGCGAGTCGTCGTTCCCCGCGCCGCGCGGCGGCTTCGCCGTCTACGCCCGCGCCACGCCGACCAACATCTACCTCGCGTATCCCGGCAAGAACGTGCAGATCGAGGTCTACGACCCCTCGCCGAGGCGCGCTCGCGAGCTGATCAGCTCGGGCCGGGTCGCGGCAGTCGGCTAACTGAGCGCACTGCTCGTCGCCTGGGTTGCGTACCCGCTCGTGCTCGGGGGCCTCTCGCTCGGCTGTGGGCGGCTGCTCGAGCTCGCGGCCGGAGAGCGCCTTCCCGGCGCGCTGCTCCTCCCCGCCGGCCTGACCATCGTCATCCTCGCCGGCGAGTTCGCGACGCTCACGGACGCGACCGCGGAGCTCGCCGCCCCGCTCGTCGTTGCGCTCGCCGTCGCGGGCCTGCTGCTCGTGCCGCCCTGGCGCGGCGCGTCTCGCCTCTGGCCGGCCCTCGTAGCCGTCGCCGTCTTCGCCGTGTTCGCCGCGCCGACCGTCCTCTCCGGCAAGGCGACCTTCGACGGCTACATCAAGCTCGACGACACGGCCACGTACTTCGCGATGACCGACCGCGTCATGGAGCACGGCCGCAGCCTCGCCCACCTCGCGCCTTCGACCTACGAGGCGACGCTCGCGACGAGCCTCGCCCTCGGCTACCCGACCGGGAGCCTGATGCCGCTCGGGATCGGCCACGTGCTCCTCTCGTACGACATCGCGTGGCTCTACCAGCCCTACCTGACCTTCCTCGCGGCGATGCTCGGACTCTCGCTCTACGCGCTGCTCGAGGGCCTCGTTCCGGGACGGGCGCTGCGCGCCGGAGCTGCGTTCATCGCCGCGCAGCCCGCGATCCTCTTCGGCTACGCGCTCTGGGGCGGAATCAAGGAGCTCGCCGGCGCGTGGCTGCTGGCGCTGATCGCGGCGCTCTTGCCCTGGGCGCTGGATCGCCGCGCGCGCGCGGCGATCCCGCTCGGCGCGGCCGCGGCAGCCCTCGTCTCCGTTCTGAGCCTGCCCGGCGGCGGCTGGCTCTTCCCCGCGCTGCTCGCTGCTGGCGCGCTCGTCTTCCTCGGCCGGCGGCGCGCGCTGGTCGCGAAGACGGCGGTGCTCGTTGCGGCCGCGGCAGTGCTCGCCGTGCCGTCGTTCGTCGCCGCGACGAGCTGGCTCTCGCACCTGAGCGCGTTCGGCAAGGAGAGCGAGCTCGGGAACCTGATCCATCCGCTGAGCAGCCTCCAGCTCTTCGGGATCTGGCTCTCCGGCGACTTCCGCGTCCACCCGCACCGCTATTCGGGGATCACATACGCGCTGATCGCCCTCGTGCTCGCGGCGGGGGCCGTCGGCCTCTGGTGGGCGTGGAAGCGGCAGAGCTGGGCCCTGCCCGCCTACCTCGTGACCGCCGGACTCGGCTGCGCGATCTACGTGCCGCTCAGCTCGCCGTGGGTCGGCGGGAAAACCCTCGCGATGGCCGCGCCCGCCTTTCTCGCCGCCGCGATGGCCGGGTGCGGCGCCGGCTTCGCAAACCGGCGCCTGGTCGAGGCGGGCCTCGCGGCCGCCGCGATCGCGTTGGGCGTGCTCTGGTCGAACGGCCTCCAGTACCACCAGGTCTGGCTCGCACCGCGCACCCAGCTCCACGAGCTGGAGGCGATCGGAAACCAGATCGCGGGCCAGGGCCCCACCTTGATGACGGACTACCAGGCCTACGGCGTGCGGCACTTCCTGCGGCGGGCCGACGCCGAGGGGGCGTCCGAGCTGCGGCGCCGCTTCGACTACCTCACGAACGGCAAGTTCCTGGAGAAGGGGCAGTCGGCCGACATCGACCGCTTCCAGCTCGGAGGCGTGCTCGTCTACCGCACGCTCGTGCTGCGCCGGGGCCCTGCGGAGAGCCGGCCGCCGTCGGTCTACTCGCTCGTCTCGAGCGGCCGCTACTACGAGGTCTGGCAGCGGCCCCTGCACCCGGCCCAGACGATCATCGAGCACCTCGGACTCGGCGACGCAAACCAGGCGGCGGCCGTGCCCCGCTGCGCAGACGTCCTGCGGCTCGCGCGCCTTCCGGGAGTCAGGACACTCGCCACCGCGACCCGGCCGCAGGCGATCTGGCTCGGCTACCCGCCACTGTCGGGCCGGCTCCGCGTGCCGGTCACGATCGCCGCGGACGGGCTGTACACCGCCTGGCTCGGCGGCGACTGGTACGGCCGCTCGTCGATCGCCGTGGACGGACGCGAGGTCGGCGCCCGCCGCGAGGAGCTGAACTGGCCCGGGAACTTCACCGACCTCGGAACCCTCCCGCTCACCGCCGGCCGCCACGTCGTCACGATCGACTCGCGGCGCGGCGGCTGGCGCCCCGGCAGCGCGGGGACGCCGTTCGCCTACGGGCCTGCCGCGCTCAGCGCCGTCGACTCGCGCGAGCCGGTCGAGACCATCGCGCCCAAGGACGCCCGCAGCCTCTGCGGCAGGCGGCTCGACTGGATCGAGGCGTTACGCTGACCGACCCGTGATCGAGGGCAAGAGCGTCGGCGTCGTCGTCCCCGCGTACCAGGAGGAGCAGCTCCTGCAGTCGACGCTGAGCGGGATCCCGGACTTCGTGGACCGCATCTACGTCGTCGACGACGCCTCCGCGGACGGGACCGCCGACCGCGCGCAGGGCGCGGCCGCCGAGGATCCGCGCATCACCGTGATCGCGCGCGGGCGCAACGGCGGGGTCGGCGCCGCGACGGTGAGCGGATACCGGCAGGCCCTCGAGGACGGCATGGACGTCGCCGTCGTGATGAACGCCGACAACCAGATGGATCCCGAGGACCTCGAGCACCTCGTCACCCCGGTCGCACGCGGCGAGGTCGACTACGCGAAGGCGAACCGCCTCTTCACCGGCCAGGCGTGGCAGTTGATCCCGCACAGCCGCTACCTCGGGAACGCCGTGCTCTCGCTCTGGACGAAGATCGCGTCCGGCTACTGGCACATCGCGGACGCGCAGTCCGGCTACACGGCGATCGGCCGGCCCATGCTCGGTCAGCTCGACCTCGACCACCTCTATCCGCGCTACGGGTTCCCGAACGACATGCTCGTCCACCTGAACATCTGGAACGCGAAGGTGCGGGACGTACCCTCGCGGCCGATCTACGGCGTCGGCGAGCGCTCCGGGATGCGGCTCTGGAAGGTGATCCCGACGATCTGGTGGCTCCTGATCAAGCGCTTCTGGTGGCGCCTCTGGCAGAAGTACGTGATCCGGGACTTCCACCCGCTGGTCTTCTTCTACGTCTTCGGCCTGATCTCGCTCGTGTTCGGGCTCGGGCTCGGGATCTACCAGATTGTGATCAAGGCCATGGGCTACGCGGCGACGGCCGGGGTCGTCGTGCTCGTGGCGCTGCTGCTCCTCTTCGGGCTGCTGTTCACGCTCTTTGCGATGTGGTTCGACATGGAGAGCAACAAGGAGCTGCGCTAGCGCCAGACGCGCCGCGGCCTTGAACTTCGACACCCGGCGTCGTAGCCTCGTCGGTAGCTGCGGCGCGGCTGGCGAAGGAAACGAGGTTCGAGATGACCCAGACCACGGCGCCGCCTGTCACGAACGGGTCCGGTGACGGCGTCGGCCCTCCGGCGCCCCCGAGCGAGGAGACGGGATCGCCGCTCTTCGCCGGGCTCGTGTGGGCGCATCACCTGTACGAGCGAGAGCTCCACAAGCCGAAGCCGGGGCCGAGCCTCGGCGCGCTCGAGGAGACCTATGCCGACAAGCTGAAGGAGTTCCAGCTGAAGGTCGGCACGCTCGATCACGTCTACTGGTCGACGGGGGCCGCCTCCGCAGTCGGCATGACGGTCGTCAATCACGCGCGGAAGCGCTGGTGGCTACCGGACTGGGCGCCCGCGATCATCGAGCACGATCAGCACGTCGCGCTTCACCGGGTGAGCGACTGGGCAACCCCAGACGCGCCGCGCGTCGCCGACCTCCTGCACGAGTGCGACCTGCTCGCAGTCCGGGTGGGCGAGGTTCTCCGCGGCACGCCCGAGCTCATCGCCATGCGCTGGATCCTCAGGGTGCAGGAGCACCTGCTGGGATTCATCGAGCGGGCGAAACATCTGCCCAAGGCGAAACGCGCAGCGAGCGAGCGCCAGCTGGTGAAGGAGCAGCATCAGCAGCTCGTCTCGATCGAGCGCTACTACCACCGGGCGGCGAGCAGGGCCGGGCGCCTCGTCTACATCACCGGGATGCTGATGGGCCTCCTTCCCGTTGCGCTTCTCATTGGCCTGCTCGGGGTCGCGCTCGCGCTCGCCGGCCTCTGGGACGACAAGGCGCAGCTCCTCCTGTTGTCGGCCGGCGCGGGGACGATCGGCGCCCTCGTCAGCGCGATCTCTCGGATGGGGAAGCCCGAGAGCGGCAAGTTCAACCTCGACTTCGAGCTCGGGCGACCGCTGATCCGGCGGCTCGGCTTCTACCGGCCGTTCCTGGGCGCGATCTTCGGCGTGGCGTTGTTCTTCCTGCTCCAGAGCGGTATCGCGCACGTCTCCCTCACGGCAAACCAGGAGTTCTACTACTACGGGTTCGCCGCCTTCCTCGCCGGCTTCAGCGAGCGGTTCGCGACCGTCATGTTCGGGACCGCGGAGAAGCGGCTCTCCGGTAGCGACGACGACAAGGATCAGTAGCGCCCGCTAGAGCTGGACTCCCAGCTCGGCGGCGAGGCTGCGCCCGTCGGCCACCTCGACCGAGCGATTGCCCTCGCGGCGCCTGATCCAGCCGAGCTCGAAGATTCGGTTCGCCAGGGCCGCGCCGAGGCCTCCGGCGACGTGGAGCTCGCGTTCGCTCCAGTCGAGGCAGCCGCGGACGACCGGCCGCCGCCGGGCCTCGAGGTCGGCGAGGTCGATCCCGAGCTCCTCGCATCGCGTCTCCGCCCTGCGGCCGAGCTCGTAGCCGCCGTTCCGCCGAACCACCACCTCTTGCTCCTCGAGGGCAGTAGCCAGCGCCACACCCAGGCGCCCCGCCAGGTGGTCGTAGCAGGTGCGCGCCTCCCGGATCAGCTCGCTCCTGGTCGCCTCGCGGAGCGAGCGCACCGGCGGCTGCGGGGCGACGATCGCCAACGCCTCGACCGCCTCCGCGACCGCCGGGTCGGCGAGGCTGAAGTACCGGTGGCGCCCGTTCTTCTCCGCGACGACGAACCCGCCGTCGACGAGCCGCCGCAGGTGCTCGCTGGCGGTCGAGGGAGCGATTCCGGCATGCGCGGCGAGCGCGCTGGCCGGCAGCGCCTCGTGCTCCGTCAGTGCGACGACCAGCGCCGCACGCGCCGGCTCGGCGAGCAAGGCCGCCGCGGCGGCGACGTCCGCTTCGCCCTTCATGCGAAGAGCTCGGGGTAGCGCTCCCGAGCGGCGTTGATGATCAGGTCGCGCGTCGGCGGCCGGTCCAGCTCGTCGCTGCGGTCGTAGTCGGGCGAGAACTCGCGCTCGAGGCCGTCGAGCTCGTCGACCTGCTCCCGGAGCGCCCGCTGCCAGTCGGGCTCGCGCGTCCGTGCGAGCACGAGCAGCTCGCAGAGGGACGAGACGAGCGTGTTCTTGCGCACGATCGTCTCGGGTGCGACGTCTTTCAGGCAGATGCCCCAGGTACCGTCGAGGTACATCTCCCAGTCCTGCTCGAGGTCCTTTCCGTCTGCCGCGCGATGGCGAGCCGCGAAGTGCTCGCGCAGGCCGTCGGCCCCTCCGGCCTCGTCGATCAGCCGGAAGTAGTCGGCCGGAAACATCCCCGTACCGTCGGGAAGCACGTAGGACGGCTGCGGCAGGCGCCGCTCGGCGATCAGGGCTCGTACGTCCTCCGGAGACTCGTCCCGGCTGGCGCACAGGTCTTCGAGCGTCAGGTAGTTGGAGGCGAAATAGTCGAGATCGGCCTGGGTGAACACGCCGCGATGGTACAACGCCGATACTTCGGTCGACACCGAAGCGTCAGAAGAGCTCAGCGCACCACGGCTGGCGCGCCGTGCGGAAGAGCTCGTCGGCGCGGGCCACGCCGCCCGGCTTCGACTCCTCGATGCGACCGGCACGTAACAGCTGGTCGAACGTGAACCCGCCGAGGTAGGCCGAGCCGAGCTCGGCGACGCCGAGGACCAGATCCGCCTCGGCGGTCGTGCGCGCGACTGCTCCGTCGCGGATCTGCCACCGCGCGGTGTTCCACGGGCAGAACTCGTCGCGGACGTCGAGCACGATCGAGCCTTCGCCGAGAGCGCGCGCGGTGAGCGCGGCGCCCACGTCGACGAGCCGGGCCCAGAGCGCCTCGACGACCGTGAAGCCCATCCGGCGCGGCTCCCGCAGCCAGAGCATCAGCGGATGGTCGAGCGGCAGCCAGAACGCCTCGATGCGCGCCACCCAGTCGATCGCCAGCAGGTAGCGCCAGATCGCGGCGAGCGCCCGCGGTGACGTGCCCAGCGCCTCCGAGATCTCCAGCGGCGCCTCGCTGATCATGTTGCGCGCCGCGAAGTTGATCCGGTAGAGGGCATAGGCCTCGAGACGCCCGTCGAGCTCGATCGCGACCCGCACCTGCTCGCCACCGGGACGATGAGGGTTGCGGTAGAGCCGCCTGGCCTTCCACCAGTCCGGGGTCCGGCTGAGCATGCCGGCGGTCTCGGCCTGGGCGCGGTCGTAGATCGGAGGCAGCAGCTCGAGTGCCTCCTCTTCGCCGTCGAGGATCCGCGCCTGGCCGATCGGCTCGTCGTCCCGCAGTAGCGCGTGTTCCTTGGGCAGGTCGATGTTGCCGGCGAGGGACGCGAGCCCGTAGCCGAACCGTGAGTAGATCGCGCCCTCCGAGGCGTACAGCGTCGCGAGCGGCTCCCCGCGCTCGTGCGCGTCCGCCAGCTGGCGCTGCATCAGCTTCGTCAGCACGCCCCTGCGGCGATGGGTCGGCAGCACGCCGACGGCCATCACGCCGGCGGTCGGGACCTGCCCGCCGCCCGGAACGGTGGTGTCGAAGAGGTAGGCGCCGGCGCCGCCCACGATCCGGTCGCCTTCGAAGGCCGCGTGCACGCGCTCCGCGGGGAGGATCGGCGCGAAGCGCTCGACGTCCTCCTCCGTCGCGCGGCCGCCGAAGTAGTGCCAGATCGGGTCGAGCGCCGCTCGCACCTCCTCCGGCGCGCAGACCCTGACCTCGAGCGCCACCTAGGCGATCTTCTCCAGCGGCGCGTAGTCGAGCACCAGCCGACGCTCCGAGCCGTCGTTCGCAAAGCGAACCGTGACGACGCCTCCCGCCTCGATGGCCGTGACGACGCCTTCGCCGAGCGTCCCGTGCCGAACCGAATCGCCGGTCGAGAGCGACGGCTGGTTCTCGCGGGGTGCGATCCCCGTGGCGCCGTACTTCGACCACGATGCAGGCTGGAGGCGCTGCCGCTCCACCCCGCGCTCGGGGAGCTCGTCCAGGAAGCGCGAGGCCAGGTTGTACGAGCGGCTCCCGTAGAGCGAGCGAGCGCTTGCATGCGTCAGCGTGAGCCGCTCCTGCGCACGCGTCATCCCCACGTAGCAGAGCCGCCGCTCCTCCTCGAGCCCCTGCTCCTCGATCGAGCGCGAGTGGGGGAAGATCCCCTCCTCCATCCCGATCATGAAGACGGCGCGGAACTCGAGCCCCTTCGCGTTGTGGAGGGTCATCAACGTGACCAGGCTCTGCTCGCCCCGCATTGCGTCCTGGTCGGAGTAGAGCGAGATCTCCTGCAGGAAGCCGGAGAGCGACGGCTCCTCGGCGATGTGCTGGTACTCCTGTGCGACGCCGACGAGCTCCTGCAGGTTCTCGAGCCGCCCCTGCGATTCGATCGTGCGCTCGGCCTCGAGCGCCTCGCGGTAGCCGCTGCGGTCGAGGATGCGCTCGATCAGCTCCGGCACCTCGAGCTCGAGCGCGCCGGCCTGGAGCGACTGGAGCAGGCCGTGGAACTGCTGCACGGCGCGAAGCGGCGCCGCGGCGATGCTTGCTTCCTCGGCCTGGTCCATCGCCTCCCAGAGCGAGATCCCGAACGCATCTGCGTGGGCCTGCAGCCTCGAGAGGGTCGTGTCGCCGATCCCGCGGCGCGGCCGGTTGGCGATCCGCTGCATCGAGACGGCGTCGTACGGGTTGTCGATCACCTGCAGGTAGGCGACCACGTCCTTGATCTCCGCCCGCTCGTAGAAGCGCGGGCCCCCGATCACCTGGTACGCGATCGCCTGGCGGACGAGCACGTCCTCGAGCACCCGCGACTGCGCGTTCGTCCGGTAGAAGACGGCGATCTCGCTGCCGCCGTAGCCCTCTTCGACGAGCGCGGCGATCTCGGCGGCGGCGAACCGCGCCTCGGCATGCTCGTCCTCGACCTCCAGCGCGCGGATCTCCTGGCCTTCGCCGAGCTCGGACCAGAGGTTCTTCGGCTTGCGTTCGCGGTTGTGCGAGATGACCGCGTTCGCGGCCTGGAGGATCGTGTTCGTCGAGCGGTAGTTCTGCTCGAGCGCGACGGTGCGCGTCTCGCCGAAGTCGCGCTCGAACTCGAGGATGTTGCGGATGTCTGCCCCGCGGAACGCGTAGATCGACTGGTCCGGGTCGCCGACTGCGCAGACGTTGCGATGCTTCTCCGCCAGGAGCTGCAGCAGCCGGTACTGCGCGTGGTTCGTGTCCTGGTACTCGTCCACGAGGATGTAGCGAAACGCCTTCTGCCAGCGCTCGAGCGCCTCGGGGAAGTGCTCCAGCACGCGGACGGTCAGCATCAGCAGGTCATCGAAGTCGACCGCGTTCGAGGCGAAGAGCCGCCGCTGGTAGAGGTCGTACACCTCGGCGACGGTCTGGTCGTAGAACGACGCGACGCGCTGCGCGTACTCCTCCGGGCCGACGAGCTGGTTCTTCGCGGCCGAGATCTGGGAGTGGATGCCGCGCGGCACGAAGCGCTTCGGGTCGCGCTCGAGCTCCTCGAGGCACTGCTTCGTCAGGCGCACCTGATCGGCGGAGTCGTAGATGGTGAAGTTCGAGCGGTAGCCGAGCCTGGGCGCTTCTCGCCGCAGGATCCGGCCGCAGGCGGCGTGGAAGGTCAGGATCCAGATCGCCCGAGCGACGGGGCCGAGCAGGTCTTCCAGGCGCTCGCGCATCTCGCCGGCGGCCTTGTTCGTGAACGTGATCGCGAGGATCTCGTTCGGCTTGACGCCGCAGGTGTTGAGCATGTGCGCGACGCGGTAGGTGAGGACGCGGGTCTTGCCCGACCCGGCACCGGCAATGACGAGCAGCGGCCCTTCGGTGGCGAGGACCGCCTCTCTTTGCGCCGGGTTCAGGTCGGCGAGGTAGCGCTCGGGCGACGCAACTGCCACATCCGCGATGCTAGCGGCGGTCGTGAAGGTCCTCGCCACCCGCGTTTACCCGGGCCCCGCGTTCGACGAGCTCGACGTGGAAATAGTGGTGCTCGACCAGCTCCACGCGCCGCGCGGCGACGTAGAGGGGCTGATCGTGGCCAACGAGCCCGTGCCCCTCGACCTCTTCCCCGCGCTCCGGGTCGTGGCGAACTACGGCGTCGGCTACGACCGCGTCGACGTGAGCGAGCTCGCCGGCCGCGGCATCGTGTTCACGAACACCCCCGGCGTCCTCGACGACGCCGTGGCGGATCTCACCTTCGCGCTGATCCTTGCGACCGGACGATCCGTGGTCGAAGCCGACCGCCGCGTCAGGGCCGGCCGCTGGGGCGGCTTCTGGGCCGAAGCCGACCTCTCGGAGGGGCTGACCGGATCGACGCTCGGCATCGTCGGGCTCGGACGTATCGGCAGCGCCGTGGCCCGGCGCGCCCATGGGTTCGGGCTCCGCGTGCTCTACACGCAACGACGCCCCGTCGAAACGGATCTCGGAGACTACCGCGAGCTCGACGCGCTCCTCGAAGAGTCGGACGTCGTCTCGATCCACGCGCCCTTGAGCGTGGAGACCCACGGCCTGATCGACGCGCGGCGCCTCGCGCTGCTCCGAGACCGCACGTGCCTCGTCAACACGGCGCGGGGCGAGATCGTCGACGAGGCGGCGCTGGTCGCGGAGCTGGTCTCGGGCCGGATCCGCGCCGGCCTCGACGTCTTCGCGCACGAGCCGCACGTGCCGACGGAGCTGCTCGACCTCCCGAACGTCGTCCTGACGCCGCATATCGGCAGCGCGACCCGCCAGACCCGGGAGGCGATGACGCGGCTCGTGGTCGACAACCTGCTCGCCTTCGAGCGGGGGGAGCCGCCGCCGACGCCGGTTACTCCGTGAACAGCGTCAGCTGCATGCCGTCCGGAGCGCGGACGCGCGCGTTCCGGCCGCCCCAGGGAGGGGTCACCGGCTCCGCGGCCCGCTCGGCCCCGGCCGCCACGAGCCGCCCGGCCGTCTCCTCGCTGTCTGGCACCGCGAACGCGAGCCGGACCAGGCCGGACACTCGGTGCCCGGCCTCGATCCGGTCCACGAGCGCGGCCTGAGCCTCGTCCATGAGCTCGAGCGTCGCCTGACCGGCTTCGAGCAAGACGACGCTTCCGTCGTCAGAGCTCCAGTCGGCGACCTGCTCGAGCCCGAGGACGTCGCGGTAGAAGCGCACGGCCTCGTCGAAGTCGGAGACCGTCAGAACCACCCGCAGCTCGGTGGCGCTCAGCTCTCGTTCTCCTCGACGAGCAGCAGGTTGTTCTTGTCGAGATCGCGGAAGAAGAACATCCGCGGGACCGGGCCCTCCCCGCCCATCGGCTCGTCGACGTCGACGCCGCGCTCCTTCAGCGCTTCGTGCGCCGCGTCCAGCTCCTCGGTCGTGAACGCCACGCAGGTCTGCGTGTTGTTCGGCGTCTCGCCGAGACGCGGCGGCATGATCGCGATTGCCGCGCCGCTGCCGGGAGGCGCGACCTCGATCCAGCGGTCGCCCTCGCCGAACGCGACGTCGGCGCGAACCTCGAAGCCCAGCTTGTCGGTGTAGAACTCGAGCGACTTGTCCTGGTCCGAGACCGGGATGATCACCCGGCCGAGCTGCGCGATGTGGGTTGCCGTCTGCGGCACGGTGTGCTCCTTTCGTCGGGGTCGTGGTTAAGACCGCGATGGTGCTACAAACTCATCGCGTGGCCTACGCCTTCGGATCGATCGACGAGATGGGCGACGGCGTCTTCCGCAAGGTGCGGCAGGAGCTCGGCGTCACAGCCTTCGGGGTGAACGTCCTCGTCATCCCGCCGGGCATCGAGGCGCGGCCCCACTACCACGAGGAGCAGGACGAGCTCTACTTCGTCCATTCGGGCCGGGCTCGTTTTCGGCTACCCGGCGAGACTCGCGAGCTCGGGCCCGGCGGGCTGTGTCACGTCGAGTCGACGACGCCTCGGCAGATCGTCAGCATCGGCGACGAAGACCTGGTGATGCTCGTCGTCGGCGCGAAGGGAGGCTACGTCGGTCGCGACGGCGCTCCGGCAGATCCGGAGAAGCTCGGCTAGAAACGGACGGCGGCCCGCGAAAGCTGCCCGACGCGGCGCCCGTAGAGCGCGAGACCTGCCAGAGCGGCGACCCCGGTCGCAAGGCTCGCCGCCGCCGGGGTGAAGACCGACGCTGCAAGCGCGCTGTCGCCGTTGTGGCCCGCCATCGCGAGCGCGCCGATCGCGGCGCCCTGGTAGAGGCCGACGTTCCCGGGCAGGAAGGGCATCGTGTTCGCGAGCCCGGTCACGACCATGTAGAGCAGCGCCGAGCCGACGCCCACGTGGACTCCCACGGCGTGGAGCAGGAAGAGCATCGCGAACCAGCGGGCGACCCAGGTGAGCACCAGGATCGCGCCCGCGCGGAGCATGATCTTCTTCGGAGCGGCGGCGCCTTCGAAGAACGCCCCGACCCCGTGGGGCAAGCGATCGCGCAGCTTGCCGTGGAGCACCGAGACGAGCACGAGGCCGCCGGCCGCGGCCGGGAGCCCCACGACCATCGTGATCTTCGCCCAGCCCGGAACCGGCAGGAAGAACGCCGAGCCGGCGCCGACGAGCACGAAGGCGATCATCTCGAGCAGGTGCGCGCAGAGGAGGCTCCCGCCCGCGCGCGAGAACCCGGGCCAGCGCGAGCCGGCGGTGACCTTCAGCACGGCGACCTTCGAGGCCTCGCCGAGCCGCCCCGGGAGGACGGTGTCGAGGAACGAGCCGACCGAGCTGGCGGTGTACAGCGCGCGGAAGCCGATTGCAGGCGAGCGAACCGTGGAAGACCAGGCGAGCGCGCGGAGCGGCTGCACCGCGGCGCAGATCGCGAGGCCCGCGAGCAGGAAGTGCCAGTCAGGGGTGGCGGCGGCCGAGAGCACGCGCGTCCCCGTCCGCTGGACGAGCAGCGCGACGGCGGCCACCGAGGCCAGGCCGATCACGATCGCGAGACTGCGGCGCCCCACCTGCACCTTCACGGCATCGGCAATTCGCCGCGGCCGGGCGAACCCCTGGAAGGGGGTATCGGTCTCGCGCAGGGTGTGCCTGATCGCTCGCATCGATGAGGGCCACACGACCCCACATCGGGCGACCGCCCCTGCACGGTAACAGGGTTGTCAGCGAAGCGCGCTAGTCCAGATGTGCCAGCTGGTCCTCCAGCCAGGCCTGCGCGGCTGCGAGCGCGTCCGGGTCGTCCGACTTGAGGACGATCTCGACGCTGCTGCCCTCCGGGCTGAAGCTGGGGTAGGAGCCGACGCGCACCTCGGGATGATGCGTGCCGGCGGCCTCGAGCACCGCGACGATGCGGCTCTCGGTGGTGCGGTAGGTGTGCCGCCAGGACCCGATCGGGCTGCTGCCGCCGATCTCCACGGCGACGAGTTCGAACATCGCCTCCATCTCCGCCGGTAGGCCGGGCAGGACGTAGACGTTGCGCAGGGCGAAGCCCGGCGCGCCGCCGCGCTCGATCTCCATCGGGCGGCTCCCCTCGGGGAGCCGAGCCCAGCGGGCCGCGTAGTCCGGAGCGCTGCTGAACCGCTCGCGCAGGCGCGCCGCCACGTCGGGCTGCTCCACCAGCGGCACCTCGAACGCCGCGCCGACCGCCTCGCGCGTGAGGTCGTCCGGAGTGCCGCCGAGGCCGCCGGTGACGATCACGACGTCTGCTTCCTCGGCCTCCAGGCGGACGAACGCCGCGACGCGTGCCTCCTCGTCGGGCACCGCGGCGATCATGATCACGTCGAAGCCGAGTGCCTCGAGCCGGGCCGCGAGCCAGGAGCCGTTCGTGTTGGCGATGTCACCGGAGACGAGCTCGTTTCCGATGGTCACAATGGCCGCGGTCCGATGAGCCCCCACGTCGCGAGTATGGAGGAGCTTCGGGGGCGTCGCGCCTTCGAGTGCCGGCTGACGCCCGACCGGGCGCTGGAGTCGCTCGACGAGGCGGAGGAGTTCCTGCTCGACCGCGGGCTGCTCACGCGAACGGCGGACTGCGCGTTGCCCAGCCTGTTCGAGGCCTGCCACGAGGAACCGTATGCCCCGGACAGTCCGGGCTTCGGCCAGTGGCCGCGCACGAAGTTCCCCTGGTTCGGCGAGCTCGGGGCGCGTGGGTATCCCGTCGTCGCCGTGCACCGCGGGAAAGGGCTGCTGGTGACGCCGAAGGTCGTGGGGCTGCTCGATCCGATCTGCCGCGCCGAGCTCGAGCGGCTGGGCGATGACCCGCTGCTACGCCACCTCGCCGAGGCAGGGCCCTCGGAGCTCGAGGACCTGCAGCTCGAGCTCGGGCTGAAGCCGAAGGAACTGAAGGCCCTGCGGTCGCCGCTGGAGCGCTGCGGCGCGATCGTGTCGCGGAGCATCGTCTACGAGGAGCCGCACCGGCACACGAGCGAGCTCTCGCGATGGGATCACGTCGTGCCGGCGCCCGCGGAGCGCGGCGGCCTGGCGGAGCTCGTGGTGGCCGGCGTCCGCGCGGCGGTGCTGGCTCCGGAGCAGGAGATCTCGCGGTGGTTCTCATGGCGCTGGTACTGGGAGGACGACCTCCTGGAGCGGCTGGTCGAGGGAGGGCGGCTCATGCGGCCGGAGGCCGGGTGGCTGGCGGCGCCGTGATCCGGGAGCTGCGGCGGGAGGACTGCCCTGCCGTCGCCGCACTTCATCTCGCGGTCAACCCGCACCAGCTCGAGACGCCGGAGCGCGTCTGGTTCTGGGCGTCCCGAGGCATCGAGCGCGAGCAGTGGCGGCACTGGGTCGCGGAGAACGGCGGCGAGATCGTCGGCTCGGCCTGGGCCGCGTTCGAGTGGTCGGTGCCGACTCCGGGCAAGGGGCGGTTCTGGGTCGCAGTCGCGCCCGAGCACCGGGGCCGCGGGATCGGCGGAGCGCTCTACGGCGTGGTCGAGGAGTACCTGCGCAGCCGCGGCGCCTGGCGGGCGCGAGGGAACGTCGACGGGGATCCGGCCGGCGAGCGCTTTCTCGTGCAGCGCGGCTACGAGCCGGACAAGGTCGACCGGGTCTCGGAACTGGTGCTCGACGCCGCCGAATTGCCCGAGCCCTCCGTGCCGGTCGTGCCGCTGGCCGCGACGCGGCAGCTCGAACGCGAGCTGTACGAGATCTGCGAGGCAGGCGAGATCGACCTCCCCGGCAACGAGCCGGAGACCGCGCTCACGCTTGAGACCTGGAAGCAGGACGACTACGGCCTGCCCGACCTCTCCGGCGAGGGCAGCTTCGTCGCGTTCGACGGCGAGCGTCCGGTCGCGCTCACGCTCCTGTGCGTCGATCCGAAGCGGCGGCTCGGGTACACCCAGATGACGGCGACGCTGCCCTCACACCGCCGGCGCGGGCTTGCGCTCGCGGTCAAGCTCGCCTCGGCGCGGTGGGCGCGGGACAACGGCTTCGAGCGGATCCTGACCGAGAACGACGATACGAACGTCGGCATGCTCGCGGTCAACGAGCGGCTCGGTTACCAGCCCCTCTACGACCAGGTCTCATGGGTTCGGCAGTGGGAACGGCCGCCGGGCGAGCGCGGGTAGGACCTGAGCGGTGACCCAGACCGGCGTGGTCACGTAGCGGGCCGAGTAGCGGTAGCTGCCGTCGCCGCGGCGCATGCGGTGGAGGTAGCCGAACGCTCCTGACGGGACCGGCTTCCCGGCGGCGAGAAAGGCCTGGATCGCCCATGCCGTCGATTGCGTGTCGGAGCCGCGTCCGGGGGTGAGCTCGAAGCCGCCGTCTCGCCTGTGGAGGCGCCGGAGATAGCTGAGGCCGCGGGTGACCGCGGTGCCCCGGGTTCCGGCCGCACGGAGCGCCTCGATCGCGGCCGCGGTGTCGTTCGAGTCCGGCGCCCCTCCGGGCGACCAGCCCCAGCCGCCGGAGCGTCCCTGCGCGCGAAGCAGATAGCGGATCGAGCCGCGCGGAGCCTTCTCTCCCGCCTGGCGCAGGGCGAGGATTCCCCACATGGTCGAGTTCACGTTCGGGCCGATGCGCCCGCTCGGCTTCCGCGCGGCCCGGATCCGCGCGAGCAGGCGGTCGGGGGGTTTGCCCAGAACGCTTTCGGCCATCGCAGCGAGCTCGACGTCGGTGAGCTCGGTCAGGTCGCCTTCGTGAGCCTGGAGGTAGGTGAACGCGCTCACCCCTGCTCCGCCACCGGCCGCGCGAAGACCGAGCACCGCCCAGGCCGTCAGCTCGGGGCTCGGCGAGCCGCCGGGCTCCGCAAAGCCGCCGCTCTGGACCTGGTGCGCCTGCAGGTAGTCGACTCCCGTCGCAGCGAGGCTGAGAGCGGCAACGATCACAGCCAGGCTCTTCACGCCCAAACCACCTCGGCGCGAAGGCGGCGCGCGTAGCGCTCGAGCAGCCGCCGCAGTTCAGGACCAACCGCCAGGGCTAACAGCAGGTTCCCGATCCCGTGGGCCGCGTCGAACCAGATCCCGCGGAGGTACAGCGCGGTGAACGCCTGCCACGTGTGCGGGTAGAAGCTGAGCCACTCCCAGACGTCCATCAGCGCGTCGAACGCAAACCCGAGGCCGAAGCAGAACAGCGCCAGCGGCACCCTCCGCCGGAGCAGCGGCGCCGCGAGGCCGCCGAGCAGGCCGCACAGGCCCCAGGCAAGCATCTGCCACGGCGTGTACGCCCCTTGCCCGAGGTAGAGGTTCGAGACCAGCGCGGCGAGGGCGCCGGTCGTCGCACCCGCGCGCGGCCCGAGCGCCACCCCGGCAACCACGGCCGTGACGGTGACCGGCTGCACGTTCGGGACCGCCGCGAAGAGCACGCGCCCGGCCGCTGCCGCCGCCGCCAGCGTCGCGATCAGCACGAGCTCCTTGCTCGAGCCCGGCCCCGACTCGAGCCAGGCCGCGCCCGCCACGATCAGCGCGCCCGCAACCAGCAGCAGCGAGAGCGCCGCGTCGTCGGGCCGCTCGACCGCCCAGACCGCGGAGGCGACCGCCGCCGAGAACGCGAGAACCAGGGCGAGCCTAGGCAAGCGCCGCCGCCCGTTCCGGCACGGTGGAAACCACGCGATCCGCAACCGCGCCCGCGAAGACGTGGTCGTTCGTCGCCACCAGCGTGCCCCGCCCGGCCGCCTGCGCACGTAGGAGCCGGACCAGCTCGTCCTTGCGCGGCGGATCGACCCCGCGGGTGGGCTCGTCGAGCACGAGCAGGTCCGGCTCGGCCACGAGCACCGCGGCCAGCGCGAGCCGCTCGCGCTCGCCGCTGGAGAGGTCGCGGGGATGTCTCGCCGCGAAGCCTTCGAGCCCAAGCTGTGCGAGCGCCGCGCGAGCCCTCGTGAGATCGCCGTCCACGGCGAGCGCGACCTCCTCGTCGGCGCGCTCGCAGACGAGGTAGCGGCCCGGATCCTGGCTCAGATAGCAGGCGCGGCCGTCCCGTACGACGCTGCCCTCCTGGGGCTCGAGCAGCCCCGCGGCGAGCTTGCCGACGGTCGTCTTCCCCGAGCCGTTGGGACCGATCAGCGCCACGATCTCGCCGCGCCCGACCTCGAGGCTAACGCCGGAGAGAACCGGCCGGTCGTAGCCGAAGGAGACGTCTTCGAGCCGACACACGGGCACGCCTCCGGGCTCTCCGTGCGGGAGGTCGGCCTCGCGCGGCAGCCACGCGTCCGGCACGCCGTCCTCGCGGAGCCGCCCCTCCTCGAGGAAGAGCACGCGGTCGCAGGCCTCGAGCACCCGCTCCGACCGGTGCTCGGAGACCACCACCGCCGCACCTGAGGAGCGAGCCAGCTCGATCGCGGTCGCCGCGCCGTCCGGGTCGAGCTGCGACGTCGGCTCGTCGAGGAGCAGCAGGCGCGGCTCCAGGGCGAGCACGGAGGCGAGGCAGACCCGCTGGAGCTGGCCGCCCGAGAGCTGGCCGACCCGCCGGTCGCCGAGATCCCCCGCCCCCACCGATGCGAGCGCCCGCGCCGCGCGCAGCGGGATCTGCGCCGGTGGCGTCCCGACGTTCTCGAGCCCGAACGCGACCTCGGGCTCGACCCGCGTGAAGACGACCTGGTCCTCGGGGTCCTGGAAGAGCGTCGCGACGGTTCCGGCCAGCTCGGAAGGGCGGGTCCGGCGCGTGTCGCGACCGTCGATCTCGACCCGCCCCGAGAACCGCCCGCCGTGGAAGTGGGGCACGAGACCGGCCAGCGCGCGCAGCAGCGTCGACTTTCCGG
Organism: Gaiellaceae bacterium; assembly: GCA_036518855.1. Taxonomy (GTDB): domain Bacteria; phylum Actinomycetota; class Thermoleophilia; order Gaiellales; family Gaiellaceae; genus AC-32. The sequence goes on along the minus strand of DATDMJ010000005.1, from coordinate 9,483 downwards.
AGCCCGACGGCCCGAGCAGCGCGACCACCTCGCCCGCCTCGACGTCCAGCGAGACCTCGCGAAGCGCAGGCGGCGCCTCGGCATACCGGAACGACAGCTCGCGGACGCTGACTAGAGCCACAGCGCTCCAATCACGACCAGCGCGGTCGCCCCGACGAGCGCGGCCCGGTCCCGCCCGGTCCAGCCGGGCCTGGGAGCGCGCGTTCCGCCCGGCCGCCCGTACCCGCGCGCCTCCATCGCCTCGGCGAGGTTGAGCGCCCGCTCGAGCGAGCCCGCCAGCAGCGGCGAAAGCAGCCGCGCACGGCCGCGCACCCCCGACACCTCCACCCCGCGCCCGCGCAGCGACTCGACGAGGCCGGCCGCGTCCCGCTCGAGGGTCGGCACGAGCCGCGTCGCGAGCGCGATCGCGAGCACCGAGCGACGGGCGAACCCGGCGGCCTGGACGAGGCGGTCGTGGTCGAGCAGGAGCGCGTACGCGGCGAACGCGAGCGCGACCGCGGTCAGCCGCAGACCCTGGAAGAGCCCGTTGCGCAGCTCCTCCGTGGTCACGTCGAGCTGTCCGAGCACCGGCACCGTCGGCCCGGTCCAGATCGGGTGCGAGCCGATCGTCTCGAGGAACGGCGTCACGACCACGACCGCGAGCCCGGAGACGAGCGCGCCGACGAGGTACATCCGGCGCCGTTCGGCCGGCGCCCGCAGGCACACGACGAGCAGCACCGCGGCGATGACAGCGACCGAGACGGTCCGGTGCGCGAGCAGCGCCGCCGCAGCGAGCCCGGCCAGGAGCGCGGCTGCAGCGGCGGGCCTCACGGCAGCGAGTACCGGAAGCGGAAGGGCCACCGCCGCAGCAGGACCTGCGGGTCGCCGCTGACGTCGAGGCGAACCGGCGATCCCGGAGAAGTCGAGCCGGGATACGTCAGCCGCGCGGCCGTGTGCGCGCCGGGCTCCACCGAGATCACGTTCACGTCTCGCGCGAGGGCGGCCCCGCCGGGAGGAGCCACGGTCGCGTGCAGGCGGCGGGCAAGCGCCCGCACCAAGGCCGGGTTACTCGTAACGATCACCGTGTGGCGGCTGTGCCCGTCGTAGCCGTTCACGAACGGCTGTGGAAAGGCACCCACCACGAGCGGATCCTGCGCGGGGTTGCTCCACGGGCGGTAGTCCCACCACTCGACGTCCCCAGGACGTAGGCGGTAGTCGCCGCCGCTGCGGTCGGCGAGGTAACCGTTCACGTAGTAGAACCACGCGCGCTGGCCGTGCTCGGAAACGCCGTCGACCGAGCGCACGTAGCGCCCGCCGTAGCGCGTCTCCACCTTCGCCACGCGCTCGAGCCCCTGGATCGCGGACAGGCCCGCGGGAACCTTCCCGACGCGAAGCACCTGGGCGCCGCGGTCGCGCGTGACCCAGACGACCGCGAGCCCGGAGCGCGTCTGCGAGCCGCAGCCAGCGGACAGGACGACCAGACAGAGCAGCGACGCGGATCTCACGGCAGGGCGTTCGAGCGGACGGCCCCCTTCAGCGTGGCCCGCACGAGCCCGCGATGCGCGCCGACGCAGGCCGAGCCGGTCCGGGCCCGCACCGCGCGGCCGTCGACGCGCAGAACCGCTCCGCGCGCCGCTCGCGTCTTTCCAGCGTCGTCCTGCGCGACGACCCGGTAGCAGCCGCGCCTCGAGCGCTGGAGCTCGAGCGTCGGCGGGCCGCCGGAGGGCCCGAAGGTCGCCCAGTACCAGAGCACGTGATCGCCGGGTTTCAGCACGACCGCATCCGCGCCGACCGGCGGCGAGACGCCGTTCACCTTGAAGACCCAGCCGCTCGAGCCGCCGGCCGGGTACCGGCCGATCTGGTCGACGTACGTGCCGAAGCTCGCCGTCGTCACGTGGTAGTAGAACTCGCCGGCCAGGCTGGCCGCCTCGAGCGCATCGAGCGCGTTTGCCTTGACGGCGAGCGACGGCTCGGTCGCTCCGAAGATCGTCTGCGTCTTGCCCTCGACGCGAACGTGCACGCGAAACGCGAGCGCCGCCGGGACGAGCACCAACGCCGCCGCTGCCGCGACGAGGAAAACAGAGAGTCGCCTTGACACGAAGCCTCCTTCCGCGAGGGGTTCGAAGTTCGCGGCGGGCGGCAGGTCTTCTGACTCGGGGCTCCCTCCTCCGCCGCCTTCCCGGCCCGCGGGCCAGTGGCACTTCGGCGGGGAGCGTCTCCCCTCACAGCGGCGGGACCGTCCCGGACTCGCACCGGGTTCCCTCACCGCTCGCCTATCGGGGCGAGCCTATCATCCTCCTCCGATGCGGAAACTCGCGCTCTGGGGCCCGGTCGTCGTCTGGATGGCGGTGATCTTCGGGCTCTCCTCGATCCCCTCGCTCTCGTCCGGCCTCGGCACGTGGGACGAGTTCCTGCGCAAGGGGGCGCACATCACGGAGTACGCGATCCTCGGCGCGCTGCTCTTCCGCGCACTCGGCCGCTGGCAGCCGGCGCTCCTGATCGGCATCGCCTACGCCGCCACCGACGAAATCCACCAGCACTTCGTCCAGGGACGGCACTCGTCGCCGTTCGACGTCGCCTTCGACGCCTGCGGCCTTGCCCTCGGGCTGCTTGCGGCGCTCTCCGCTGAGACGGCCACGCTGGCAAAGCCAGCGTGGCCTCTAGATCGGCGTCGCAAGCGAGCGCCTTAAAATCGCAACGTGCCCGAGCGAAAGAGCTTCGACGACCGGCAGCTGGACGCGATCCTCGAGCGGCTGGACGCGCTCCGTGACGAGCTGCAGAGCCTGAACCGCCGGCTCGACCACACCGAGGGCTTCGTCCAGATCGCCCACGAGCTGCGAACGCTCAACGAGTCGCTCCAGGCGCTCGCCTACGCGGCCCTCGGCCAGCAGGGCCCGCAGGTCAGGCGCCGGCGAGCCGGCAGCTAGCTAGCGATAGATATCCAACACGCCCGAGGTGCTGTGCGAGTTCGCGTCGCCCTCGGTGAGCGCGACGCGCCCGTCGGTGGCGATCGGGCTCTCCCAGTGGCCTCCGCCCGCTGGAAGCGTCGTGACGAGCCCACCGGTCGACGGGTTGAAGACGTTCAGCCCGCCGTTCGGGTCGTAGACGTAGAGCAGGCCGCCGGCGAGCACGGGGCTCGTCCCGGCCTCGCCGCGGCGCCACGCGACGTGGAGCCGCCCGCCGCTCAGCACGTAGCCCCAGACGCCCGAGTCGTTGCCGACGAACATCCGCGTCGTCCCGCCCGCGTGCGAGACGGCCATCGTCGAGAACACGCCCGAGCCGCCCGGCGCCGGGATCGTCTGCAGCTCGCCGCCGAGGTGCCCCAGGCCGCCGAGCCCGGGCAGCCGCAGCAGACGGATGATCCCGTCCTTCCCCGACTGCGCCGCGAGCGAGGGACTCAGGATCGCCGGCGCGGTCGAGCCGAGGTCGACGTCGCCGCTGTCCAGCTGGGCCTGGTTCCGCGGCGTCCAGCTGTGGAGCAGCCGCGAGGCGCTCGGCGTGAGCATCAGCGCGCTGTCGCCCCAGTAGCGCGATCCGTCGAAGCGCGCGTTCCCGGTCGCGACCAGCAGGTTCCCGGACCGCGCGACCACTGCGCCGGAGCGCGCCCAGATCGCCGAGTCGCTCTCCGGGCACGACGAGGGTGCGATCAGCCGGTGTCTGTCGCTGCAGAGCGAGTTCCAGACGTGGCTGATCCGGCCTCGCCGGGTGATCGTCACGACGTGGCCCTGGTACGGAGGCGCGTCGCCGACGTAGCCGCCCGTGGTCGCGATCAAGAGCCCGCGCGAGAAGTTGAGCGGCGTGCCGAGCTTCTCGCGCGAGGGCAGCTTCGTGATCGAGACCGACCAGACCACCGCGCCACCTGCGACCGTGAGCTTGTAGACGCGGCCGTTCGGCGCCTCCGCGTAGACGTAGCGGCGGGTTGGATCCGCGAGCGGCGAGGAGTTGGTGATCCGGGCCGTGCCCGCCCAGGACCGGTATCCGCGCGGGATGAAGCGCCAGAGGATCTTCCCGGAGTCCGCGTCGACGGCAACCGTGATCCCGTACGAGGTCGTCACGAAGAAGACGTCGTGCGCGCGGCCGTGCACCCGAACGCCGCGGAGGTAGATCGGCGAGGAATCCACGGTTCCCGGCAGCCGAACCTGCTGCCGGGTCAGCTTGCCGACGTTCGCCGTGGCGATGCCGGTGTGCGACGGCCCCGAGTCGCTGCGCGCTGCGTCGTAGCCGAAGCGCGTCCAGCTGCCGCCGAGGCGGGCTGTCGTCGCCGATTGCGATGCCCCGCCCAGCGTGAGCGCGATCAGCGCGCCGGCAAGGAGCGGCAGCCGCATCAGCGCGTCAACTTGTAGACCTGGCCGCCGAGCGACGTCGCGTAGAGCTCACCGGCGGCATCCTGCCCGAACGAGGAGATCGACCCGACCTTGATGCCCTCCTTGCGCTTGCTCACAAGCTTGCCGTGCACCGCGCGCAGGCTCCAGATCTCGCCGGTGCAGTAGTCGCCGTAGAAGTACCGGCCCCGCGCCGAGGGGACGGCCTTGCCGCGGTACACGTAGCCGCCCGTCACCGAGCAGCGGCCGGCTTCGTGCTTGTAGGTGACGATCGGGAAGACGAGCCGCCCGGCCGGGTTGGTCCGCTGGCCCGACTGGTACCGCGCGCGCCCTTCCCAGACCCGCCAGCCGTAGTTGTTGAGGACGCGCTGCTGCTTCGGCGTCCGGACGTCGATCTCTTCCCAGGTGTCCTGGCCGACGTCGCCGATGTAGAGGTCGCCCGTCGCCCGGTCCCACGAGAAGCGCCACGGGTTCCGGAGGCCGTAGCCGACGATCTTCCAGCCCGCCCCGGCCTTGTTCACGTTCAGCCGCATGAGCTTGCCGAGCTGCGAGCCGAGGCTCTGCGAGTGGTTGTGCGGATCGCCGCCCGAGCCGCCGTCGCCGGTGCCCGCGTAGAGCAGGCCGTCCGGGCCGAACTGCAGCTGGCCCCCGTTGTGATTGTCGAACTCCCGGTGGGCGACCCGTAGCAGCGACCGCCCGGTGGCCGGCAGGCCGATCGTCCCGTTCGACTGGAACTGGTAGACGCGGACGTCCCCGGTCGTGTCGTTGGAGTAGAGGTAGAAGCGGTGGTTGGTCGCGTACTTCGGGTGGAAGGCGATCGAGAGCAGGCCCTGCTCGCCGCCGCTCTTGATCAGGTTGCGGATGTCGATGAACGGCTGCGCGCGAAGCCTCCCGTTCACGATCTCGCGTACCACGCCTGGCTGCTCGGTCACGTAGAGCACGCCGCGCTGGCCCGGCGCGGAGGTCACGTAGGTCGGCGAGTCGAGCCCGGAAGCGATCTGGCGCAGGTGGGGCTGCGCAGACCCCTGCGAGGCGCTGCTGCCGCAGGCAGCACCGGGCAGCGCCGCCGCCAGGACGAACACCAGGACCCCGAGCTTCCCCATCAGGCCTTGAGCAGCACTCTCCGCAACTCGTCTTCCTTCCCGGGCTGAAGGATCGCAAGGACCTGGTCGCCGGGGTGCAGCTCGGTCGAGCCGACCGCGATCTCGGCGTGGCCGTTGCGCATGATCGAGATCAGCCGAGAGCCCTCGGGGAGGTCGAGCGCCTCGACCCGTCGGCCAGCGGCCGGCGCGGCCTCGTCGATGATCACCTCGACGATCTCGAGGTTCTCCTTCCGAAGCTCGAGCAGGTGGACGAGGTCGTGTTCGGGAACCTCGTGCTCGATCAGCGCCATCAGGCCGCGCGTCGCCGAGACCGTCGGCGAGATCCCGAGCAGGTCGAAATGCGCCTGGTTGCGCGGGTCGTTGACGCGTGCGATCACCTTCGGGACGCCGTACTTCTCGCGTGAGAGCTGGCTGATCACGAGGTTGTCCTCGTCGTCGCCCGTGAGCGCCGCCACCACGTCCGGCGGCCGCGCGATGCCGGCTCGCTCGAGGACGTGGATCTCCGTCGCGTCGCCGAGCAGCGCATGGTGCTCGAGCTCCTGCTCGAGCCGCTCGTAGCGGTCGCGCCGCTGTTCGATCAGCGTCACCTCGCGCTTTCCGTCCTGGAGCAGCGTCCGCGCGAAGTTCGCGCCGACCTTCCCGCCGCCTGCGATGAGGATGTACATCTAGCTCGTGGCGGCCTCTGCCGGCCGGACCTCGCACGAGCGCACGGCGTCGAGCAGCACCTCGATCGCCACCGAGGTCGGGCAGACCGTCCGCAGCCCGCGCTGCCGGTAGAACTCGGCGCGCGCCGGGTCGAGCAGGCGCACCACGGTGCACTGGTTGTCGAAGCGCTGCTGCGCCACCTGGCCGATCACGATGTTCGTGTTGTCCCCGTCGGTCGCCACGACGACGGCGTCGGCCTCCTCGATTCCGGCCTCGCGGAGGACCTCGATGTCCATACCGTGGCCGAGCACGAAGCCGCCGCTCCAGTGGTCGCCGAGACGCGTGAGCGCCTCTTCCTTCTCGTCGACGGCCGTCACGTCCCAGCCCTCGCGATCGAGCTGGAGCGCGATGCTCGAGCCGACGCGGCCGCATCCGATAACAAGTGCCTTCATACCAGCCACATTAGCTCACTCCTGAGCGGCGCCGTCCTCCTCCATCACGCCCTCCGGAAAGGCCACGACGAGCACTTCGCAGGGGGCCTTGCGCAGCACATATTCGACGGTCGGCGAGAAGAACCTGGACTGGCGGCGCCAGCGCGGCGCGGACCCGAGGACGATCAGGTCGGCGCCGCTGCGCTCGGCTTCCTGCACGATCGCGTCGCCGATCGAGCGGGCGCGAACGGTCTCGCCGTGCACCTGGACGCCGTGGTCGGCGCCGAGCAGCTGCGCCTCCGCGAGCGAGGCCGCCGCGCGTTCCTCCTCGAGGTCCAGCTCCGCATCGATCGCCGTGTCCAGCGGCACGCGGATCACGTGCAGCGCCTCGACGTCGGCACCGCGCTCCTGCGCGAGCTTGACGGCGGTGGCGATCATCTCCTCGCCGATCAGTCCGAGCTTCATCGGCACGAGGATGCTCGAGAAGTGCGTCTCGGGCAGGTGCTCGGACGGCGCCTCTACCCGCTCGAGCATCCCCTCGCCGCGGCCGTGGCGCACGAGCCCGTAGACGAGTAGCCCGACGAGGAGCCAGATCGGGCCGCCGTACCGGGCACCGGCATGCGTGACCATGGCCATCACGAAGACCGCGAAGGTGCCGGCGACGCCGATCAGCGCAGGGACCGGGACCTCGACGCCGCGGAAGGGGACTCCCCCTGGAGCGCGGTAGGGCCGCGCGAGCTCGGGCTCGGTGTAGCGAAGCCTGATCACCGCGAGCTGGGCCAAGGTGAACGCGGCGAGCACGCCGAAGCTGAAGAGGCTGGCGAGGAAGATGACGGTGTCGGTGAACAGCGAGGCGACGAGCAGCAGCGCGATCGAGATCACGACCGCCGCGACGATCGCCTGGGGCGGCACCAGCGTCCGGCGGTTCAGGCGCCCGAACGCGCGCGGGAGCTGGCCGTGCTCTCCGAGCGAGTGCGCGAGCCGCGTGAAGCCGGAGATCGACGTCGTGACCGCGACCAGCAGGATCACGGCGCCGGTCACGCCGACGTACATGCGGAGCGCCGTGACCAGCCCTCCCGGAATGTGCCCCTCGAGCGCGGCGACGATCCCGATCAACGGCGCGTGGATCCAGCGCGTCCCGAGCTCGGTCGTCCCGTGCTGCGCCGGGAACGCCGAGAGCCCGACCATGGCGATCGCGACGTAGATCACCACGACGAGACCGATCCCCGAGAAGAGGCTCCGCGGCAGGTCGCGTCCCGGCTCGCGCGCCTCCTCCGCGAGGTTCGCAACCGTCTCCAGCCCGGTGTACGCGAGCATCGCGAGCGGCAGGGCGAAGGCGATGTCGTGCCACGACGGCTGCGAGCCGATCGAGACGCCCTTGGTCAACGCGTTGCCGGAGAAGAGGAACGCGAAGCCGAGCGCGACCAGTCCGAGCTGCGTGACGAGGTCGAGCACCGCGACGACGATCCCGTAGCGGTAGAAGCTCGAGCGTCGCACCAGCCGGATCGCCCCGACCGCGAGGATCACCACCACCGCGACGACGAGATCCCAGGGGTGGTGCCCGAGCGAATCGACCTTGAAGCCCTCGCCGAGGTAGTGCGGAATGAAGAACGCGGAGAGCGCGATCACGATCAGGTAGTCGAGGAAGAGCGCCCAGCCGGTCAGGAAGCCGGCGAGGTCGTTGAACGCGCGCCGGACGAAGGTGGCCGCGCCGCCCGTCTCCGGGATCGCGGCGGTGCCTTCGGCGTACGAGAGCGAGACGACCAGGAAGAGGGCGCCCACGAGCGCCAGCACCTCGGGCGTGAGGCCGAGCGCGTGCAGCGCGATGATTCCGAGCGCGACGTAGATCGAGGAGGCGATCTCGCCGTACGCGACCGAGAAGAGCGCAGGCGCGTCGAGCACGCGCTGGAGCCCGGAGATCTTGCGCGCCACGTTTGTGAGGTTAGTGCCTGCGGCGGTGGAGCAGATAGAGGCGGCCAGCGCCGAGGGCGACGAAGAGCAGCCCGATCAGGATCCCGACCCCACCGCCCGCGATCGCCGTCCTCACGATCAGCGCGACCCCGATCCCGATCGCGACCACGCCGAACACGGCGACGAGGTTCCGGTAGGCGCTCACGCAGCCTTCGGCGCGGCGGCGACCATCACGCGGCAGGGCGCGTTCTTGAGGACGTAGTCGACGGTGTCGCCGAAGACGCGGCCGCGGCGGCGGTGCTGGTCTCTGCGCGGCGACCCCATGACGATGATCTCGCTGTGCCGGCGGGCGGCCTCCTCCACGATCGCCGGGCCGGGTCGGCGGGCGCGCACGATCCTCCCGATCACGTTCACGCCGTAGGCGTCGCCGATCGCACGCGCCTCGTCGAGCAGGTCGTTCGCCTTGTCCTCCAGCGATTCGGGCAGCTCGGCGTCGAGTGGCAGCTCGAGCGGCACCTCGATCACGGTGATCGCGACGATCGACGCGCGGCGCTCGGTGGCCAGGCGGCAGGCGAGATCCATCGCCGCCTCGGACTCGTGGCGCGGGACGATCGGCACGAGCACGTTCCGGTACTCGAGCGCGAGCGCGGGCCCGAGCGGAATCGGCGCGCGGACCGTCTCCGTGATCGGAACGTGCAGCACGCGGCGCCGGTAGACGACGTAGAAGACGAACCCCACGACCAGCCAGGCGATGCCCGCGTACCGGATCGAGGGCGACTTCACGACGATCACGAGCCACGAGAGCCCGGTTCCGAGCCCGCCGAGGATCGCGAACAACGGCCAGTCGACGCCGCGGAATCGCAGGTTGGGGCGGGACCGGTACTCGAGCTCCGTGCCCTCGCCCCTGCTCCGCATCATCCGCATCCGGACGATCGCCGCGTGCGCCACGGTGAACGAGAACGTCGCGCCGAAGGAGTAGATGGCTCCGAGGAACGAGGTCTTCCCCGTGAGGGTCAGTCCGATCGGGATCGCTCCGGCGAAGAAGACGAGCGCGAGCCAGGGCGTCTTGAAGCGCGGGTGGATCTTCCGGAA
>DATDMJ010000004.1:0-27730 GCA_036518855.1 Gaiellaceae bacterium | reverse complement strand
CGATCGTCGGCTCCCGGAAGATGGTCGTCTACGACGACACGAGCAACGAGCCCGTTCGCGTCTTCGACAGCGGCGTCAATCTGCCGAACCCCGAGACCTTCGGCGAGTACCGGCTCAGCTACCGCACCGGCGACATCGTCTCGCCCAACGTTCCCGCCGCCGAGCCGCTCTTCCTCGAGCTCGGCGACTTCTGCTCGGCGATCCGCACCGGCGAGACGCCCCGGTCCAGCGCCCAGATCGGCCTCGACGTCGTCCGGATCATCGAGTCCGTGGACGAGTCGCTCGAGCTCGAAGGCGCCCGCGTCGACGTCGGCGACCTCGTCGGCTGACCCCCGATACGCTGATGACAATGGCGGCCGAGACCACCGAGATCCGCGTGCCCTTCCTCGACCTGTGGGCGATCCACGGCGACCTGAAGGCCGGCCTACTCGAGTCCGTCTCGGCGTTGATCGACTCCGGCGCGTTCATCAACGGCCCTGCCGTCCGGGACTTCGAGCAGGCGTTCTCCGCGTACGTGGGCACGAGCTCGGCGATCGGGCTCGCAAGCGGGCTCGACGCGCTGCGCCTCGGGCTGCTCGCCGCGGGCCTGCAGCCGGGCGACGAGGTGCTCGTGCCTGCCAACACCTTCGTGGCGACCCTCGAGGCTGTCACCCAGGCAGGCGGCCGTCCCGTCCCTGTCGAGATGTCGGAGGCGGACTGGAACATCGACGTCCGGGCCGCCGAGGCCGCAATCGGCGACAAGACCCGGTTCGTGATGCCCGTGCACCTCTACGGCCAGATGGCCGATATGCGCGGGCTCGTCGAACTGACGGAGCGCAGCGGGCTCGTGCTCGCCGAGGACGCGTGCCAGGCGCACGGCGCAGAGCGCGACGGCATTCGCGCCGGAGTCAGCGGCACGTTCTCCGCGTTCAGCTTCTACCCGGGCAAGAACCTCGGCGCCTTCGGGGACGCGGGCGCGCTGACGACGAACGACGTCGAACTGGCGGAGGCGACGAAATCGCTCCGCGAGCACGGCCAACGCGCGAAGTACGAGCACGAGCGCGAGGGCTGGACGGCGCGGCTCGACACGATCCAGGCGATCGTGCTGCTCGCGAAGCTCCAGCGTCTCGACGCGTGGAACGACGAGCGGCGCGCGATCGCCGCCCACTACCTGGAGCGGCTCGACGGCGTCGGCGACCTGGAGCTCCCACCGGTTGCAGCTGACAGCTGGCCCGTCTGGCACCTGTTCGTGGTGCGCACGGCCGATCCGTCGGCGCTTGGAGAGTCCCTGCGCGCGCGGGGAGTCGCCACGGGGCGCCACTACCCGGACCCGCCGCACCAGACCGAGGCCTATCGCTGGCTGGGCCACGAGGCCGGCTCGTTCCCGCTTTCCGAGCGCCATGCGGAGCGCTGCCTCTCGCTGCCGATCTTTCCCGGGATGACGATCGACGACGCAGAGGCGGTCGTTGCGGCGGTCTCGGCGTTCTTCGACGGTGGCTGACGGCCCCGCCAACGACGCTCCGCACCGGCTGCTCAACGACGTCCAGTTCGGGGACGGCGTCGTCGTCCAGTCGTTCACGAACCTCTATGGCTGCTCGCTCGGCGACGAGTCGCGGGTCGGCCCGTTCGTCGAGATCCAGCGCGGTGCCACCGTCGGTGCGCGCTGCAAGATCCAGAGCCACACCTTCATCTGCACCGGCGTCGAGATCGGCGACGAGGTGTTCGTCGGCCACGGCGTGATGTTCATCAACGACAAGCGGCCCCGAGCCACGACCGACGAGGGACAGCTGCAGACCGACGACGACTGGGAGGTCGTGCCGACGGTCGTCGAGCGGCGCGCCTCGCTCGGCTCGGGCGCGGTGATCCTCGGCGGGATCCGGATCGGCGAGGGTGCCGTCGTCGGCGCCGGCGCGGTCGTCACGCGCGACGTCCCGGCAGGCGCCACGGTCGCAGGCAGCCCCGCGCGGGTGCTCGCCTCCACGCGGTGAAGACCGCCCGTCGCCAGCGGGCCACTTCGTTCTTCGAACGCGCGCTCAGCTAGCGGGCACCGCGCACAGCTGTCGGTCGTCGTGGTCGAAGAGCGCCGCGACGAGCGCGAGCGGGCTCTCGACAGCCCGGAGCATGAACCTGCCGGGCCGGGTGAGGATGACTCTCGTCATCTTCTCTTGGCCCGGCTCGACGCAGAGCGACCGCGGGGACGCCTGCCAGTACGGGGTGTAGTGGACACGGAGCACGTAGACGCCCGGCTTCGAGACCGACCCGGCGATCCTGCTCGACGTGAAGGCCGTGATCGCGACGCTTCCAGGGCCGGTGAGGAGCGGGTCCGCGTGCGGGAGCACAAAGATTCTGCCGGCTGCGCCGCGCCACACCTCCCGAAGCCCGGAGGTTCCCGAGCGCAGCAGGGCCGCCTCGCGCTGGGCGGCCCCCGCCTCGAGCGCGCCGTCCGGCAGCAGCACGTACCGGACGGCCTCCTGCAGCAACCAGGTGCGGTACGAAAGCGGCGTCAGCGGCGACCGGTAGAGCGCGGGATTGTCGGCGATGTCGAGCTGCCGGTACCACCCGCGTGCGAGCGCGTAGCCGGCGCGTGGAAGGTAGTAGGCCTCCCAGTGGTTCGACGTCGGCACGACCTCGACTCGGTATCCCTCCGCAGGATGCACGGCGAGAAAGGCGAGCATCGGCCGCCAGAACGACGCCGTCCCCTGCGGGTCGGTGCTCCGTACCGGGATCATCGAGACGTACGGGCCGACGGTGGCGGCGAGCGCGCCCACGAGCGTCGGCACCACGAGCCAGCGGGGCCGGAAGCCCGAGAGCTGCGCTGCGAGCAGCACGAGAGGGAAGACGAACGTCGACGCCCGCAGGACGTTGTGTCCGACCGGCGACGGAACGGCGAACGCCACGAGGCTCGCGCACGCCCAGACCAGGAAGAGGAGCGCGAGCGTCCGCTCGCGCTCGCCGTACAGGGCCAGGGCCGTGCCCGAACTTGCGACGGCAAGGCCGGCGAGCAGCTGCCACGACCGGAACGGCAGGACCAGTCCAGTCGTCCCGAAAACCGCGAGCAGCCCGAGCTCCCCACAGGCAACGGCAACCACGACCGCAGCGACCACGATCACGCGCTTGCTGATCCGCCGGGAACGCAGGAACAGCGCAACCAGCGCCAGCACGAGGAACACGAACGCGAGCGGGCTGAAGCCGAAGGTGAGCGCGGTGCAGAAGGCGGCGAGCACGATCCGTCCGCGTTGCAGTGCCCAGAGCGTCGCGAGCAGCGCGGCCACTCCCGCGTCGAAGGGATACGCGCCGGTGAAGAGCTGACCGGTCGCGAGGACGGCGAACGACCGCGCCGGCCAGCGCGCCGCCGGGCCCCACTCCCGCATCGTCACCGATGCGAACAGGACCGCCGCCAGCACCATGCTCGCGACGCCGAGCGCAGTGTTCCCGACTACGGACGAGGCGAGGTAGTAGAGGAGGCTGTAGGACAGGAGCGGGTACTGCCCGGCGAACCACAGGTTGTCCCAGACGAGGACGGCATGGCGGACGAGAAGCGTCCGGTAGAGATGCGCCGCGAGGTCGCCTCCCTGCGGGACGACCAGGACCAGCGCCAGCGAGAGAAGGCCTGCCAGCGCCGCGCTGAGAACCAGCTCACGGCGAGCGGTGGCGACCGAGAGCACGAGGTGGAGCCGACGGGATTCGAACCCGTGACCTTCTGGCTGCCAGCCAGACGCTCTCCCAGCTGAGCTACGGCCCGGAGCAGGGAAGTCTAGCTAGACGACCGAGTTGCCCGGATCGAGCTGAGGCGAGGGAAGACCTAAGGGGATAGCCTGCGCTTCTAAGGTCCCCAGGCGGTCAGGCGACTGCTGCCGTTCTCGAGCAGGACGAGACCGTCCACGACGACCGGGCTCTGCCAGTGGATCGAGCCTGAGGCGGTGGACCACAGTGTCGCGCCTGTTGTGGGGTCGTACGCGCCCAAAGTCCCGTTCCCGGCGGCGTACAAGATGCCGTTTGCGAGCATCGGCGACGTCGCTCCGACGGGGATGTTCCAGACCTGCGACAGCTGCGGCTGGTTGGTTCCGTTCAGCGTGACCCGGTAGCCGGCCATGTTGCTGTCGGTCGATACGAAGACCCACGGAACTCCCGATCCGTCCACCCACACGACCGGCGCGGTGAGGATCTCTCCGCCGGGGCCAGGGACCGTCTGGAGCGCGCCGCCGGTGTGGCCCGGGCCGCCTTGCCCACTCAGATCGGACATGTTGAGCAGCGTCAGGATGCCTTCCTTGCCCCCCTGGACTCCCAGGTGCGGGATGGTGCTCCCGGCGGGCGCCTCGACCAGCGCCGGCAGGGTCGAGCCGAGATCGAGGTCGGCCTGGTCGAGGTACTGGTAGTTCGTCGGCGTGTAGCTGTCGACCGGCCCCCCGTTCACCCCCCTGCCGTCGGGATTCAACGCGAGCACGGTGTCGCCCCAGTAGCCCAGCCCTGGGGTATAGCTGGCATTGCCCGTCACGAGATAGATGCGGTTCGTCGCCGGCGAGTAAGTGACGCCGGATCGTGCCCAGACCCCGGACTGGACAGTGGGGCAGTCAGGCGTGCCTGGAGCGGCCACGAAGTGGACGACCTGGCTCGAGCAGAGCGTGTTGAAGACGTTCGAGGCGCCTGTCGTGAGGTCGATCGCCGTCACATGGCCCTGGTAGTCGCCAAGGTCGCCCGGGTAGCCGGCATTCGTGACATAGAGGTAGGTGTGACCGTTCGCGGCGGTGGCCGACGCGAGCGCGCTCGAGCCCTTCTCGTCCCATGGCTTCAGCGTTGCGACAACCGGCCACGTCGCGTCCTGGACTTCGACACCGGTTCCGAGATCGACCTTGTGGATCTTGCCGTCGAGCCCGTACGTGTAGACGTATCCCGCTGCCTGGTCGATGACCGGGGACGACGTCGTGTAGCAGATCGACGCGCCATTGTTGATGTGGCACGAGCCCGGCCCGAAGGTGATCGACCAGACCGGCGCTCCGGTCTCGAGGTTCCGGGCGACGAGATCGCCGCCTTTCGTCGTCACGATGACGAGGTCCTGGGGGCCCGAGAGCGTCGGTGCGCCGACCGCGACGACCGGAGCGCCGTCGGCAGTCGCCGGCAAGGTGACCTGCCAGTACTGATGAAGGCCAGAGACGTTGGCGCGTGTGATGGTCGTCTCGCTCGCATTCACGCCGGAATGCGAGCTCGTCCCGTCGAATTGCAGCCAGCTGACCGGGCCCGGCGGTGGAGGCGGTGGAGGGGGCGGCGGCGGGGGTGGCGGCGGTGGCGGAGGTGGCGGCGGTGGGGGCGGCGGAGGTGGTGGTGGAGGCGGAGGAGGCGGAGGCGGCGGAGGTGGTGGTGGAGGCGGAGGTGGCGGAGGAGGAGGCGGCGGTGACGTGCCGCTCGTCACCAGCACGTCGTCGTAGTCAGCGTTGACCGGGAGGTCGTTCCAGAGCTGCAGCCGCTGGTAGTTGTCGCTACGGGTGTAGTTGCCGCTGACGCTCCAGCCGGACTGGCTCTGGCCGTTGATCAGGATCTGAGCGCCACCCGTCGTGGTCGCCGTGTAGCGGACCTCGACCTGGAGCCAGGTGTTGGCCGGCGCCGAGTTGACGCCGGTGAAGATCTCGGTGCTGGTCGAGCCGCGGTAGGGGTAGAAGTAGAAGCCGTGCTGGGTGCCGTCGTAGAGCAGCGCCCACATGTAGGCACTCGAGGCCTGGTTCCGCGCTTCGACCACGGTCTGCGTGCCGCTGTTCGAGCTCAGCCGGACCCAGAAGCTCGTCGAGCTGTCGGGCAGGGCGGCGGCGAAGACGTGGGTCATGAGCTTGTACTGGCTGCCCGTGTTCGTCTCGCGCAGGCCGTAGACGCCGCTGTGGGCGGCAGCGGTGCTCGCTGATGCGGTGCCGGTTCCGGCCGCAACCCAGGCGCCGAGGCCCGACTCGAAGCCGTCGCTGAAAACGACCGCGGTGACGCTCGAAGGGGCAATCGCGCCGGCGCCACCGCCAGAGCACGCGACCGCCACGAGGATTGCGACTGCGACCGCCCCCTTGATCAACAACCGCGTCACAGCGGTGTCTCCGGGGCTCGCACCCGGCGACTCTATCGAGGTTTCGACCACGAGTCCGACGAGAACCGTCCTTGGCCAGAGCCCGCTGTCGAGTCTCTGCGTTGACGACCGGCAAATCTCGGGGGTGGCAGAAGATCCGACGATGGAAGGTTTCTTCCGAGGCGCCGTGGCAAGAGCCGCGACATTGCACCGCTTCCGCATGGCTCACTCGCAAGAAGAGGCGCCGTCTCCAGCGCCTTTAAAGATGGAGCCGACGGGATTCGAACCCGTGACCTTCTGGCTGCCAGCCAGACGCTCTCCCAGCTGAGCTACGGCCCCGCGCGGGTGCGAATTCTATCTAGGCCGTTGCCGAGGCGAGCTCGACGCTCGGCACGTCGCCCCACAGCTCTTCGAGCCGGTAGTACTCGCGCGCCTCGGGCGTGAAGACGTGGAAGACCACGTCGAGATAATCCGCGACGATCCAGCGGCCCTCGGGCTCGCCGGCGACCGACGCGGGCAGGGCTCGCTCGTCGTGCTTCAGGCGTTCGTGGACCTCATCCCAGATCGCCTTCGTCTGGCGCGGGTTCTGCCCCGTGGCGAGCACGAAGAAGTCCGTGTACGAGCACACGGGCCGCATGTCGAGAATCAGAACGTCCTGCGCCAGCTTCTCCTGAGCGAGGCCGGCGATTCGGCGGGCGTGTTCGAGTGGTGTCAGTGGCTCTTTCTGTCCTCGGGTTCACTCGTAGTGTAGCCGCGGTAGAGGCCGGTCTCCCGAATCGCGGCCTCCACCGCAGGAGGGGCGACCCCGGCGAGGGGGTCGCCTCGAGCAGCCCGTTCCCGGACTTCCGTGGAAGAAACGGCCGGGGAGTCGAGCTCGAACGAGACGACGCGCTCGCCGTACCGGCGCAGATCGGGCGGCGGGTAGCCCGAGCGGGTTCCGACCGCGAGGCGAACCCAGCGCAGGACCTCGTCGGGCTCCTTCCAGGTGGAAAAGGCCGCGCCCTCGTCGGCGCCGACGATGAAGAGCGCATCGCCGAAGCGCCCGCCGCGCACCGCGTCGACCGTGAAGGCGTTCTCGTCGAGCACGACCTCGGCAGCCAAGCCCTCGAACGCCGCCTGCGCCAGTCTCAGGCGCTCCTGCGGGCCGGCGAAGACCTCACGGTGGCCGGGATGAGCCGCGACGAGCACGACGAGGCCGTCGATCGGCAGGCGCTCCAGCGCGGCCCGCGCGAGCGCGAGGTGGCCGTTGTGCGGCGGATCGAAGCTGCCGCCGAGGATCCCGATCACTGGAACTCGAGCGCCTCGCCGGCCACCTCGACCTCGTCGCCGCGCTTTGCGCCAGCCTCCCGCAGCGCCCGCTCGAGCTCCTCCTCGGCCGGAACGCGGCCGACGACGCGGAAGCCGCGGTCGGTGCGGAAGATCCTGAAGGCGCGCCGAGGGTCGGGCTGGGGCCGGTAGACCAGGAAGTCCGGAAGGCCTTCCGGCACCTCGGCTTCCACGGCCGGCCCCACGAGCTCGAACAGGCTCCGGCGGAAGCGCTCGATCCCCGCTCCCGTCGCGGCGGACGTTTCGAAGATGCCGACGATCCGCTCGTCGTCGACCTCGAAGGGTGGAGGCGACGCGAGCAGGTCGACCTTGTTCAGGACGACGACCTGCGGCCGCTCCGCCAGGCCCGCACCGTAGGCGCCGAGCTCTCGGTCGATCTGCTCGAAGCGCTCGGCGGAATCGCCCTCGGACGCGTCGATCACGTGCACGAGGACACGGGCTCGCTCGAGGTGGGCGAGGAACTCGTGTCCGAGGCCGGCGCCCTCGCTCGCGCCCTCGATCAAGCCGGGGACGTCGGCCACCACGAGCTGCCTCGCGTCGGAGTCCACCGTTCCGAGGACCGGCTGGATGGTGGTGAACGGGTAGTCCGCGACCTTCGGGCGCGCGTTGGAGATCCGACGCAGCAGCGACGACTTGCCCGCGTTCGGCAGCCCGACGAGCGCCGCGTCCGCGAGAAGCTTCAGGCGGAGCTCGAAGTCGGCCTCCTCCCCGGACAGGCCGGTCTCGGCGAAGCGAGGCGTCTGGCGCACAGAGGTGGCGAAGCGGCGGTTGCCGCGTCCTCCCGGCCCGCCGCGGGCGAGCACGACGCGCGCGCCGGCCCCGGTCAGGTCCGCGACGAGGTTCCCGTCGTCGTCGACCACCTGCGTGCCGACGGGCACGCGGAGGACCTCCTCGGCGCCCGAGGCGCCGTGGCGCCCGGAGCCGCCGCCCGCCCCGCCCTTGCCGCCGCGGAACCACTGCCTGCGCTGGAACTCGGAGAGGTCGCGCAGGTCCGGGTCCGCGACGAGCACGACGTCGCCGCCGGGGCCGCCGTCGCCACCGTCCGGGCCGCCCTTCGGCACGTGCCGCTCACGCCGGAAGCTGAGCGAGCCGTCGCCGCCGCGCCCCGCCTGCACGTGGATGCGGGCGCGATCGGTGAACACGGAACTAGCTCGGGTCGACCACCGCGATCAAGCGGCGGTCGCCGCTCGACCTGAACACCACGCGACCGTCGCGCTTGGCGAAGATCGTGTCGTCGCGCCCGATACCTGCGCCGGGCCCCGGCCGGAAGCGGGTGCCGCGCTGGCGGACGATGATCGTCCCCGCGGTCACGCCCTGGCCGTCGAAGACCTTGACGCCGAGCATCTTGGGCGCCGAGTCGCGCCCGTTCCTGGATGAGCCGAGTCCCTTCTTGTGAGCCATCTAGTCCTCTTTCTCCTGCGCCTCGAGCGCCGCCAGGGCGCCCTTGCGCTTCGCATGCGCCTGTTCGTACTCGAGCGCGGCCGCGACTTCCTCCGGCGACCAGCTCGCTGCGGTCGCGGCGATGTCCTTGACCGTCAGGTCCGCATAGCCGGCCGGCAGCTTCGACGGCGCCTCGGCGGCCTCCTTCTTCTCGGCCGGCGCCTCCTTCTTCTGAGCCGCGGCGCGCTTCGCGCCGATCGTCTGGATCTCGATCTGCGACAGCTTCGCGCGGAAGCCGGTCTTCCGGCGGTAGCCCGACTTCGGCTTGTACTTGCCAATCCGGATCTTCTCGCCGAGCGCGGAGCCGACGACCTTCACCGTCACCGGCGTGCCCGTCGGTGCGAGCTCGAACTTCCCGTCGCCGCCGAGGAGCAGCACCTCCGGGTGGAAGGTCTTGCCCTCCTCGGTCGCGACGCGGTCCACGAGCAGCCGCTCGCCCTCCTGGACGCGGTACTGCTTGCCGCCGAGTGAGATGATCGCGTAGCCAGCCATAGCGCCGAAACGCGGGCATTTCGCCCGCGAGGGAGCAGTGTAGCGGTCATCGCAGGACGGTCGCAAAGAGCGGGGTTGTGGGAGATCTGGGTGGTCTGGGCTCTCTGCGGCCTGGCGACGATCGCGGTCTTCGAGACCTACTGGCGGATCGCGCCGGGTGAGCTCTGGAAGGTGCACAACTCGGGTTTCGTGGGCGGCATCGGGCGGGCGTTCGTATTCGTCAGCTTCTCTCCCGCCGTCGCCGCGCTCGCGGTCCTGCCGATCGTCGCGGACCGCCTCGAGCGGCGCGCGGCGCACGTCCTCGCGATCGTCGCCTTCGCCCTCTGCGCGACCGTCGCGGTGCCGAACGTCCAGACGCCGAACCACCTCGACCCGAAGTGGTCGAACACCTGGGCAGTCGTGGGCGTCGGCCTCACGGTCGCGCTCACCGCCTGGGCGGCGAATCGCGGCCGGCGCGAGCGGCGGCGGACGAGCCGGGCAGGCGACCGTCTCCGCGTGGTGCTCTTCGTCGTGATCCTGTTCTGGGCGACCCCGTACATCGCCGCAGAGATGGGCTTCCACCTCGACGGCGTCCCGTTTTTCGGCTGGTTCTTCCAGACGGGCAAGCTCGCTCCCGAGCCGGCGGCCGGCTACGTGCATGCGACGGTTCATTACGGCCACCACCACGGCCTGGACGGCTTCCTGCTCGCGACGACGACGCTCCTCCTCTCCAGGCTGCTGGGCGGGATCCGCCGGCCCGGCCTGCGGACCTTCACCGCAGCGCTCCTGGCGCTGATGCTCGTCTACGGCCTGACGAACATGGTCAACGACCTCTGGAGCGAGCAGGTCGTCAAGCGGGGCTGGACGAGGTGGGAGGTGCCGGACGTGCTCCAGCCGAATGCATCGCTCGCCTGGGCCGCGATGCTCGTGGCGGCTGCGCTGGTCTACGCCTTGTTCTTCGCGCGGCGCCCGCTACTCGGTCGGCGTTGACGCCCCGGCCGGCTTCTTCCGCCTGCGACGGCCTCCCCGCGACCCGCGCCGGGTCTTCTTCTTCGGCTTGGGAGCCTCTGCTCCATCCTCCGTGACGGCTTCGGCTTCCGCCTCGGGCTCGGGTTCCTCGGCCCGGCCCAGCTCGGGATCCGGCAGGTGGATCTTCGGAGACTCGCCGTTCCCCTCGGCGGTCGCCGCGGCCGGCTTCTTCTTGCGCCGCCGCCCGCCCCGCGAGCCGCGCCGGGTCTTCTTCTTGGGCTTGTCGGCCTCCGGCTCACCCTCGGCCTCGGCTTCGGGCTCGGCGTCGGCTTCAGGCTCTTGGGCTTCGAGCTCCTCGGCCACGGCTTCGACCTCGGGTTCCTCCACCGCAGCCTTCCCCTTGCGCGCGGGAGGCTTTCGAGTCGGCTTCTCGGCTTCGCCCTCGGCGGTGATCGGTGCCTCGGGCTGCTTGGCCCCGCCGACGAGCGTCGCGTAGGCGGTGCCGTCGACCACGCGCTCGATCCGCACCTTCGCCTTCTTGCCGACGAGCTTCGCACCTCCGCCGACGCAGACCGCGAGCCCGTCGAGCTTGCCGATGCCCGCGTTCACGTCGTGGAGGCCGACCTCGACGAGCTTCAGCTCGACCTGCTTACCCTCACGGGACGACGCCTCGGGCGCGAGGCTCTCGTAGGTGCCCTTGCCGAGCACCTCGAAGTGGTTGGGGGCGGCGTCCTCGCGCGACTCGACGAGGAACCGACGCTTCGTCTCCTCCTCGATCGCCGCGAGCCGCGATGCGCCCGGGCCGATCAGGATGCTCGCGACCTTGGCGTTGAGCTCGACCTTGAACGCCTTCGTCCGAGGCGCACTCGCAGCCAGCTGGCGCAGGTGGCGCTCGGCGTCCACAGCGGCCGAGGCCTCCGAGAGGACGACTCCGTCGCCGCCGCAGATCGTGCACTTGCGCGTGATGATCTCGCGAGGCCCGTCGGTGACGTTCTGGCGTGTCATCTCGACGAGGCCGAGCGGCGAGATCTCGACGACGTAGGTCTTCGTCCGGTCGCGCTCGAGCTCCGTCTTCAGCGCTTCCTCGACCGTGGCACGGTTCTTCGGGTTCGCCATGTCGATGAAGTCGATGACGATGATCCCGCCGATGTCGCGCAACCGCAGCTGGCGCACGACCTCCTTGACCGCCTCGAGGTTGTTCTTCGTGATCGTGTCCTCGAGACGCCCTCCGGCCGACTTGCCGCGCGAGCCGACGAAGCGCCCCGTGTTGACGTCGATCACCGTGAACGCCTCGGCGTAGTCGAAGACGAGGTAGCCGCCCGACGGCAGGTCGACCCGACGCGAGAGCGTCGAGCGGATCTCGGCGTCGACGCCCGATTCCTCCATCAGCGGCGTCTTCTCGCGGTGCCGCTGGACGCGTTCGACCATGTGCGGCGAGGTCTTCTTCAGGTACCCGACGATCCGCTTGTACGTGCGGTCGTGGTCGACGACCGCACGCTCGAAGTCGTCCGTGAACAGGTCGCGCACGACGCGCAGCGGGAGCTCGGCCTCCTGGTAGACGAGGGCCGGAGCCTTCGCGCTCTTGGCACGCGCCTCGATCGTCTTCCAGAGACGCTGCAGGAACACGAGGTCGCGCTCGATGTCCTCGGCGGAGGCGCCCTCGGCCGCGGTGCGGACGATCACGCCGCCCTTCTTGACCTCGAGGTTCTTGAGAATGTCGCGCAGCCGCGTGCGCTCCGCGTCCTCGAGCCGGCGAGAGACACCGAGGCCCTCCCCGCTCGGGACGAAGACGACGAAGCGGCCCGGGAGCGAGATCTCGGTCGTCAGGCGGGCGCCCTTCGACTTCATCGGGTCCTTGACCGCCTGGACGAGCACCTGCTGGCCGCGGCTCAGCAGGTCCTGGATCTTGCGGCCGTGCGAGCGGCCCTCGAGCTCCGGGACGACGACCTCGTCGACGTAGAGGAAGCCGTTCTTCTCGAGGCCGATCTCGATGAACGCGGCCTCCATCCCCGGCAGCACGTTGTCGACGACGCCGAGGTAGATGTTCCCCGCGATCGAGCGGCGCTCGGGCCGCTCGAGGTAGGCCTCGGCGACGCGGTCGTCCTCGACGACGGCGACGCGCTGCTCGCCCACGTCGACGGAGATCAGCAGCTCGCGCTTCGCGGGCGGGAGCGGCGGCCGCCTCGGCGGGGGCTTGCGGCGTTGCTGGCGCTGCTTGCGCTCCGCTGGGCGTCTTTCCGGCTTGGTTTCGGTCTTGTTCTTGGTCTTGGCCTCGGCCTCGGGAGCCTGCGCTTGCGCGGTCCCGCCGCCGGTGCGCTTGCGGCCCTTGCCGCCGCGGCTACCGCGCCGGCGGCGCTTGCGGGCGGTCTGGGAATCGGTTGTCGCACCCGCCTTGTCGGCGGGCGGCTTGGTTACGGTCTGGGCAGGACTAGGCGGCGCGCTCGACTGGGCGGCGCGCTCGTCGCGAGACGGCTTGTGCCGTCGGAACAATCGCAGCAAGTGGAATCTCCTTGGATGTAAGCGCGCGCGCTTCGGTCATCCGTTGTGAGGGGATGGAGCGCGCGCAGCAGGTTGAAAGCAAACTGAGTCACACCCTTAGGCTAGCAACCGGAGCGGCGGCGAACTACGCCGCGGCTGCGGGGCGAAGCTTCGCGCGCTTGGCCTTGACCGCTCGCAGCCGCTGGGAGAGGCGCGCATAGGCCCACGGTTCCACCTCGCCGTACCGGAGCGCGGTTTGCCCGCGCGTCGCCTCGAGGTACTCGAACCAGGCGTCCGCTTCCTCGATCAGCAGCAGCTCCTCGGCCTCTCGTCTGGGTGCCATGGCGGAAGCGTAGGACCGCCTCCGGACAGCATCGGTCTGCTAGCGGAGCAGGCGCCTGCGCGGGCCGACGCCGCGCGCGTGGATCGCCTCGAGCACGCCGATCGCGAGCAGGTTGGCGATCATCGCCGAGCCGCCGACGGACACGAACGGGAGCGGGATTCCGGTCACCGGCGCGATCCCGATCGACATGCCGACGTTGACGAAGATCTGGAACAGGAACGCGACCACGATCCCTCCCGCGGCGATCGCGGAGAAGGCGTCGCGCGCCCTGGCCACGATTTGGAGGCCGCGCCAGACCACGAGCAGGTAGAGCAGCAGCAGGATCGAGACGCCCACGAAGCCGCGCTCCTCCGCCAGCGAGGCGAAGGCGAAGTCGGTGGCGTGCTCGGGCAGGAAGTGGTACTTCGTCTGCGTCGCGCCTTGAACGCCGCGGCCGCGGAAACGACCGGCGCCGACCGCGTTGATCGACTGCGCCACGTTGAAGGTGGCGCCCGAGGGATCGGAGCTCGGGTTCGTGAAGTGCGTCAGGCGCGCCTGCTGGTAGGGCTTGAGCACGTGGACTCCGGCCGCCGGCAGGAACCAGAGCACGGCGAGGATCAGCAGGAGCGAGCTCACTCCGAGCACGGCGAGGTGCGCCCAGCGCACACCCGCCACGAACAGCACGGCCGCGAGCGCGACGGCGTAGACCATCGCCGTCCCGACGTCCGGCTGCACGAAGACGAGCAGGATCGGGCCCAGCGCGAAGCCGATCGCCTGCAGCACGACGCGGCTCTCGCCGAGCCTCCTCGCCCGGTCGGCGAGGAACCCGGCCAGGAACAGGACGAACAGCACCTTCCCGAACTCGGAGGGCTGGAAGCGGAAGAAGCCGAGGTCGAGCCAGCGCTTCGAGTGGCGCGAGACGGTGCCCGCCATCAGCACGAGCAGCATGATCCCGAGCGTCCCGCCGTAGATGACGCGCTTGTAGCGCCGGTAGTAGTCCGGGTCGATCGCGATCACCACGATCAGGCCGACGACGCCGACCGCTGCGTAGACGCCCTGCCGGATGACGTAGTAGTCGGGATTGCCCGTGATGTCGTGCTGGGTGATCCCGTGGATCGCCCAGAGGCCGTAGGCGAGCAGCCCGAGGACTCCCCCGAGCAGGATCCAGTCGAGCCGGCGCACGAACGCGCCGATCTCGAGGCGCTCGCTCCTGACCGGCCTGAGGCCCTTGGCCCGGGTGTTGACGGCCTCGATCATGGGCGCTTCGCCTGCTGCTCCTTGAAGAACTGCTGGAAGACCTTGAGCGCCGCGGGCGCGGCCGCCTCGGCGCCGAAGCCGCCGTTCTCGATCAGCGCACAGACGACGATCTGCGGCGGCTCCGTCGAGTTGTACGGCCCGTAGCCGCACCACCACGACTGGTCCTGCTCACCGGTGTAGCCCGGCATGCTGATGATCTTCTGGGCGGTTCCGGTCTTGCCGACGATCGTCGGCTGGAAGTTGCCGAAGACGGCCTGGGAGGTGCCGTAGCTCGCGTGCGTCGCCTGGTAGAGGCCGTCGTTCACGACCGCGAGGTTGGAGGGGTCGAGCCCGACCGACTGCGGCGGAGGCGTGGAGAAGCGGTGGACGATCCGGGCCACGGAGCGGCTGCCGCCGCCTTCCTCGACGTCGTCGACGAGGTGCGGCTTCACGAGCTTGCCGCCGTTCGCGAGCAGTGCGTAGAAGCGGGTCATCTGCAGCGGCGTGACCAGCAGGTCCTTCTGGCCGATCGCGAGCTGGATCGAGTCGCCGGGCTTCCAGAGCCGGTCGACCTGCCAGTTGTGCGGATCGGTCTTCGCGGTGAACGTGCGGTCGCGCCACTCGGGCGTCGGCAGCAGCCCGCCCGACTCCGGCCCGACGTCCACTCCGGTCTTGCGGCCGATTCCCATGCGGGAGGCCCAGGCCTGGAGCGGGTGGCCCATGCTCGGCGGCGCCGTGTAGAAGTCGTAGCCGACCTGGTAGAACCACGTGTCGCACGACTCTCCGATCGCCGTCGGCAGCGTCATCGCCTGGTAGACGCCGGGGTCGACGTTGTGGAAGACCTGCGCGACCGTCCCGTCGGGCTTGTAGACCGTGTACGAGCCGGTGCACTGGAGCACCGTCGACGGCGAGATGATGTGCGTCTGCAGCGCCGCCAGCGCCGTGATCGGCTTGAACGTCGAGCCGGCCGGATAGAGCCCGCTGATCGCGCGGTTCAGCGAGGGGTAGTTGTGCGCCTCCGCCGTGGAAGGCGTGAGCCCCCAGTCCGCGAGGCGCTTGGTCGTCACGCGCCCCGTGTAGACCGCGGGGTTGTAGCTCGGGTACGAGGCCATCGCGAGGATCGAGCCGTCGTTCGGGTTCATCGCCACGATCGCTCCGGCATTCGCCGCCCAGTGGTGGTTCTGCTGCGCGAGCCCGATCCCGTACTGGATCGCCTGCTGGGCCGTCCGCTGCAGCTGGACGTCGAGGGTCAGCCGGACGGACTCGCCAGGGCTCGGCCGCCGGGTCATCACGAGCTGGCTCCTCGGGCGGCCGAGCGAGTCGACCCGCAGCTGCGCGAGCCCCGCGTGGCCGCGGAGGTAGGAGTCGTACGTCGACTCGAGCCCCGCCTGCCCGATCTTGTCGCCCGGCTCGTACCCGGCGCGCTGGAGCTGCTTGAGCTCCTGCGGCGAGATCTCGGACACGTAGCCGAGCATCTGCGCGGCGAGGGTGCCCTGCGGATAGCTGCGGAGATAGGTCGGAACGATGTGGACCCCCGGGAACTGCTCCGCGTGCTCGTACAGGTAGTTGATCGGCGCGTCCCGCTCGACGGACTCCCGTACGACGACCGGCGTGACCGGATCCCCTGCGCGCTTCCTCATCTGGGCGAAGATCTGCGTGGCCGGCACGTGCAGGATCTGCCCGAGGGCTCTCACCTCGGCGAGCTCCCTCGGCCAGGTCTTCGGCAGGTCGGCCGGCCAGAGCTGCACGGCAGTGCCTGGGACCGTCCCCACGAGCGGGTTGCCGTTGCGGTCGAGGATCTCGCCGCGCTGGGCCTCCAGCCGAACCGAGCGCACCTGGTTGTCGAGCGCCGCCTGGAGGTACTGCGGACCGGAGAGCACCTGCAGCGCCCAGAGACGGAAGAAGAGGATCCCGAAGGCGACCAGCGCGACCGCGCCGAGGATCCCGAGCCGCAGCGCGAGCTGGGGCGTGAACCGGTACGGCTCCGCGACGCGCGGGTCTGGCGGCAGGAAGCGGTTCGACCCGGCTCTGCGTGCCCGGGTGCCGGTGCTAGCCAAGGAGCTGCACCTCGGTCGCGCCCTCCGGCTCGGTCGCCCACGCGAGCACGCGCCGGACGAGCGCGTAGACCGGCAGCGTCAGGAGCAGGTTCAGCGCGACCTTCGGCGCCAGGGCGTCGAGCAGCGCCACCCGCGCCGAGACGGGGTCGCCGAGCATGTAGTGCAGGAAGAGCGCTCCGAACTGGACGAGAATCGTCGCCACCGCAACCGAGACGAACGGCGCGTGCGCCCGGTCGCGGCCGGTCGTCTCGCCGTAGCGGCCGATCCAGTAGCCGGCGATCGTGAGCAGCAGCGACGTGACGCCGAGGGTCGCGAGGTTCGCGGTGTCGACGAGCAGCCCCGCCGCGAAGCCTGCGGCGGCGCCGTAGATCGAGCCGCGCAGGAGCGCGATCGACATCAGCGTCAGCAGGACGACGTCGGGCGTCCCGCCGAGAATCTCGACCGACGAGAAGATCGTCACCTGGAGGATCGCCGCGACGAAGATCAGCACGGCGACCTTCGCGGGCTCCACCAGCACGCGCATCAGCGGCGGTTCTTCGGGACGAGCACGGTCACGGACTGCAGCGAGCCGAAGTCGACCCGCGGGCGGAGCTGGATCTGCCAGTAGAGGTCGACGTCGTTCTGCGAGGCTCCGCTGACGACGCCGATCGGGATGCCCTTCGGGTACAGCGAGGTCAGCTTTCCGAGTCGCCAGCCCTGCGTGACGATCCAGTCGCCCGAATCGACGGTCAGCGACTTCTGCACGCGGTCGAGGATCAGCGTCCCGCGGCCCTGGCCGTTGCCAACCACGCCGGTCGCCTTCGTCTTCTCGTCGATCGCCGGGACGTGGATCTCCGGATCGGTGATCAGCGTCACCTCGGCGTTGTCGTGCGCGACCTGCGTGACGAGACCGACGAGGCCGTCCGAGTTCACGACCGGATCGTTGAGCCTGATGCCGGAGCTCGATCCGGCGGCGATCCCGACCTGCTGCTGGAACTCGCTCGGCGGCCGCGTGATGATGGCGGTGGTGACGGGCCTGAAGCCCGATGGGAACTGCGCCGACTGGATGTAATGGAGCTGGCGTTTGAGGTCTCGGTTCTCCTGTAGCGCAGTCTGGTTCTGGATCACCTGCTGGCTGTACGCGTCGAGCTGCTTGCGGAGCCGCGCGTTCTCGGACTTGGCGTGAACGAGCCCGGCGAACCAGCCGTAGGCGTCCTCGAACGGGCTCGCGACGCGCTGGGCGCCGACCTCGAAGGGGCGCAAGACGGCTGCCCCGCCGCTCTGGATGCTGTGCAGGCTCCCGCCTGCGGGCTCGCGGAAGTAGATCGTGATCAACACGATCGAGACGAAGACGAGCACCCCTACGATGAGCCGCCGCCTGAGGGCGGTGGCACTACGCGAGGAGTACCCGGCGGGCCTGGAGCGAGGAACGGGGGACCCCAAGACCGCAAGTCGTGCGTCGCGGTTCCTTGGCACGAGAACGACCTAGTGTAGGAGAAGGGGCGGCGGGCCGCGAATAGGGTCCGTTTACCTTCGGTTAAGGCCGGTGGTTGTTTCTGCGCTTCTGGGCCTGGCTGCGGTGGATCGCCTCGAACTCCTCGAGGCTCCGGCCGGAGCCGACTGCGACGCAGGTGAGCGGGCTCTCGGCGAGGTGCACGGGCATCTGGGTCTCGTGGCGCAGCCGCTCGTCGAGGCCGTTCAGGAGCGCGCCGCCGCCGGCGAGGACGATCCCGCGGTCCATGATGTCCGCGGCCAGCTCCGGCGGGGTCTTGTCGAGCGTCGACTTGATCGCGTCGATGATCTGGCTGACCGGGCCGTCGAGCGCGCGGCGGATCTCCTCCGAGCTGAGGATCACCGTCTTGGGCAGGCCGGTGAGCATGTCGCGGCCGCGCACCTCCGCCTGCACCTCGTCCTTGAGGTCGAACGCGGAGCCGACCTCGAGCTTGATCTCCTCCGCCGTCTGCTGGCCGATGAGGAGCTTGTACTCGGTCTTGATGTGGCTGATGATCGCCTCGTCCATCTCGTCGCCGCCCACGCGGAGGCTCTGCGAGACGACGATGCCGCCGAGGCTGATCACGGCCACCTCGGTCGTGCCGCCGCCGACGTCCACGATCATGTTCCCGGTCGGCTCGGCGACCGGGAGGCCGGCGCCGATCGCGGCGGCCATCGGCTCCTCGATCAGGTAGGCCTGGCGTGCGCCGGCGCTGAGCGTCGCCTCCTCGACAGCACGCTTCTCGACGCCGGTGACGCCGCTGGGGACGCAGACGACGACGCGCGGGTGCGCGAAGCGGTGCTGGTGGACCTTCTGGATGAAGTGCCGCAGCATCTGCTCGGTGACGTCGAAGTCGGCGATGACCCCGTCCTTGAGCGGCCGGATCGCGGAAATCGTCCCCGGGGTGCGGCCGAGCATGCGCTTGGCCTCGACGCCGACCGCGTGCACCTCGCCGGAGCGCTGGTCGATCGCGACGACGCTGGGTTCGGAGAGCACGATCCCGCGCCCTCGTACGTACACCAACGTGTTGGCGGTACCGAGGTCGACCGCCATGTCGCGGCCGCCGAAGCCGTTGAAGTAGCCCAAGAGCCCCATCCGGAACGTCGAGTCTAGCTTGGAAACCCTGCGATCTACGGGTTTCCGCGCCTTGCGGCCTCGACCTCGGCGCGGACGAAGCAGCCGGCCAGGTGGTCGTTCACGACGCCCACCGCCTGCATCGTCGAGTAGACCGTCGTCGGGCCGACGAATGCAAAGCCTCGCCGCTTGAGCTCTTTCGCGAGCTCCTTCGACTCCGCGTTGAACGAGACCAGCTCGCCGTAGTTGCGCGGAGCCCGCCGGTTACGGCGGCGGAAGCTCCAGATCAGCTCGGGCAGCGGCGCCTCGTCGCGCATCGCAACGGTGGCCTTCGCGTTCTGGACGATCGCCTCGAGCTTCGCGCGGTTCCGGATCACGCGCTCGTCTTTCAGCAGCCGCTTGACGTCGAGCCGCGCCACGGCCTCAGGGTCGAAGCCCGCGAACGCCTCCCGCAGGCCGTCGCGCTTGCGCAGGATCAGCGCCCACGAGAGGCCGCTCTGCAACGCCTCGAGGCAGAGCTTCTCGTAGAGCCCGCGCTCGTCGAGCACCGGCCGCCCCCACTCCATGTCGTGGTAGCGCCGGTACTCCTCGGAGCTGTCGCCCCAGCGGCAGCGGCGCTTTCCGTCGGGGCCGCGGACGACGTCGCTAGCCAAGTTCCACGGGCTGCAGAGCGAGGTCGACGAGCTCTTCAGGATGGAGCTTGGCGCCGCGTTCGAGCTGCTGCGCTAGCTCGGCCTCGCTCAGTTGTTCTCTGAGGAGCGCAAGCGTCTCGTCGTCTTCGCCGGCTCGCCAGCTCGGTGCCGCGCCGATCTCCTCGAACAGGGCCTTGCCGCCCGCCAGCAGCCGAGCCGCCGGCCGGGCCTTCCCGAGGGCAGCCAGGGTGCGCGCGAGACGGGTCGCATCGATCGCGAGTCGCCAGTGATCACGCGACTCCCAGTCGAGCCGGAAGGACTCCTGGACGAGCGGCAGGGCCTCGGCCGGACGACCGTCGTTGATCGCGAGACGCGACAGACCGCTGAGCGCGAGAGACTGGGTGTTGACCGAGCCCGTTGCGCGCGCCAGCTGCAGCGCCTCTTCATAGAGGCCGCGCGCCCGATCGCGCTCTCCGAGGCCGGCCTCGGCCCAGCCGAGCTGCCACAGCGCCTGGCTGGCGTGCAGCGACTCGGGCTTCGCCGCGTGCGCGGCCTCCTCCGCCAGATCCCGCGCGCGCCCGAAGTCCCTCCGATCAGCCGCAGCGTGCGCCAGCAGCAGCAAGGACTCGACGGCAGCCCAATCGTTCCCGTTGGCCCGGTGAAGAGGGAGGGCCTCCCGAGCAAGCTCCTCGACCCGTTCGTCGTCGCCCTGTCCCAGCGCAAGGTCGGCCGCCGCGGTCAATGCCTTCGCGCGCGCGGCCGTGGGCCGGCCGTCGGCGGCCAGCGCGGCTTCCAGCCTCCTACGCCCTTCGTGCATGGAGCCCCTTGTCCCCCACAGGCGTGAGATCGCCGCCGCGAGCCGCAGGAGCTCCTCGTGCCGGGCGGTCGCCTCGAGCTGGTCGAGAGCCGCACGCAGGTTCGGCATCTCCTGCTCGACCCGGTCGAGCCATTCCGGCGAGTAATCGAACAGATGGACCTCCGCTCGTTCGGCGAAGGCCAAGTAGTAGTCGGCATGGCGCCGATGCTGCTCGTCCGCCTCGCCCGAGGCGCCGAGCCGCTCGAGGGCATACTCGCGAATCGTCTCGAGCATCCAGAAGCGATTGCCCTCGCGGACCGGGACGAGGCTCTTGTCGACGAGCGACTGCAGCGTGTCGATGTCGGCCTCGCAGATCTCCTGCGCAGCCTCGAGCGTGCAGCCCCCGACGAAGACGCCGAGCCGGGCGAAGAGGCGCTTCTCGTCTCCGTCCAGGAGCTCGTGTGACCACTCGATGGTCGCCCTCAGCGTCTCCTGACGAGGATCGACGCCACGGCCGGCCCGCAGGAGGTCGAGGCGGCCCGAGAGCCGCTCGAGCAGCTGAGCCGGCGAGAGCAGCCGTATGCGGGCCGCAGCCAGCTCGAGCGCAAGCGGCAGCTGTTCGAGCCGGGCGCAGAGCTGCGGAACGGCGTCGTCCGGCTCGAAGTCGGGATCGACAGCCCTGGCTCGAGCGAGGAAGAACCGGGTTCCGTCGTGGGCCTCGAGCGGTGGCACGCGATACGCCTGCTCACCGGGCAACCGCAGGAGCTCGCGGCTCGTGACGAGCAGCTGGAGGTTCGGGCACGAGGCGGTGAGCCCGGCCAGCTCGTCCGCCGCATCGATCAGGTGCTCGAGGTTGTCGAGCAGCAGCAGCAGCCGCTTGTCGGCGACGTACTCGACCAGTCCGCTCCTCGCCCCGACGGCCTGGGCCGCCTGCTCGAAGACGAGCCGCGCGTCGCGTACCGGCGACAGCGAAACCCAGAACACCCCGTCCGGATAGCGGTCCGACGTCTCGGCGGCAGCCTGCAGGGCGAGCCTGGTCTTTCCCGTGCCGCCCGGCCCGGTGAGGGTGAGCAGCCGCGTGTCGGCAAGCAGCTCGACGACCTGCGCGAGCTCCCGCTCGCGGCCGAGGAACGGCGTCGCCGGCACCGGTAGGTTCGTCCGGTAGAGCGTCTTCAGCGGCGGGAACTCCTCCTTGCCGAGCTGATAGATGCGCTCGGGGGCAGACAGGTCTTTGAGCCGGTGCTCGCCGAGGTCCCTGAGCCCGCCCCGCCCGGTCAGCGCGGCCGTCGCCGACGAGACGAGCACCTGCCCGCCCGAGCCGGCCGCGGCGATCCGCGCCGCCCGGTGGACGTCGGTTCCGACGTAGCCCTCGGCGGTCACGAGCGGCGTGCCGGTGTGGAGCCCCATCCGCACCGGGATCTCCAATGCTTCCTGAGCCTCGCGCACCGCGGCGACGGCGGCAGGCGCCGTGGCGAAGGCCACGAAGAACGCATCGCCCTGGGTGTCGACCTCGGCACCGCCGTGCCGCTCGAATGTCTCTCGAAGGACGCGGCGGTGGTCGGCGAGCGTCTCGGCGTAGCGCTCGGCGCCGAGCTCGTTCAGGAGGTTCGTCGATCCCTCGACGTCGGTGAAGAGGAAGGTGACAGTCCCGGCCGGAAGCTCCCGCTCCACGACCGGTCGCTCAGGGCCGAGGGGCGCCCTTGCTCTCCCAGTACCGGTTGAGCGCGCCCTGCACCTGGATGAACCAGATCAGCGGGCCGATCAGCGGCAGGAGGAACCAGAGGCCGTAGATCGCGCTCACGGGACTCTTGTCGCCGTCGAGCTTCTCGTACATGTACGCCACCTCGGACGGGACGATGAAGAACGTGACCGGCGAGATCAGGATGTAGATCACGAGCCCGAGGACGCCGCCGACGCCGTTGTCGGAGTAGCGCTTGATCTCCTCCTGCGTCTTGTACGTCCAGATGACGGTGTAGATCCCGAGGGTCAGGACCGCCCAGAGGATGCAGAGGCCAATCGAGCGGGTGTTCCCGACCGGGCCCCGCTCAGCGGTGGTCGTCGCCGCGGCGGTCGCCATGGGCCGATGATCCCACGCAGGCGGAGTCGCGTCTAGCCGAAGCCGTAGACCCCGGGGAACCGCGAGACGAGCAGCCGGACGAGCAGCGCGCCCGGCAGGCCGACGACGTTCAGGTAGTCGCCCTCGATCCGCTCCACCAGCGACGCGCCGAGGCCCTGGATCGCGTAGGCGCCGGCCCGCCCCTCCCACTCGCGGCTCGCCACGTAGCGTGCCAGGTCGCGCGCGTCGAGCGGGCGGAACGTCACCCGCGTCACGGCGCGGTGCACCTCCTCCCACGCGGGCGTGAGCAGCGCGAGGCCCGAGACGACCTCGTGCGTCTTCCCGGCGAGGCTCTCGAGCATCTCCTCGGCGTCCTCCTCGGTCTCCGGCTTGCCGTAGACGCGCCCCTCGCAGATCACCTCGGTGTCGCAGCCGAGCACGGGCCGTTCGTCGAAGAACCCGACCGAGCGGGCCTTCCCGACCGCGTGCTCGACCGGGTCGCCGCTCGCCTCCTCGTACGACGGCACCACGACCTCGAACGGAATGCGGAGCTGCTCGAGGATCTCCCGCCGCCGCGGCGACGTCGAGGCGAGGATCAGCGGGGGCGCAGGCGGAGCCGCCAAATCTCCTCGTCGGGCCAGCGCTTGGCCCACGCGGAGGGAACCGTGTCGTAGTACTCGTGGTCGACGGCGTCCTCGGGTGCGTACAGCTCGCGGAGGTCGAGCAGCTCGAAGCCGCTCTGGCGGAGGATCCGGTGCATCTCGGAGGTCGGCGGGTGGAACTCGACCCCGGGGTCGTCGTCGTACCACTCGAGCTTGTAGAGGTCTCTCTGCGGCCGGGCGAGCTGCTCGGCGACCGGGCCGGTCTCGGGGCTGCACAGCATCTGCAGCGTCGACCCGCGCAGGAAGACGAGCTCGCCGTCGGGGCGAAGCAGCCGCGCCGCCTCGGGGATCCACTTCGCCGGATCGCACCAGATCGACGCGCCGTACTCGGAGAAGGCGAAGTCGAAGGACTCGGCAGGCAGGCCCGTCTCCTCGGCGTTCGCCTCGACGAACTCCAGCCCCAGGCCGTGCTGCTCGTCCATGCGCCGCGCCGTCGCGAGCTGGGCCGGCGTGACGTCGACGCCGACGACGCGACTCGCTCCGGCCCGCTTCAGCCAGGCGCCGAAGTAGCCGGTGCCGCAGCCGAGCTCGACGACCTCCTTGCCTGCGAGGTCGGGCAGCACCTGCAGGTCGCGCTCGGGAATCGACCACTTGCCCCAGGTGATCTCGTCCTGCGCCCAGGCGCCCTCCGCCTGCCGGTCGGTGTACTCCGCGTTCGCCTGGGTCCAGCCCTCGCGGTTGACCGCGACGTAGTCGGGATCAGCCACCGAACCAGAGGCCGATCTCGCGCTCGGCCGATTCCGGCGAGTCGGAGCCGTGGACGAGGTTGTCGGGCATCGAGAGCGCGAAGTCGCCGCGGATCGAGCCCGGCTCCGAGTCGGCGGGGTTCGTCGCACCCATCGTCCGGCGGACCGTCGCGATCGAGCCCTCGCCTTCGAGCACGAGCGCGAGCGTCGGGCCTGAGGTGATGAACTCGACCAGCTCCCCGAAGAACGGCTTCTCGGCGTGCTCCGCGTAGTGCTGCTCGGCCAGGTCGCGGTCGACCGTGACGAGCTTCGCCTCCTGCACGGTGAGGCCCCGCCGCTCGAAGCGCGCGAGGATCTCGCCGGCGAGCCGCCGGCTCATCGCGTCGGGCTTGATCAGGACCAGGGTCCGCTCGACTGCCATGAAGGCGTGAGTCTAGGAGCTAGCCGCGACCTTCGTGGCGGATCGGACCGGGCATTTCAGACGGATGCGCAGGCAAAGCCCGCACGCCCTGAGCTCGGCATCGCCAGCGATGCCTACGCGCGCTCGCGGCGCGGCGGCGCGAGCGCCTGCGTGTCGCCGAGCTGGACGGCGGCCGGCTCGACCGGCGTCTCGCAGTACGGGCAGACCTGCCAGAGCGCCTCGAGCGGCGCCTTGCAGTTGCGGCACGACTGGCGCAGCCGCGTGGTGCAGACGGGGCAGATGAGAAACGACGCGTCGACGTCGGCGCGGCAGACGGGGCAGTGCAGGTCGCGGCGCGAGAGCCGCTCCTCCATCGCCTTGATCTCGAGCTGGCGCTCGCGCACGTCCTCGAGGTACTCGGGCGGGCGGAAGAGCATGTAGATCAACGGGCCGAGGAACGGCGGCACGAGCCCGAGCAGGGTCGCCATCCCGACGAGCCAGGGGTCGTCGATCCGGCGCCGCGCGTCCTTGTAGACCCAGAACGCGGTTGCGAGCCAGAACACCGCGACGAAGAACAACGTCAGGTTCCGGAGCACAGCCCACGTGCCGGAGCTGAAGAAGTTGAAGATTCCGTTGTCCGCTAGCGTCGCAACCCCTCCCGTCAAAGGAGGACTTTCCCCACGAGATAGCCGGCGGCAAACGCGAGGCCGACGATCGTCAGGACGACGAGCGCGGCAACCGCGAAGACGCTCAGCTTCTCGCCGAGTTTTCTCATGGTACGCCCTGGAGGCGGACGGAGAGGTCCGAGATCAGGTAGAGCGAGCCGGTCACCAGGACCGGGCTCGCTGCTCGATCGAGCGCTCGTTCGGGGTCCGGTTCGACTTCGACGACGTCGAAGAACGGTGTCGCCGCCCGGGCGAGCTCGTCGGCAGGCAGCGCACGGGCGCTGCGCGACGACGTGGCGATGAGCTTCCCGCCGACCCGCGCGAGGAGCCGCAGCATCGCCTCGGCGTCCTTGTCGGCGAGAATCGACGCCACGATCACGTAGTCGTCCCGCGGGAGACGCTCCAGGAGCCACTCGATCCCGGCCGGGTTGTGGGCGCCGGCGAAGACGTCCTCGCCGATGACGTCGAGGCGGCCCGGAAGCGAGATCTCGACGTCGCCTTCGAGCTCGCGGCCGAGGAACGCCTCCGCTGCGGCCCGCCCCACGTCCTCCGCGTGGGTCGCGCCCCATTCCGGCTCGCCGACGATGACGGTCGCGCCAGGTGACGCCACGGCCAGCTTCTCCGCGGCGATCTGCTCGCGGGTCTCACCGAGCACGTCCGTGTGGTCGAGCGCGACGTTGGTGAGGACGACGATGCGCGCATCGAGGACGTTGGTGGCGTCAAGCCGCCCGCCGAGCCCGGCCTCGACGACGGCGACGTCCACCCGTCTGTCGGCGAACTCGGCGAACGCGGCCGCCGTGAGCACCTCGAACTGGGTCGCGCCCAGTCGTTCGGCCGGTTCGCGCACCCGGGCCAGCGCCGCCTCGATGTCGGCGTCATCCCCGTCGACCTGGATCCGCTCGCTCCAGCCCGAGACGTGCGGCGAGGTGTACGCGCCGGTGCTCGGGCCCTCGCGCAGGAGGAACGCGGCCGCACGGCGCGTCGCGGTCGACTTGCCGTTCGTCCCGACCACGTGGATCGAGGGGAAGGCGCGCTGCGGCTCGCCGAGCTCGGTCAGCAGCGCGCGCATCCGCCCCAGCCCGAACTCCTCCGGCCAGGGCGAGAGCGATTCGAGCCAATCAACTGGAGAGCGCATCGAGCTCGCGGCGGTAGCGCTCCAGCTTCTCGCGTTCCGCCTCGACCACGTCTTCCGGCGCGTTCTGGACGAAGCCCTCGTTGGCCAGCATGCCCTCCGCGCGTGAGATCTCGCCACGCAGTCGCTCGACCTCGGCCTCGACGTTGCCGCCGTCGACCTTGACGCGCTCCGGCTTCACGACCGCATCGAAGATCCGCTGCTGGTCCCTGGCGAGCGGCGCGCGGGCGCCCGAGCGCCGAAACACCTCCGCGGCGATGCGGATCGGCTCGAACTCCTCCTCGACGGCGGCCTCGGCCCCGGTCGGCTCCGGCCAGGTCGCGACGATCAGGCGCGTCTCCCGATCAGGAAGGCTCGACCAGATCTCCTCGGTCACGTGCGGCATCACCGGGTGGAGCAGCTTGAGCAGCCGCTCGAGATTCGCCAGGGCGGTGGCACGCGCGTCCTCGTCGCCCTGGTAGAGCCGCGGCTTGATCGCCTCCGCGTACCAGTCGCAGAAGTCGTCGAAGGTCACGTGGTAGAGCACGCTCGTACCGGGCGAGAACTCGAAGGCCGCGAAGTGGGCGTCCAGCTGCTCCTGCGCCCGGTCGAGCCGCCGCGCGATCCACCGTTCCTCGAGCGCCCGCGGGCGTTCCGCCGGCTTCGCGTCGCCCGCGTTAGCGAGGATCAGCCGCGCGACGTTCCAGAGCTTGTTCGCGAGCTTGCGGCCCTCCTCCAGCGCGCCGGCGGAGAAGCGCACGTCCTGCGACGAGGTCAGCTTGAGCAGCCCGTAGCGAGTCGCGTCGGCGCCGTGCTCGTCGATCAGCTCGAGCGGGTCGATGCCGGTCCCGAGGCTCTTCGACATTCGGCGCCCGTCCGCCGCGAGCACCGTCGTATGGATGATCACCGCCTCGAACGGGATGTCGCCCATCAGCTCGAGCCCGGAGAAGATCATCCGGTTCTCCCAGAGCCTGATGATCTCGCGCGCGGTCGTGTTCAGCGTTCCCGGGTACCACGCCTCGAGCTCGGGAGTCGTCTCCGGCCAGCCGAGGATCGCGAACGGCCAGAGCGCCGACGAGAACCAGGTGTCGAGCACGTCTTCGCTGCGCGTCAGCTGCGCTGATCCGCACTCGGCGCAGGCGGACGGCTCGTCCTCCTCAACCGTCAGGTGCCCGTCGGGGCACTCCCAGAGCGGCAGCTGGTGACCCCACCAAAGCTGGCGCGAGATGTTCCAGTCCGGCGCGTTCTCGAGCGAGTCGATCGCGAACCGGTGCTGCGATTCCGGGTGGTAGCGGACGCGGCCCTGGCGGAGCGCCGCGAGCGCGGGCTGCTTCAGCTCCTCCATCCGGCACCACCACTGGAGGGAGATCAGCGGCTCGATGCGGCTGTTGCAGCGCTCGCACAGCGCGACCGAATGCCGGTACGACTCGCGCTTGACGAGCTGGTCTCGCTCTTTGATCCAGGCCAGGATGCGCTCCTCGGCCGCGTCCTGGGTCAGACCCGCGAGCTCGCCGGCCTCGGCGTTCATGCGGCCGTCCGGACCGATCACCGTCAGCTCGGGCAGGCTGTGCGCACGGCCGATCTCGAAGTCCATCGGGTCGTGCCCGGGGGTGACCTTCAGCGCGCCGGTGCCGAACTCGGGGTCGACCCGCTCGTCCTCGATCACCGGCACGACGCGCTCCACGAACGGCACGACCACTTCGCGGCCGACCGCGCCCGACCACCGCGCGTCGCCGGGCGCCACCGCCACCGCCACGTCGGCCAGGATGGTCGCCGGCCGCGCGGTCGCGATGGTGATGCCGCCGTCAGCGTCGTCCGCGAACGGGTAGCGGATGTACGTGAGCGCGTCGTCGACCTCC
>DATDMJ010000003.1:0-39643 GCA_036518855.1 Gaiellaceae bacterium | reverse complement strand
AACGCGACGTCCTCCTCCAGGAACGGCGCGATCCCGGTCCACTCCGAGTCGCGCCAGCCGAGGATCAGCTCGTCGTCAGCGATCTCGAGGAGCAGCTGTGCCCGCTCGCTCACGCGCCTCCTTCAGCTTCTCCTTCAGCGGGTACCCGTCGACGCGGTGGTAGTTGCGGTTCAGCTCGTCGACGAACTCGTCGATCCGCATGATCGACCCGCGCTCGACCACCCACAGCGCCACCGACTCGCCGCGCCGGCCGTACTGCTCGCGCGCGTACGCCTCGGCGAACCGCTCGTCGGCGGCCTCGATCGAGCCCGCGTGCTGAAACGGCTGGCCCTTTCGTTCCTGGCGAAAGACTTCGTAGATCACGCCGCGAGCAGGACGCTGCGGACCCACGCCGAGTTCTCGCGCGCGCGCCGGCGCAGGTCGAGCCGGTCGTCCGTCTTCGGCCCGTGCCCCGTGACGACGCTCATCAGCTCGTCCCAGTCGGGCTCGGTGTAGTGCCAGCGGCCGCTCTCCTCGTCCTTGCGGAGCTCGGGGTCCGGCACCGTCAGCCCGAGCTCCCAGATCTGCGGGACGTAGCCGTCGAGGAACTGCTGGCGCGCCTCGTCGTTGCCCTGGCTCTTGATCCGCCAGACGACCATCGGGTCAGTCTCGGCCGGGATCGGGTTGCCGTGGAACTGCATCAGCGGGCCCCACCACCGGTCGAGCGCCTCCTGCACCAGCTCGCGCTGGTCGTCGGTGCCGTTCATCAGCGTCAGGATCACGTCGCGGCCGTGGAGGATGTGGAACGACTCCTCCCAGCAGATCTTCTTCATGATCCGCGCGTAGGGCGCGTACGAGCACTTGAGCAGCGCTTTCTGGCTGATGATCGCGGCGGCGTCGACGAGCCACGCGATCACGCCGACGTCGCCCCAGGTTCTGGTCGGGTAGTGGAAGACGTTGTGGAACTTCGACTTGCCGGAGATCAGGTCCTCGAGACACTGCTCCCGCGGCTTGCCGAGGTCCTCGACGACGCGGTAGATCAACTGCGCGTGGCCGACCTCGTCCTGCACTTTCGCGGTGAGCGCGAGCTTCCGCTGCAGCGTCGGCGCTCGGAGGATCCATTCGCGCTCGGGGAGCACGCCCATGAGCTCCGAGTTCGCGTGCATCTCGATGAACTTGCGCAGGCGCGCGCGGTACTCGTCGGGCATCCAGTCGTCGACCTCGACCTGGCCGCCGGACTGGACGTACTCGAGGAATTCGTCTTCGCGCTGCGCCATACCGAACGGTCGTTAGGGTACCACCGTGTCCACGAGGCGAAACGAGCTGACTCGCCAGGCTGCGAGGCTCTTCGCCGAGAAGGGCTACCACGGCACCTCGATCGGCGAGATCGCGGAGGCGATGGGCGTGCAGAAAGGCTCGCTCTACGCCCACATCCAGTCGAAACAGGACCTCCTCTACGAGACGATGGTCGAGGGCGCCCGCGCGTTCCATGCCGGCCTCGACGCGATCCCGGAGGAGATCCCGGCGACCGAGAAGATCCGGCGCGCACTTCGTTCGCACCTCCGTGTGGTTGCCGACCAGCTCGACGTGGCGACGGTCTTCGTCCAGGAGTGGCGCTACCTCGAGGGCGAGCGGCGCGACGAGATCGTCGTCGAGCGGCGGCGGTACGAGGAGCGGATCCGGGCGCTCTTCCGCGAGGGCCGCGAGCTCGGCGAGCTCCGCAGCGACCTCGACGACTCGACCGCCGCCCTGCTCGCGCTCTCGGCCGCGAACTGGGCGTACACATGGCTCCAGCCGGGCCGTGACACCGACGGGCTCGCGGACCGCTTCTACGCGCAGCTGCTCGACGGCATGCGGGGCTACGCGACGCCGTAGCGCCGCCGGCGCCTAAGCGCCCGGCGTAGTCATCGCGCGAGCGGCACCCGCGACCGTTCGTGCCAGCGGCCGGCCGCGTCCTCTTCGAACAGCTTCGCCTCGCTGACGCGCGCCTCGAGCGGAAGGCGCGGCTCGACCTGCATCGCGAGCCCGTCGAGGAGCTCGCCGTCCTCGGACTCGGCGACGGTCAGGTGCGGGATCACCACGTCGACGGCGCCTTCGTAGGGCGGATGCTCGGGCCATGCAGTCACGAGCGCGCGGGTCAGCGCGGCAAACGGCTCCGAGGGCTCCGGTTCGAGGTAGAGGACGGTGGGGAAGCGCGCGGTTCGGGCGAACGTGAGCTCGAAGGCCTCGACCTCGCCGACGATGTCCGCGAGCCGCGCCTCGACCTCCGGGCTCAGGCTCGACGCCGGCACGAACGGGAACAGCAGCGTCACGTGCGCCGGCATCCCCGCCGGCGCGTCGTACGTGTGGCGGAGACGGAGCTCGCCGACGAGCGGCTCCGCCTCTGGGACGTGCACGACCACCGCGGTCCGACTCATGGCCGGCGAGGGTCGTCGCCCGGGTCGTAGGTGATCGCCTCGAGCAACCGGCCGTCCGGGTCGCGAAAGAACACGCCCTTCGCGATCCCGTGGTCGCGCTCCCTCCAGTCGACGCCCTGCTCGTCGAGGCGGCGCTTGAGCTCCTCGCGCTCGTCGTCCGTGACCCGCACGCCGACGTGGTCGCCCGGGCCGCCAGTCTCGTGGAACGCGAAGCCGGTGTTGCCGACGTACGCCATCACCGGGTGGCCGTCCGCCTCGACGATCCGCGCGCCGAAGACGCGCTCGTAGAACGAGGCCGTCGCGTCGGGATCTGGCGTCTCGAAAGCCGTGTGGTCGAGTCGTGGCATGCTCGCTGATTATGGAGGTGACGCTGATCGTCAACCCGTACGCGAGCGAGGTGACGCAGGAGCGCGTCCACACCGTCGAGCTGGAGCTCGCACGAGGCGCCGAGGTGACGACGCTCCTCACCGAGCGGCCCGGGCACGGCGTCGAGCTCGCCGAGGCGGTCGTCGACGCGGATGCGCTCGTCGTCTTCTCCGGCGACGGCGGTTTCAACGAGGCGCTGAACGGGCTCTCCGCGGACGTGCCCGTCGGCTTCCTGCCCGGCGGGCGGACGAGCGTGCTCCCCCGCGCGCTTGGGCTCCCGCGAGACCCGGTGCGGGCCGCGCGTGAGCTCGCGGCCGCGTTGTCGGAGGGCCGGTCGCGCACGATCTCGCTCGGCCGGGTGAACGGCCGTCGGTTCGCCTTCGCTGCGGGGATCGGGTTCGACGCCGAGCTGATCAGGCGCGTCGACCGGCTCGGGCGCCGCGACGACGGCCGTCGGCCGGGCGATCTGGCCTTCATCTCCGAGGCGCTCGCATTCGTCGGCGGTCGCTTCGGCCGCTTCGATCCGGTGCTCGAGATCGGAGGCCTGGGTCGCGCTGCCTTCGTCCTCGTCGCGAACACCGATCCCTACACGTACGCGGGCGCGCGGCGGATCCACATCGCGCGGGAAGCAAGCTTCGAGCTCGGCCTCGACCTGGCCGCGCCCGTGCGCGTCACCCCCCGGACGGTGCCGAGGCTGCTCCGTTACATCCTCGGCAGCGGCGGGAAGCCGGACGGCGTCCTCTACGGCCACGACCTCGACCGGATCGAGGTCACCTGCGACCGCCCACTCCCGTTGCAGGTCGACGGCGAGGACCTCGGCGACGTGACGGAGGCGGTCTTCGAGGCCGAGCGCAGCGCGGTGCGCGTGCTCATCTAGGGTTCTGCCATGACGCGCGGCACGCGGCTGGCGATGAGTGGGATCGCGCTGGCCGCGCTGCTCGCGGTCGTCGCCGTCGCGAGCCACGCGCACCGGCCTGGCGGCGCCACTCCCGCGTCGACGCCGCACCCGCCCACGTTGTTCATCGACTACATCGCGAGCGCGATGCTCGTGCTGTTCCCGATCGGCGCGATGGTCGTCATCTGGGCGATGGCGCAGGGCCGCCACCAGAAGCTCCTGGACAAGCAGACGAACTGGCTGCACACGCTGATCAGCATCGGGATCATGTGCGGACTCCTCGCGGCGGCCGTCTACCTGAACAAGGATCGGCTCGGCCAGCGGCTCCACATCGGCGCGCAGACATCGCATTCGAGCCAGGGCCGATCGGTGACGACCAGCCACCCGCGGAAGGGAGCGACGCCTGCGTTCCACGCCCAGTTCAGGTGGGTGTCGGCCGCGGTGGTCGGCGGAATCATCCTCGGCCTGGTCGGCGCCGGCCTGACGGTCTACATCCGCAAGCGGCGAGGCGGCGACGCGTGGGCCCAGGAGGCGGAGCTCGCGGCCGCGCTCGACGAGGTGCTCGCGGACTCGCTCGACGACCTCCGCGCCGACCCGGATCCGCGCCGCGCCGTGATCCGCGCCTACGCGCGGATGGAGCAAACCTTCGCGGCGTACGGCGTGCCGCGCGAGGAGTCCGAGGCGCCGCTGGAGTACATGGAGCGCGCACTCGACAAGCTCAGCGTCAGCGCGTTCGCGGTCAAGCGGATGACGCAGCTCTTCTCGCGGGCGAAGTTCAGCCCGCACGACGTCGACGCTTCGATGAAGGACCAGGCGATCGAGGCGCTGGTCGGCCTCCGCGCCGAGCTGGAGCACGGAAGGGTGGCGGCGTGAAGCAGCTGCTCGCCGGCGTCGCGCTCGGTGCGACCCTCGCGAGCGGCGCCCTGATCGTCGCGCGCGTGCTCGAGCCCGGTCGCCGCGAGCTGGAGCTGGACGTCTACGTGCTGACGGTCGGCGCGGTCGCGCTCCTGGCGGCGATCCTGGCGGTTCGCCGCGCATACCCGGTGGAGGAGCGCTCGGCTCTGGTCGAGGCCCTCGACCGCGAGGAGCGCCCCTCGGTGCGGCCCCCAGACCTCGAGCGGACGGAGCGGCTGGTCTCCATGGCGTCGACGACGGCGTTCGACCTCCACTACCGGCTGCGACCGGTTCTGCGCGAGGTGGCCGAGCAGCGTCTCGCGGAACGACGCGGCCTGCGGCTCGACTCGGGCGATCCGCGCGTGGAGGAGGCATGCGGCGAGGAGCTCTGGGAGATCGTCCGCCCGGACCGTGACGAGCCGGACTACCGCTACCGGCCCGGCCTCGAGCCGGGGGCGCTGGAGCGCGTCGTGGCCAGGCTGGAGGAGATCCAGTGACCATCTCGGAGCTCGCCGACCGCGCCGACCGGATTCTCACGGAGGTCGAGCGCGCGGTCGTCGGGAAGCGCGACGCGCTCGAGCTCGTCCTCCTCGGGCTGCTCGCGGACGGCCATGTCCTGATCGAGGACTTCCCCGGGCTGGCCAAGACGCTGATCGCACGGGCGTTTGCGCAGGTCACGAGCATCGGCTTCACGCGGATCCAGTTCACGCCGGACCTGATGCCCTCCGACGTGACGGGCGCGTCGATCTTCAACCAGCGCGACTCCGACTTCGAGTTCCGGCCCGGGCCGATCTTCACCAACCTCCTCCTCGCGGACGAGATCAACCGCGCTCCGCCGAAGACGCAGGCGGCGCTGCTCGAGGCGATGCAGGAGCGGCAGGTCACGATCGAAGGGGCGACGCGTCCGCTGGCGCGGCCGTTCCTCGTGCTCGCGACGCAGAACCCGATCGAGTACGAGGGCACCTACCCGCTGCCGGAGGCGCAGCTCGACCGCTTCCTGCTCCGGATCGGGGTCGGGTATCCGGGGCGCGACGAGGAGTGGGACGTGCTCGAGCGCCGGCTGGAGCGCGCGGCGGACGAGATCGAGCTCGACGCGGTCGTCGGGCGCGACGAGCTGCTGGAGATGCAGGAGGCCGTGGAGCACGTGCACGTCGACCGCAGCGTCGGCCTCTACATGGTCGACCTCGTCGCGGCGACGCGCAGCGCCTCCGGCGTCCAGGTCGGCGCGAGCCCGCGCGGCTCGCTCGCGCTGCTGAAGCTCTCGCGCTGCCGCGCGGCGCTCGACGCCCGTGACTACGTGACGCCCGACGACGTCAAGTCCGTCGCCGTGCCCGCGCTGGCGCACCGGCTCTCGCTGCGCCCCGAGCTCTGGGTGCAGCGGCTCCGGCCGGACGACATCGTGGTCGAGCTGCTCGACCGGGTGCCGACGCCGAGAGCCGAGCCGGAGCCCGAGCCCGCCGCCGAATGAACCGCGCGGCGACGCCGAAGCTCGGCGCGTACACCGCGCTGGCGGGGCTCGGCCTGCTCGGGGCGCTCGTCGCCGGCCGGCCCGAGCTCGCCGCGCTCGCGGCGCCCTTCGCGCTCGTCCTGGTCCTCGGTCTCTCGCTGGCGTCCGAGCCGAAGCTCGAGGGCGCCGCGTTCGAGCTCGACCGCGAGCGAGCGCTCGAGGACGAGACGGTCGAGGCGACGCTGATCCTTCGAACCGAGCGGCCCGTCGGCCGTCTCGAGGTGCTGCTCGACCTCCCCGAGGGCCTGGTGGTCGGGGAGGCGAACCCGCGGATCGTCGCGCTCGACTGGCATGCGCGCCAGGAGCTCGATTTCACGCTTCGCTGCGATCGCTGGGGCGGGTATCTCGTCGGCGACTTCGTGCTCCGCTCGCCGGACGTCTTCGGGCTGCTCGTGCACGACAGGCGGCTCGAGCGGCCGCACCCGTTGAAGGTCTACCCGCGCGGGGAGGCGCTCCGCGGGCTGCTTCGCCCCATCGAGACGCAGGCATTCGCGGGCAGCCAGGTCCCGCGGTCCCGCGGTGAGGGCATCGAGTTCGCCGACCTGCGCCCGTTCGTCCCCGGCGACCGCGTGCGCCGCATCAACTGGCGCGCGTCCGCGAGGCGCGGCGAGCCCTGGGTGACCGAGACGCACCCCGAGCGGAACTCGGACGTCGTCATCTTCCTCGACACCTTCCTCGAGGCGAGGCAGCGCGGCGAGGGGACGCTCGACCTCGCGGTGAGCGCTGCCGCCTCGCTCGCCACGCACTACCTGCGCGAGAAGGACCGCGTCGGCCTCGTCTCGTTCGGCGGCGTCATCAACTGGCTGCACGTCTCGAGCGGCACCGTCCAGGTCTACCGGATCCTCGACTCGCTGCTCGACGCGGAGATCTTCCTCAGCTACGCGTGGAAGGACATCGACCTCCTGCCCGTGCGCGCCCTGCCGCCCGAGGCCCTGGTGCTCGCGCTCTCGCCGCTCCTGGACGAGCGGGCCGTGGGGTCGCTGCTCGACCTCCGCGCGCGGGGCTTCGATCTCGCCGTGATCGAGATCTCGCCGGTGCCGTTTGCGCCGGCCGGGCGCGACGAGCTCGACCGGCTCGCTCGGAGGCTCTGGCTGCTGCGCCGCGAGGCGCTGCGCTCGCGCTACCTGCGGCTGGGCGTCCCGGTCGTCGAGTGGGACGGCGACGTCTCGATGCAATCCGCGCTGGAGGAGGTGAGGAGATTCA
Source organism: Gaiellaceae bacterium (assembly GCA_036518855.1). Taxonomy (GTDB): domain Bacteria; phylum Actinomycetota; class Thermoleophilia; order Gaiellales; family Gaiellaceae; genus AC-32. Next base: position 32,382 of record DATDMJ010000003.1, on the reverse strand, counting down.
AGCGCCACGCCCGCGTCGTGCACGCCTAGCCACCGCGCTCTGCGCCCTGGCCGTCGCGGCCGTGCTCGCCTTCGTCCGGCCGACCGGCACCTCGGCGGAAGGGCTCCTGCTGCTGGCCCTCGGGGGTGCGGGCGTGCTCTGGCTGGGCGTCGGGCTCACGTCGAGGTGGAGCGCCGCGCTGGCCGCCGGAATCGCGTTCCTCGGCGCGGAGCAAGGCGTCCGGGTCGGTCTCGGCTCGAGCAGCGTCGATCCGTGGATGCCCGCCTACGCGGCCGGCTTCCTGCTCGCCGCAGAGCTGGCCTGGTGGTCGATCGAGCCGCGAGTCGCAGCGTGGTCGGAGTGGGAGGTCTTGATCCGCCGCGTGCTCGCGATCGCGGCGTGCTGCATCGGCGGCGCGGTGCTGGCCGCGCTGGTCGTCCTCGCCGCGGGGGCGCCGCTGCACGGCGGGTTCGGGCTCGAGCTGGTCGGCGTCCTGGCGGCAGTTGCCGCCGTGGCCGTCGTCGCCGTGGTCGCCCGGGCTCCGGCCAGGGCGGGGTGAGGCATCGCTAGGAGTGACTATGGCTCTAGGCGGAGGACCGTCGAGGCGCGGGAGTTCGCGACCCAGACGCTCCCGAAGGCGAGCAGCACGTCCCGGGGCCCGCTGCCGGTCGACCAGGTGCCGTGCGACCGCCCGGTCGCGGGGTCCAGACGGACGAGCGTGTCGTCGTCGTAGTTCGCCGCCCAGAAGTCCCTCCCGTCGAACTCGACACCCTGTAGGCCCTGGCGCACGGCCAGCGTCGCGGCCACCGTGCTCGTGGCGGGATCGATTCTCGAGAGTGCCGCGCCCCGGTACGCGGTCGTCCACACCGACCCGGCCGCGACGAGCGCGAAGTCGGGGTCGGCCGCGACCGGGATCGTCGCCTGCACCGTGAGCGTCGCCGGGTCGAGCCGGGTCAGCCAGCCTTCCTCGCTCGGGATCCAGACCGAGCCGAACCCGAGCGCGACGTCCTCGTGCTCGCCCGGGACGATCGCGTGCGCGCGGACGGCGTTCGTGACCGCGTCGATGTGCGTCACCGCGTGGTCGCCGAAGTTCGCGACCCAGACCGAGTTGTCCGAGCCGTCGTAGGCGATCCCGATCGGCTGGTCGCCGACGGCGATTCTCGCGACGACCTGGTTGGTCGCGGTGTCGATCCGCGCGATCGAGTCGCTGCTGTAGTTGCCGACCCAGACGGAGCCGCCGCCCGCGGCGAGGCCGTAGGGCGACCCGCCGACCTGGATGCGCGCGACGACGCGGTTCGTCGCGGGGTCGAGCCGCTCGACCGTGCCGGTGAGGAAGTCGGCGATCCAGAGCGAGCCCGCAGCCTCGGCGAGCGAGAACGGTCGTCCGCCGACCTCGATCTCCCGGAGCCGAGGCCCCTTGACCACGCGCACGACCACCCGTGTGAGCGCGCTCCTGCGGCCGGCGGCGTCGACCGCCCGGACGCGGAGCACGTGACGCCCGACCGCGAGCCGCTGCCGGTAGCGCGCGGCGCACCGGTGGAGCCGTGGGCGGTCGAACGCGCACCGGAACGAGAGCTTCGCGCCGCGCTCGTGCGAGACGAAACGGTAGACCGGGGCCGGGCTCGCCGTCTGACGCGGTCCCACCACGACCGGCTTCGTGGGGCCGCCGTGGGCAAGGAGACCGATCAGGAGGGCCAGCAGCATTGGTGCGCGTTGGAATAGTCCTGACCGGACTATATGCTGCGGGCGTGGCGACGACAACGCGGAAGGCCGCCGGCCTCTCGACGACGGAGTTCGCCGTGCTCGGGCTGCTCTCGTTCGGCCCGCGCTCCGGGTACGAGCTGAAGAAGGCGGCCGAAGCCGGCGTCGGCTACGTCTGGACGGCCGCGAAGAGCCACGTCTACGGCGTCCTCCCGCGCCTGGTGGAGGGCGGCTATGCGACGACGCGGCGCGTGACCCAGCAGCGCCGCCCCGACAAGCAGGTCTACCGCATCACGCGAAAGGGCCAGCGCGCGTTCCACGAATGGCTCGAGGCGCCGATCGAGGAGCGCGGCTCGCGGAGCCCGTTCCTACTGAAGGTCTTCTTCGGCGGGCTGATGAGCAAGGAGGCGCTCGTCGGGCACATCGAGCGGAGGCGGGCCGAGGTCGTGCGCACGCTCGAGGAGTACCGCGAGATCGAGACCCTGATCCGCGACGACCCGCACTCGTACTTCGGCTACGTGACGCTGCGCTGGGGGCTCGCGCAGGGGCGCGCCTTCGTGCGCTGGAGCGACGAGATCCTTCGCGAGCTGGACGATGCGAATTGAGACTTTCCCCGGGCCCGCCTGGCGTGCCCGCTCCACGTGCCTGACGTCTGTGCCAAGCACGCGGAGCGGGCCGCGGCCCCACGGTTCGTCGTGACCGTCTGGTCGGTCGTCGCCAGGCACACGCGGTAGATTCCGGCCGATGGCTCAGGTTCTCCCTGCTGAGCGGGATCTTCGACGCGTGATCGGCGACGGCGAGGCCGTTCCGGACGGCGAGGTCGAAGGGCTCTCCGGGGACGACCTGCTGGAGCTGCACCGGTGGCTGGTGCGGCTGCGCACCTACGACGAGCGCTCGCTCGTCTACCACCGCCAGGGCCGGATCGGCACCTACGCGATCTTCTGGAACCACGAGGCGATGCAGGCGGGGTCGGTCTACGCGCTCGAGCGCGAGGACTGGATCTTCCCGAGCTACCGCGAGTCCGCGATCGGCCTCCTGCGCGGGATGCCGATCTCGACGGCGCTCTCGTGGTGGCGCGGCCACCCGGCCGGCTGGTGGAACCCGCTGGAGTTCAACGTGGCCTCGATCTGCGTGCCGATCGGGACCCACGTGCCGCACGCGGCGGGGCTCGCCTGGGGCAAGAAGCTGCGCGGTGAGAGCGCCTGCGCGATCGCGTACTTCGGCGACGGCGCGACCTCGGAAGGCGCGTTCCACGAGGGCGCCAACTTCGCCGCCGTCATGCGCGCGCCGCTCGTCCTCTTCTGCAACAACAACCAGTGGGCGATCTCGACGCCGCTCGAGGCGCAGACCGCGGCCGAGACGCTGGCGGACAAGGCCGTCGGCTACGGGATCCCCGGCGTGCGCGTGGACGGGGCCGACGTGCTCGCGGTCTACGAGGCGACCCGCGAGGCCGTGGCGCGGGCTCGCGCCGGCGAGGGGCCGACCTTCATCGAGGCGGTCACCTACCGGTCCGAGCCGCACGCGACCGCGGACGATCCGTCCGCGTACATCGACCCCGAGCGGGTCGAGGAGGAGAAAGGCCGCGAGTGCCTCGGGCGCTACGAGGCCTACCTGCGGCGACTGGGGCTGCTCTCCGACGAAGCCGCCGAGGCCGTGCGTGCCGAGGCGCTGGACCGGATGCGCGAGGGGATCGCGGCCGCGGAGGCCGAGCCTCCGGCGGACCCGTCGCTCCTCTTCTCGCACGCGTTTGCGGATCCACCTGCGTCGTTCGAGTCGGATCTCGCCGAGCTGCGGAGGGTGCTCGGTGGCTGAGCTGACGCTGGTGGAGGCCATCAACGACGCGTTCCACGTCGAGCTCGACCGTGACCCGGACGTGATGGTGATGGGCGAGGACGTGGGCCGGGCGGGCGGGGTCTTCCGGGCGACCGCCGGGCTGCGCGACCGCTTCGGGGCCGAGCGCTGCGTCGACACGCCGCTCGCGGAGGCCGGGATCCTCGGCTCGGCGGTCGGCTTGTGCATGGCCGGCTGGCGGCCGGTCTGCGAGATGCAGTACGACGCGTTTTCGTACCCCTGCCTCGACCAGCTGATCACGCACGTGGGGCGGTACCGCTGGCGCACCGGTGGCGCCATGGCGTTTCCGCTCGTCGTGCGGATGCCGTACGGCGGCGGCGTGCGGGCGCCCGAGCTCCACGACGACTCACCAGAGGCCTACTACGTGCACACGCCCGGGGTGAAGGTCGCGATTCCGTCGACGCCGGCCGACGCGAAGGGATTGCTCGCCGCTGCGATCCGTGATCCCGATCCGGTCGTCATGCTCGAGCCGAAGCTGCACTACCGGACGATGCGCGGCGAGGTGCCGGAGGGCGAGCACGTCGTGCCGCTCGGCGAGGCTCGGGTCGTGCGGGAGGGCGACGACGTGACGCTGGTCGCGTACGGCGCGATGGTGCCGCTCGCCGAGGCCGCCGCCGACGCGCTCGACGCGTCGGTGGAGATCCTCGACATCCGCACGCTGAAACCACTGGACGAGGATGCGCTGCTGGCAGCCGCCGCGAAGACGGGCCGCGTGGTGATTCTCCAGGAGGCGCCGCGAACCGCCGGCTACGGCGCCGAGCTCGCCGCGATCCTCGCGGAGAAGGCGATGCTCGACCTGCGCGCTCCGGTGGTGCGCGTCACCGGCTACGACGTCCCGTACCCGTACTGGCAGATCGAGGACGCGTACATGCCGTCGGTCGAGCGCGTGGTGGACGCAGTTCAAAGAGTCCTCGAGTTCTGAGACAGGACGGCGCCGACGTGGGTCCCAAAGCGGCGTTCGAATGGCGTGATCCTGCGACGCGTAGCGTATGAAGGCCCCGCCGTACCGGATCGTCACCGAGCGGCTGGTGGTGCGCTGCTACGAGCCGAGCGATGCGCCGGCGCTCAAGGAGGCCGTCGACTCGAGCCTCGAGCACCTGCGGCCCTGGATGCCGTGGGCGCACGAGGAGCCGCAGACGGTCGAGAAGAAGGTCGAGCTGCTGCGCACGTTCCGCGGCCAGTTCGACCTCGGACAGAACTTCGTCTACGCGCTGTTCTCCCCGGACGAGTCGCAGCTCGTCGGCGGGAGCGGGTTCCACCTGCGGGTCGGAGACGACGCGTTCGAGATCGGCTACTGGATCCGGGCCTCCGAGGAGGGCAAAGGGCTCGTCACCGAGTCGACGGCTGCGCTGACTCGGGTCGGCTTCGAGGTCTGCGAGGTCGATCGGATCGAGATCCACGTCGAGCCAGAGAACGCCAGGAGCGCGCGGATCCCGCAGAAGCTGGGGTACGTCGAGGAGGCGCGGCTGCGCCGGCGGCTGTACCCCGGACCCAGTGGGGAGCCGCGCGACGCCATCGTGTACACGATGTTCCGCTCGGACTACCCGGGGACGCCCGCGGAGTCCGCGCGGCTCGAGGCGTTCGACGCCCAGGGCCAGCGCGTCATCTAGATTCCGCGACCGTGGCGTACGAGTTCAAGCTGCCCGACCTCGGCGAGGGGTTGACGGAAGGAGAGATCGCGCGCTGGCTCGTGTCCGAGGGCCAGGAGATCGCCGAGGACGACCCGCTCGTCGAGGTCCAGACCGACAAGACGACGGTCGAGATCCCATCGCCGGCGGGTGGGAAGGTCGCGCGCATCCTCGTCGCCGAGGGCGAGATCGTGCCCGTCGGAACGGTGCTGGTCGTCATCGGCGAGGACGGGTCGGCACAACAGGTGCAGTCGCAGGGACAGTCCCCGGGAGCTCTTTCGGACACGTCGGGGGGACGGTCCTCCGGCCCGGTCCCGGAGGGCCGGGTCCGGGCTACGCCGCTCGTCCGGCGCATGGCCACAGAGCTCGGCGTCGAGCTCGCAGCTGTCGAGGGAACCGGTCCACAGGGGCGGGTGACGGAAGAGGACGTGCGCCGCGCGGCCGCGGCCGGGGGGCTGTCCCCGGGACATGTCGAGGAGGGACGGCGGGAGCCGCTCCGCGGGGTGCGCCGGCTCGTGGCCGACCACATGGTCCGCGCGCACCAGGAGGTGCCCGCCGTCACCTGGGTCGAGGAGTGCGACTTCGGCAACGTCGACCTTCGGCGCCTCGTGGCCCGCGCGCTCAAGGCGGCTGCCGAGAGCCTGAAGGAGTTCCCCGAGCTGAACGCGCGGCTCGAGGGCGACGAGATCGTCTACCTCGACCGCTACGACCTCGGCGTCGCCGTGCAGACCGACCAGGGCCTGGTCGTTCCTGTCGTGCGCGACTGCGACACGGGCGACGAGGACGAGCTCGCGCAGGAAGTCGAACGCCTTGCCGACGCCGCGCGGGCCGGAACGCTCAAGCCGGAGGAGCTGCGCGGGTCGACGTTCACGGTCACGAGCGCCGGCAAGCTCGGCGGCCTGCTGACCACGCCGCTCGTCAACCATCCCGAGGTCGCGATCCTCAGCATCGGCCGCGTCGCCGAGCGCCCGGTCGTCCGCGACGGGGAGGTCGTGCCGCGCCCGGTCGGCTACGTCTCGGTCACGTTCGACCACCGCGTGATCGACGGCGCGCGCGCTGCCGAGTTCGGGCTCGCCGTGATCCGGCGCCTCGAATCAGGCGGCTAGATCTTCGAGGTGCGCCTCGAGCAGCTGCTCGATGCGCGGCGCGCTCACCCGGCCCTCGAGCCGGCCGACGACGCGCTTGTCCTTCACGAGCGCCAGCGTCGGGACGGTCGTGACGCGAAATCGCTGGGCGAGCTCGGGCTGTTTGTCGATGTCGATCTCCGTCACCCGCAGGCGATCGCGCTCCTTGCGCGCGACGTGCGCGAGGAGGCTTTCCATGCGCCTCGCCGGGCCCGAGCGGGCCGTGGCGAAGAACACGAGCAATGGGCGGGAGTCGCTGCTCATCGGACGGAGTCCTATTTTTCCCTGCAAACCAAGCGCCAAACCAGCAGGCCGGATCCGGGCTCTAGACTCCTTCCGAGATGTGGGAGTGGTACCGAATCGGCCTCTCGCTGGGCCTCGGGATCGCGATCGGCGGCGCATCCGCCGCGCTGCTTGCCCCGCGCCGCGCGATCGTCGGAGCGGTCGCGATCGGGGCTGCCGCGGCTGCCGCTGCGCTCGGCTACTGGGCGATCGGCGGCTGGGGCGAGGCGATCGCCGGTGCGGTCGGCGGCGTGCTCGGCACGCTGACCGGCGCGGCCGTCGTCGCCGGCGCGCTCGGCCGCGGCGGCACGCGGGGAGGCACCGCCGTGCTCCTCTTCCTCGCGTCGCTCGGGGTCGCGGCGCTCGCGTTCGTGCCGTTCCTCGGCTTCGTCGAAGCCGTCGCCCTCCCGGGCATGGCGGCGCGAGCCCGTCGCCGGCGTCCCGGGCGCTACGCCGGGCTTCGCAGCCTCGCGCGCGACTGATGGCCGCGGGCAAGAAGCTGATCCTCGTCGTCATCGACGGCCTGACACCGGACGTCTTCGAGGCGGCGGCCGACGACGGCGTCGCTCCCGCGCTCAGCTTCCTCGCCGCGCACGGCCGCTACGGCCGCGGGGTCTCGACGTTCCCGTCGCTGACGCCGGTGTGCCTCTCCTCGATCGCCACCGGCGCGCACCCCGACGTGCACCACATCCCGCACCTGGTCTGGTACCACCGCGGCGAGCGGCGGGTCGTCGAGTACGGCTCCTCCTTCGCGGCGATCCGGGCCGCCGGCACGCGGCGCTCGATTCTCGACGCGATCTTCAACATGAGCGAGCAGCACCTCAACCGCGACGCGGTGACGATCTACGAGGCGGTCGAGGACGCGGGCCTGACCGCGGCCGCCGTCAACGTCACCTGCTACCGCGGCCGCACGCCCCACCGGCCGATGCTCCCGGGCGCGACCCGCCCCGCCTACGGCCCGAAGCGCTTCTTCTTCTACAACCTCTTCGAGTCGGACGTGACCGGGGCTCCGGTCGCGTTCCTCGGGCGCTCGGTGGGGTCGATCGACGCGTACGCCGGCGCGGTCGGCCGCTGGCTCGTGACCCGCGACGGGTTCGACTTCCTGTTCTTCTACCTCCCCGACTACGACTTCGCCTCGCACGCGCTCGGCCCGGGCGGGACGCAGGAGGCGCTCGCGCGCAGCGACGCGGCCATCGGGGCGCTGATCGAAGCCGCGGGCGGGCCGGACGAGTTCCTCGAGCGCTACGCGGTGATCGTCTGCTCGGACCACGGGCAGACGCAGGTCGACCGCGTGGCCACGCTCCAGTCGAGCTTCTCGGACCTGGAGAACGTGATCGTGACCGCGTCGAACCGGGCCGGGATGGTCTACGGCGACGATCCGGCGGCGCTCGCTCGGCGGCTCGACGGCAGCCCTGCGGCCGAGGTCGTCCTGTACCGCGAGGAGGCGGAGGCCGTGGCGCGCCGGGACGGCGAGGAGCTCCGGTTCGCGCCCAGGTCCGGCGGCTGGTCGACGACCGGCGACGCGAGCATCCTCGACCAGCCCGACGCGCTCGAGCGGGCCTGGGCGGCGCTCGGCAACCCGAACGCCGGCGAGCTGATCGTCTCGCCGCCGCTCGGGGTCGAGCTCGCCGATCTCGCCGGACGGAGCCACCTCGGCGGCGGCAGCCACGGCTCGCTCGAGGCGGGCGACTCGGAGGTGCCGATCCTGACCGTCGGCCTCGACGGTGCGGTTCCGGGGCGGATCGTCGACCTCGCCCCGCTCGTGCTCGAGCACCTCGGCGTCGGGCGCGCCGCCCATGCAGCCGCCTGAAGAGCGCCTCGAAATGGTGGAGCGCCAGCTGCGGGCGCGCGACATCGTCGACGAGGACGTGCTCGGCGCGATGGCGCGGGTGCCGCGGGAGCGCTTCGTGCCGGAACGGCAGCGGCGGCGTGCCTACGACGACGCGGCCCTGCCCATCGGCAACGGGCAGACGATCTCGCAGCCGTACATGGTCGCGCGGATCTGCGAGGCGCTCGGCGTCCACCCCGGGAACGCGGTGCTCGACGTCGGCACGGGCTCCGGTTACCAGGCGGCGGTGCTCGCCGAGCTTGGCGCAGACGTCGTCACGATCGAGCGGATCCCGGAGCTGGCCGAGCAGGCGCGCGCCAACCTCGCCGCGACCGGCTACGACCGGGTCGACGTGCTCGACGGGGACGGGACGCTGGGCGTCCCCGACCGCGCGCCGTTCGACGGGATCGCGGTCGCGGCCGCGGCACCCGGGCTGCCGGAAACGCTGTACGACCAGCTTCGTCCCGGCGGCCGCCTCGTCGTCCCGGTCGGGGGCCCGCGCGCGCAGCGCCTCGAGGTGATCGTCCGCAGCCCGGAGGGACCGGCGGTCGTCCACTCGGTGCCGTGCCGCTTCGTGCCGCTCGTCGGCGAGGAGGGGTACGCGGGATGACCCGCACCCACGTCCGGATCCGCGGCCGCGTCCAGGGCGTCTTCTTCCGAGCGGAGGCACGGGCGCGGGCGGAGTCGCTGGGCCTGGCCGGCTGGATCCGCAACGCGGAGGACGGAAGCGTCGAGGCGGTGTTCGAGGGCGACGAGGAGCGCGTCCGCTCGATGGTGGACTGGTGCAGCCGCGGCCCGTCAGGCGCGCGCGTCGACGAAGTCGATGCAGAAGCCCAGGAGCCAAGCGGCGAGAGCGGCTTTCGCGTCCGCTAGTCTCGCGCGCCTATGGCCTTTTCGCGCACCGCCGCGTTACAGCGCACCCGCGCCGGTCGTGCGCTGAGCGAGCCGCACAACTGGGTGCAGCTCGCCAAGTTCTCGCTCGTCGGCCTGAGCGGCTACGTCGTCAACCTCGTCGTCTACACGGCGCTGCTGAAGGGCGCCGGCTTCCACTACGCGCTCGCGGCGACGTGCTCCTTCGTGGTGGCCGTGACGAACAACTACATCTGGAACCGGCTCTGGACCTTCCACGCGCAGCGCGGCCACGTTGGCTGGCAGGGGCTCCGGTTCCTCGTCGTGGCGACGATCGCCTACGGCGTGAACCTGCTGCTGCTGAGCGCGCTGATCGGCCTCGGAGTCGACAAGGTCCTGTCCCAGGCGATCGCGATCGCCCTCGTGACGCCCCTGAACTTCGTCGGCAACAAGCTGTGGTCATTCCGCGTGCCGCGCCCGCTCTAGTCCTGGCGCTGGCGCTCGCGCTTCCAGCGGCCGCCTCGACAGCAGGAGCTCCGAAGAAGCTCTTCCCCACGGAGCCGCGCCTGGCGAAGGCGGAGGTGACGCGGATCTTCCTCCAGGACGGCAAGGTCGCCGCCTGGCTCCGCCGCTACCCGCGGACCGGCCGCACGACCGAGACCACGTACCAGGCGGGGATCTGGACGGTGAACGTCTGGTGGGGCAAGGCAGGCGAGATCGCGACCGGTCACGTCGACGACCACAGCGGCGCGGTCACCGACGCCTGGACCGGCCCGCAGGTCGCCTGGAAGATGGCGCGCGGCTACCCCGGCGCGTTCGGAGGCAAGGAGATCAACAGCACGGCGATCTGGCTCGGCTTCTGCGCGCTCTTCTTCCTGGGGCTCGCCGACCTGCGCCGGCCGCTGAGCATGCGCAACCTCGACCTGCTCGCGCTGCTCTCGTTCTCGGTCTCGCTCTGGTACTTCAACCGCGGGGACGTCTTCACGAGCATGCCGCTCGTCTACCCGCCGATGCTCTACCTCCTCGGCCGCATGGTCTGGAGCGCCTGGCGGGGACGTCTCGGCACCGGCACGGTCCCGGTCTGGCCGGTGTGGCTGCTCGCCGCGGCGACCGTCTTCGCGGCCGGCTTCCGCGTGGGCCTGAACGTGCAGTCGTCGAACGTGATCGACGTCGGCTACTCGGGCGTCGTCGGCGCGGACCGGATCTGGCACGGCCAGTCGCCGTACGGCCACTTCCCGGTCGAGGAGACGCTGAAGGCGTGCGGCCCGGCGGACACCGACGGCGAGATCCGCAACCGGATCCAGACGAACGGACGCTGCGAGTCGGCCGACCCTCAGGGAGACACCTACGGGCCGGTCGCCTACGAGGCCTACCTGCCCGGGTACCTCGCACTCGGCTGGACCGGCAAATGGGACGACCTTCCCGCCGCGCACTTCGCATCGATCGCCTTCGACCTGCTGTGCCTGCTCGGGCTCGCGCTCGTCGGGCTGCGGTTCGGCGGGACCCGGCTCGCGGCGACGCTCGCCTTCGCCTGGGCCGCCTACCCGTTCACGGAGTACGTCTCGGCCTCGAACACCAACGACGCGTTACCCCCGCTCTTCCTGATCTGGGGGTTCTGGCTCGTGACCTCGCCGTTCGCTCGCGGGGCGGCGGTCGCACTTTCCGGCTGGACGAAGTTCGCGCCGCTGCTGGTGGCGCCGCTCTGGGCCTCCTACCCGGACGCGTTCCGCCGGCCGCGCTCGAAGGCCGTCTTCGTCGCCGGCTTCCTCGTCGCGACGGTGGTCGCGTTCTCGATCCTCTTCCTCGAGCCGCACCCGATCGCGGCCGCGCAGGAGTTCTGGAGACGAACCGTCAGCTGGCAGATCCGGCGCGACTCGCCGTTCTCGATCTGGGACTGGCGGCAGTACCACGCGGGCCTGCCCGACCTGCACGTGCTCCAGTGGGTGCTCGAGGGGCTGCTCATCGTCGGCTCGATCGCGGCGTACTTCCTGCCGCGCCGGAAGTCGCCGCTCCAGCTCGCCGCGCTCACCGCCGCGCTCCTGCTCGGCTTCGAGCTCGTGCTGACGCACTGGTTCTACCTGTACCTGCCATGGTTCTTCCCGTTCGCCGCGTTCACGGTGCTCGCACCGGTCGCGCGGCGCGAGCCGGCGCCTGTCACGGAGACGCGTGAACGTCCTCGCCCGGAGCTGGTCGGCGTCGACTGAGCCCTGGCGGGTCGTCTACGCGGCCCTGGGGCTCTTCCTCGTCTCGTTCACGCTGCTCCATTTCGGCTTCTACCAACACCGGCTGATCAGAGACACGATCGAGTACCACCGCTACGGGCTCGAGATGACGCATGGCCAGGTGCCGTACCGCGACTTCCGGATCGAGTACCCACCCGGCGCGCTCCCGGTGTTCCTGCTCCCGGCCGTGGACCGGCCCGGCTACCTGCGCTACGAACGCGAGTTCCAGATCCTGGTCGGCCTCCTCGCCGCGGGGACGCTCCTCGCGATGGCCTGGACGCTGCAGTCGCTGCGCGCCTCGCCACGCCGGCTCGCCGCCGCGCTCGGGTTCTTCGCGCTCGCGCCGCTCGTGCTCGGCTCCGTGGTGATCTACCGCTACGACATGTGGCCTGCCGCGCTCACGGTCACCGGCCTGGCCGCGATCCTCGCCGGCCGCAACCGGCTGGGCTTCGCGTCGCTGGGCGTGGGCATTGCCGCGAAGCTCTTTCCCGCGGTGCTGATCCCGCCCGCGGTCGCGTACGTCTGGCGGACGCGCGGGCGGCGGGAGGCGCTCGTCTGCCTTGGCTGCGCAGTGGCCGTGGTGGTGCTCTTCGTGGTGCCGTTCCTCGCCATCGCTCCCGACGGCGTCTGGTCGAGCATCCAGCGCCAGGCGAGCCGCCCGCTGCAGATCGAGAGCCTCGGCTCGGCCGCGCTGCTTGCCGCGCATCAGATCGGCGGCCTGCACCTGACGATGGTCACGAGCCACGGCTCCCAAAACCTGACGGGCTCGCTCCCGCACGGGCTCGGTGTCGCAGAGAGCGGGCTCCTGATCGTGTCGCTCCTCGGCATCTGGACGGCCGCGGCGCTCGGCCCCGCGCGGCCGGAGCGACTCGTGCGCTACTGCGCGGCGTCCGTGACCGCGTTCGTCGTCTTCGACAAGGTGCTCTCGCCGCAGTTCATGATCTGGCTGCTGCCGCTGGTGCCCCTCGTTCGGGGCCGCCGCGGACTCGTCGCGTCGGCGCTCCTCGCCCTTGCGCTCCTCCTCACGCAGCTGTGGTTCCCGGTTCGCTACTGGGACCTGGCGCTGCGCTTCGGCGCGTTTCCCTCCTGGGCGGTGGTCGCGCGCGACGTCACGCTGCTCGCCCTGCTAACGGTGTTGCTGATCAGGGCACCGGCACGCGAAGCGCCTCGCAGCTGAGCGCCCGGCCCTCGTCGTCGCACTCGACGACGACGCCCTCGATGCGGACGCCGCCGTCGGCGGGCTCGAACCGGACACCCATCCCGGTGCGCATCCGCCCGATCGCCAGCTCGGCCTTCACGCCGATCACCGAGTCGTGCGGGCCGGTCATCCCGGCGTCCGTGATCGCCGCGGTGCCACCGGGCTGCACGCGCGCGTCGCTCGTCTGCACGTGCGTGTGCGTCCCGATCACGGCGGTCACGCGGCCGTCGAGGAGCCGCGCAGCTGCGACCTTCTCGCTCGTCGCCTCCGCGTGGAAGTCGACGACGACGACCTTCGCCGCGGCCCGGGCCTCCTCGACGATCGAGTCGAGCACCTCGAACGGGCTCACCGGCGTCGTCATGAAGAGGATGCCCTGGAGGTTGACGACCGCCACGCGCGTCCCGTCGGCGGCCTCGACGACCGTGAGCCCGCGGCCCGGCGAGCCGATCGCGAGGTTGGCCGGGCGCACGACGCGGTCCGAGGTCTCGAGGTACGGCCCGATCTCGCGCCGCCGCCAGACGTGGTTGCCGAGCGTGATCGCGTCGGCCCCGGCGGCGAGCAGCCGGTCGGCGAGCCGAGGCGTGATGCCCGCGCCGTCGGCCACGTTCTCGCCGTTCACGATGCAGAGACTCGCCCCGAGCTCCTCCTTCAGGCCGGGGAGACGCTCCTCGACCGCCTTGCGCCCGGGCGAGCCGAAGACGTCGGCTATGAAGAGGATCTTCAGTTAGGGAAAGGACAAAGCGGCCGCGGGATGGACCGAGAGCGAGACGTGGTTCCCCGCGTCGGGTGTGTAGCGCGAGAGCGCCTGGTGCTCGACCCCGGCGAGGTTGACCACCGAGCCCACCTTCGAGGTCGTCGAGCCGACCGTCGAGCCGACCGTGAGGCTCGGGTCGGGCGTGAGGTGCGTGAGCGAGACGACGATCGACGGGTTTCCGGTCGGCTGGATGTCGATCCGCGCTCCGTAGCGCTTGCCGTCGAGGACGTAGGGCGTGATCCCGACGATCGTGCCGTCGACCGGCGAGTAGACATCGGTCCCGGGCGCCGCGCCCACGTCTAGCTCGGCCGTGTTCGGACCGGTGCCTCCGTCGAGGACGTAGTACCGCACGCCCGTGCCCCCTCCGCCGAAGAGGTGTCGGGCCAGCCGGCTGACGAGGCCCTGGTTGACCTGGTGCCCGACCGGGTCGAGCGCGAGCGAGCCGTCGCCGGAGGCGTGGTAGCCGATCGCCGTCACGCGCGGCTGTGCGACCGGCAGCTCGAGCCGCATCGACTCCCACATCGCGATGACCTGCGGTTGCGGCGGCCCCGAGGGAAGCAGCCGCGTCGAAGGAGCGGGCGCGGTCGTGGGGACGCGCGCCGTTCCGCTCCTGGAGCCGAAGGCGGTCAGGAGAAGCGTGATCAGCGCGACCGCGGCAAGCAGGAGCAGCCCCACCAGCCGCCTCTTCCGGCGCGCGGCGGCCACTTCTGCCCGCCGTCGCCGCACGGCTAAAGCGTGCCCGGAGGTCGGTGGCATCCGCGGCACGGTAACGAAGCTGGCGTCCACCTGCAACGCCCTAGGGGACCGGTTCAGAGCGAGCGCGCCGTCGGTCTCGAAGTCCCAGGTCCAGGGCGCCGGCTTGTCACCTGCTCCCGTCAAGGCATCGCTTGCGATGCCGCTATCAGGACGCACGGCTTTGCCGGGCGCCCGTCGGAACTGACCAGTCGATCCGCTGGAAATCTGACGGGAAGGCCCGTAGGTGTGCGCGCTACGATTGCCCACATGGCCGGGCCTCCTGCCGGGGCCGCGAGGCTTCAGATTCCGCGCTGGATCCAGCTCGTGGGGCTCCCCCTCGTGCTGCTGCTGCTCTGGGTGGTCGCCGGCGCCGCGCGTCACGTCGTCTTCCTCTTCCTCATCGCTGCGCTGATCGCGTTCCTCCTGAACCCGCTGGTGCGGAATCTGACCCGCGTGTGGATTCCGCGCGGGCTCGGCGTCGCGATCGTGTACGTGACGTTCGCGGCCATCGTCATCGCCGCGGGCGTCGCGATCGGCACCGTGGTCGTGAACCAGACGAAGTCGAGCGCGACCCGCGTGGACGACTACTTTACGAATTCCCACGGACGCCCGGCCTACGACACCGCCGCGTACCGCGACGTCAACCGGTTCCAGCGCTGGCTCAACACCCACCACCTGGGCGGCGTCAAGATCCAGAGGCAGGGGCACGATCTCGTCAACCGGATCCGCAAGAAGGACGTCTCGAAGTACACCGGCAAGGTGATCAACTTCGTCGAGGGTGCGGCGATCGGCACGATCAAGTTCCTGTTCAGCCTCGTGCTGGTGATCGTGGTCTCGGTCTACATGCTGCTCGACATGCCGCGGTTAGGAAGAGTCGTCGACCGGCGCTTCCCGCCGACCCCGAACTCGCCGGCGCTTCTACCGCGCATCGAGCACTACCTGGCGAGCTACGTCCGCGGGCAGTTCCTGCTCTCGCTGATCATCGGCACCAGCGCGGGGCTCGGCCTCTGGTTACTCGGCACGCTCGGCTGGGTCCCGGGGGCGGACCGGTACGCCGTGCTCTTCGGCGCGTGGGTCGCGATCACCGAGCTGCTGCCCTACGTGGGCCCCTGGCTCGGCGCGATCCCGCCGTTCGTCTACGCGCTGGTCGTGCATCCGATCTCGGCGCTCTGGGTCGCGCTGCTCTTCCTCGGGATCCACCAGATCGAGGGGCACATCGTCGTCCCGAACGTGATGGGCAGCGCGCTACGGCTGCACCCGTTGCTGGTGATCTTCGGCCTGCTGGCGGGCGGCGAGATCTACGGGCTTCCCGGCGCGCTCATCGCCCTGCCGCTGCTGGCCGCGGGACGGGCGATCTGGGAGTTCTTCAGCGAGCGGGTGGCGCTGGAGCCGTGGCAGGAAGGCGGGACCATTCCGGTCGAGGTGGAGTTGGAGGACACGCGTACCATGGCCGCCGTGCCGCCTCCCGACCCACCTGCAGCCGCCGGCCGGTGAGCACCGAGCAGCCGCTGCTCGCGGCCCGGGGAGTGGGGCGCAGGTTCGGTCAGACGACGGCGCTCGAGCCCGTGGACCTGGAGATCTTGCCCGGCGAGGCGCTCGCGCTCGTCGGGCCGAACGGCGCGGGGAAGTCGACGCTGCTGGCGCTCCTCGCCGGGGCGCTCGAGCCGAGCACGGGCGGGATCGAGCGGGAGAAAGGCGTGCGCGTCGGCTGGGCACCGCAGCGGCCCGCGCAGTACGGCCGGCTCTCCGCGCGCGAGAACCTCGAGCTCTTCGCCCGCCTGGAGGGCGAGGCCGAGCCGGAGGAGGCGGCGGCGCAGCTGCTCCGAGATTTCGATCTCCCCGGCAAGGCGTCCCCGAGCGCGGACCTCTCGGTGGGCAACCGGCAGCGCCTCAACCTCGCGATCGCGTTCCTCGGGAGCCCGGACGTGCTGCTCCTCGACGAGCCGACGGCCGCCCTCGACCCCGAGCAGCGACGGCGGCTCTGGGAGCGGACGACCGCGCTGCGCGAGGCCGGCGGCGCCTTCGCCTTCGCGACGCAGAACCTCGAAGAGATCGAGCGCCTCGCCGACCGGGTCGCGCTCCTCCGCGACGGGCGACTCGTCTTCACCGGCGGTGTCGACGAGTACGACCGCGACCAAGCCCACACGATGTTCGCATGAAGCGGATCTGGCTCCTCCTCCGAAAGGACGCGCTCGTCCTGAGGCGCTCGCCGCTGCTGCTCGGGATCCTCGTCGCCTACCCGATCACGATCGCGATCCTCGTCGGACTCGTCGCCAGCTACGCGAGCGCCAAGCCGCGCGTGGCCCTCGTGGACGAGGACAACCTGCCGCCGACGGTCGTGATCGGCGGTCACCGGTTCCACGTGGACAAGACGATCAAACAGGCGAGCAAGAACGTGACGCTCGTCCGCCTCTCGCCCGACCAGGCCGAACAGCAGCTCAAGAACGGCAAGGTCGTCGCAGTCGTCACGGTGCCGCCGGGGTTCGTCGCGACGCTGAAGGAGATGGTCCGGAGCCCGAAGCTCGAGGTCGAGCTCTCGCACGGCACGATCTCGTCCCGCGTCGACCAGCAGGTGCAGGCCCTCGTCTACTCGCTCAACCGGCAGCTGCAGCGCGCGTACATCGGGACGAACCTCCACTACGTGACGCTGATCCTGAACGGCGGCACCGGGAGCCTGCTCGGGCAGCAGTTCAACGTCCTCGGGCTGGCGAGGTCCGAGCAGCTCCTCCGGGGAATGCCGCAGACCCCGCGAGTGCGGAAGCTCGAGGACTTCATCCACGACGCTCGCCTCGCGCTCGCGAACACCGACGCCGCGATGCGATCGCTCGCCAACCCGATCGGGCTCCAGCACGTCAAGGCGAGCGGCCGGACGTGGGTGCTCTCGGCCAACGTCCAGGCCTACGCGCTCGCGCTGACGATCACCTTCCTGACGTTGATGCTCGCTGCGGGGTCGCTCGCGGCGGAACGGGACGAGAACGTGATCGGTCGCCTCGCGCGCGGGCTCGTCGGGCTCGGACACCTCGTCTGGGCGAAGGTGGCCCTTGCGGCCGCCCTTGCGCTCGTGCTGGGCCTGGCCATCGCCGTGGCCTTCGGGGTGATCATCCAGGTCGGCGGTGTGACCGGCGGCGAGCCGTGGCACCGTCTGCCGCTGCTCGTGCTCGGGCTGCTGCTGGCGGGCGGCTCGCTCGGCGCGCTGGGCGCGCTGCTCGGGGCGCTCGCGCGGGAGGCTCGATCCGCCTCGCTCGTCGCGCTCCTCGTCGTCCTGCCGATCGTGTTCCTCGGCCTGATCCCTTCCGAGATCGTCCCGCCCGCCGGCTGGGCATCGAGCCTGCTGCCGTTCACGCACGCGTTCGAGTTCTTCCGCTCCGCGCTCTTCGACCTGAGCCCCTGGCGCGAGGTCGCAAAGCAGGCGCTGTGGCTCGTCGTCCTCGGCGGGATCTTCGGGGCGCTCGCCTGCCGGGGAGCGCGTAGATTGTTGGCGTGAGCTTCCCGGCAACCAGGCTCCGGAGGCTGCGCCGCAGCGACCGGCTGCGCTCGCTCGTCCGCGAGACACGGCTCGACCTCGAGGACTTCGTCTACCCGCTCTTCGTCGGCCCGCGAACGGAGCCGAACCCCGACCTGCCGCCCTTCGGCCGGCTCGCCGTGGAGGACCTGCCCGCGGAAGCCGCCGAGCTGGAGCGGCTCGGCGTCCGCGCGGTGATGCTCTTCGGGATCCCGGACGAGAAGGACGCGGAGGGCTCGGGAGCCTGGGAAGAGGACGGCGTGATCCAGCGGGCACTGCGCACGCTTCGCCAGAGCTCGCGCGAGCTCGTCCTCACGACCGACGTCTGCCTCTGTGAATACACCTCTCACGGGCACTGCGGGCCGCTCGACGGCGACGACGTCGACAACGACCGGGCGCTCGAGCTTCTGGCGCGCACGGCGACGAGCCACGCGGAGGCCGGCGCCGACGTCGTCTGCCCGAGCGACATGATGGACGGGCGCGTCGCCGCGATCCGCGCCGGGCTCGACGAGGCCGGGCTTGCGCAGATTCCGATCGTCTCGTACGCGGCCAAGTACGCCTCGGCGTTCTACGGTCCGTTCCGCGACGCGGTCGATTCTGCACCCGCGTTCGGCGATCGGCGTGGCTACCAGATGGATCCGGCCAACGTGCGCGAGGCGCTGCGCGAGTGCGCGCTCGACGTGCAGGAGGGCGCGGACGCCCTGCTGGTCAAGCCGGCCCTGCCGAACCTCGACGTGATCCGCGCTGTGCGCGAGCGGTTCGACCTTCCGGTCGGGGCGTACAACGTCTCCGGCGAGTACGCGGTGCTGAAGGCCGCAGGCGCGCGCGGCTGGATCGACGAGCGCGCGGCCGCGATGGAGTCGCTCACGGCGATCGTCCGCGCGGGCGCCGACCTCGTCGTCAGCTACTGGACGAAGGAGCTCGCGACCTGGTTGTAGTCGCGAGTCTCTGGGAGACGATCGCGGCGGAGGCGGCAGGCGAGAGCGTGCTCTGGGGCGACGCCTTGCGCCCGGCGGCGGAGCGCAAGCTGGAGCCGGTGTTCTCGCCGCTCGCCGAGGAGCGCTACGCGCTGGGGCTCGAGACGATCTACGAGGGCTACCTCCTGCACTATGGCTCGCCGCGGCTGTTCGCACCTGCCGACGACGACACCGCCCTGCTGCTCGGCGACTACCTGTACGCGCACGGGCTGGTGCGGGTCGCCGAGGCCGGGACGGTCGAGGCCGTGGCGGACCTCGCCGCGCTGATCTCGCGCTGTGCCCAGCTCCGCGCCGACCGGCTTCCCGGCGACGGCGAGGAGTGGGCCGCGTCAGCCGCCACGCTGGGGCTTGGCGACGCCACCCGGACGGCGTGGGAGCCGGGCGCCGAGGCACGGATCGCACTCGCCAAGCACGCGGCGTTCGTCGAGTAGGATCGCGCCCGATGCTGCCGCTCGCCGCGAAGACCGCCGCCGAGGAAGGCCTGAGCGTCATCCGCGCGATGCTGATCGTCGGCCTGATCTTCCTCGCCGTCATCGTGCTGGGCCAGTCGATTCACTGGCTCCGCCATCGCCGTCACTAGGCGTCGAGCGCGAACAGCCGCCACTCTCCGGGGACGCCTTTCAGCTCGGCGACACCGCGGTCGCGGAACTCGAGCCCCGAGCCCGCGACCAGGTCTCTGACCGTGCCCGAGACGAGCACCTCGCCGGGCTGAGCTTCCTTCGCGACCCGGGCCCCGATGTGGACGGCGATTCCGCCGATCTTCCCGTCCACGGCCTCGCATTCGCCCGTGTGCAGCCCCGCCCGGACCGAGAGGCCGAGGTCGCCCACGTTCTTGCTGATGGCGTCGGCGCAGCGGATCGCCCGCGCGGGCCCGTCGAAGCTGGCGAAGAACCCGTCCCCTGCCGTGTCGAGCTCGCGTCCCTGGAAGCGCGCGAGGTTCCGGCGCACGAGCGCGTGGTGTTGCTGCAGCAGGTCCCGCCAGCCCGCGTCGCCGAGCTCGGCCGCCTTCGCGGTCGAGTCGACGATGTCGGTGAAGAGGATCGTGGCCAGGACGCGGTCCGGCTCGACGGCCTCCCACTCGCCGCGCTCCCAGATGCCGGTCAGGAAGCGCTCGATCTCGTTCGCGATCGGCTCGGGGCTGATCGTCCAGGCGTGGTCCCGTCCGTCGAGGACGACGAGCTCGGCTCCGGAGATGTGCTCGGCCAGGTAGTGCGCCTCCTGCACGTCGAAGACCTGATCGCCGCGCTGGTGCAGGATCAGCGTTGGCGCCTGTAGCGTCGGGAGCGCGTGCCGGACGTCGAGCGACGCATTCATTCGCATGAGATGCGCCGCGTCGCGAGGGCTCGCGCTCGTCCGGGCGTAGCGTGCCCACCAGCGCTGAAGCTCGGGATCCTCGGCCCGGCTCGGCGCGAACACGCGCAGGAGCTCGTTCAGGTAATCGGGGTCGCCCCATCGCCGCTCGCGCTCGGCGGCGGCACGCTCGAAGTCTTCGGCCATGCCGCCCCACGGGTAGTCGTCGTCGCGGCGGTATGACGCGCCGGTGCCGTAGAGCACCAGGGCAGCGGTCCGCTGCGGGTAGGTCGCGGCGAAGAGCACGGCCATCGGTCCGCCCTCGGAGACGCCCATCACCGCGGCGCGCTCGGATCCCGCGGCGTCCATGACCGCGCGGATGTCGTCCATGCGCACGGCGCTCGAGGCGAAGTCGGCGACACGGTCGGAGAGGCCGGTGCCGCGCTTGTCGAACAGGATCAGCCGCGAGAACGATGCGAGCTTCGCGAAGAAGCCCGCCGGCGGCCCTTCCCACGCATATTCGAGCGTCGTGAAGACCGAGCCCACGACGAACACGAGATCGAACGGCCCGTCGCCGACCACCGAGTACGCGATGTTGACGTCGGCGCTCTTCGCGTATCGGACCTCCGGGGCGTCCACTCTGCCTACAGTCTGGACCGCTCGAGTGCGTCGCGCACGGCCCGCGCCAGCGCGGGCTCGACCGGCCCGGGGCGATAGCCGAGCTCCCGCTCGGCCTTCGCGGACGAGAAGTACCCGGGGAGGCGGGCGAGCCGCGCCTCGTGCCGGTTGACGAGGCCGACCAGCGCCGCGGCCCGGACTGCCGCGTACGGAACGCGCAGTCGGGGGCGCGGCCTCCCGGCGAGATCGGCGACCGCCGTGAAGAGCTCGGCCAGCGGCAGGTTCGCGCCGCCGAGGATGTAGCGCTCGCCGCTGCGGCCGCGCTCGAGCGCCAGCACGTGGCCCCGTGCCACGTCACGGACGTCGACGACGTTGAGACCGATGTCGAGAAAGGCGCGGTAGCGGCCGCTCGCGACCCCGCGAATCATGCGGCCGGTGGGCGTGGGGCGCCAATCGCCTTCGCCGACGGGTGTCGTCGGGTTCACGACCACCGCGTCGATCGGCGCTTCGAGCACGAGGCGCTCCGCCGCGATCTTCGTCCGCTTGTAGGGCACCGACAGCTCCCACGCCGGCGGCGAGTCTTCCTCGGTTGCCTCCCGGCCGGGCACTGGGCCGCAGGTTGCGGCCGAGCTCGTGTGCACGAGCCGCGCGACACCTTGGGCACAGCAGGCGTCGATCACATTGCTCGTGCCCTCGACGTTCACGCGCTCGAGCTCGTGCCCCGGAGCCTCGAAGCTGTAGAGCGCGGCGACATGGAACACCGTGTCGCAGCCGTCCATGGCCCGCTCGAGGCCGGTGCGGTCGCCGAGCTCGACGAACTCGTCGCGAACCTCGGCGCCTCGTTCGCGCAACTCGCGGGCGACGTGGGAGCCGACGAACCCCGACGCTCCCGTGACGTAGACGCGCACCGGGGGGATGATGACCTCATGCGAGCGCTGCCGAGCGGCACGGTCACGTTCCTCTTCACCGACATCGAGGGCTCGAGCCGCCTGTTGCACGAGCTCGGCCAGGAGCGCTACGCGGAAGCGCTCGCCGAGCACCGGGCCGTATTGCGCGCGGCCTTCACCCGCAACGGCGGCGTCGAGGTCGACACCCAGGGCGATGCCTTCTTCGTCGCGTTCCCGACCGCGCCGGGAGCGCTCGCAGCAGCCCGTGAGGCACAGGAGGCGCTGGCGATCCCGGTGCGGATGGGCCTCCACACCGGCACGCCGCTCCTGACCGGGGAGGGCTACGTCGGCGCCGATGTCCACCGGGCCGCCCGCATCGCCGGCGCGGGCCACGGCCGCCAGGTGCTCGTCTCCGCCTCCACCCACGCACTGCTCGAGCCAAGTAACAGTCTGTTACTTGATCTCGGGGAGCACCGGCTTAAGGACCTGAGCGCCCCGGAGCGGATCTACCAGGCCGGCGAGGGCGAGTTCCCGCGGCTGAAGACGCTCTACGCGACGAATCTCCCCGTACCTGCGACGCCGTTTCTGGGCCGGGACCGGGAGCTCGGCGAGGTGCAGGAGCTGCTCGTCGGGGACGACGTACGGCTCGTGACGCTGAGTGGGGCCGGCGGCAGTGGGAAGACGAGGCTCGCGCTGCAGGCGGCCGCAGCAGCGACGGACGCCTACCCGGACGGCCTCTGGTGGGTGGCGCTCGCGTCCGTACGGGATCCTGCCGACGTCTCGTCCGCGGCGGCCCGGACGCTGGGCGGCGGCGGCCCCCTGGCGGAAGTGATCGCCGACCGGCGACTGCTGCTGCTGCTCGACAACTTCGAGCACGTGATCGAGGCTGCGGCCGACGTCGCCGAGCTGCTGGGAGCCTGTCCCAACCTCCATGTGCTCGTCACCAGCCGCGAGCGGTTGCACATCGCGGGCGAGCAGGTCTACCCGGTTCCGCTGTTGGCGCGGGCCGACTCGCGCGAGCTCTTCGTCGCCCGAGCGCGGGCCGCGTTGCCGGAGTTCGAGCCGGACGAGCACGTGGACGAGCTCTGCGAGCGGCTCGACGACCTGCCGCTCGCGCTGGAGCTTGCGGCCGCGCGCATCACGTTGCTCAGCCCAGCCCAGCTCCTCGAGCGACTCGGCAATCGTCTCGACCTGCTTCACGGCGGCCGCGACGCCGAGGTCCGCCAGCGGACCTTGCGCGCCACGATCGAGTGGTCGTACGAGCTCCTCGAACCGGAGGAGCGGCGTTTGCTCGCGGCGCTGTCCATCTTTCGCGGCGGCTGGACGGTGGGTCTGGCCGAGCGGGCGTGCGACGCCGACGTCGAACGGCTGCAGTCGCTGGTCGACAAGAGCCTCGTGCGCCGGATCGAGTCGGACAGGTTCCTGATGCTCGAGACGATCCGCGAGTTCGCGGCCGAGCGCCTGGAACCCGATGAACGCGACGAGTTGTCGCGGCGGCTGCTGGGAGCGCTCATCGAGCTCTTCGACGATGCGAACCTCCGTCCCGAGAGCCCGGGGCGCCCGGCGATGGAGCTCGCACAGGGGGAGCGGCCGAACGTCGATGTCGCGCTCGACTGGGCCATCGAAGCCGGGGAGGCCGATGCCGGGCTTCGCCTTCTGTGGATGCTCGAGATGTACTGGTCGACGAACGATCCACTCGGTGGCCGCGCGCGAGTGGACGCGCTCCTCGCCGCCGCCGGCGAGCCCGTCGATGCGGCCGCTCACGCCCGTGCGCTTCGCTTTCGCGGAGCCACGTACGACTTCACGGGCGAGACGGCGCTGGCCGAGACGGAGTACGAGCGCGCGATCGAGGCGTTCCGGCTGCTCGGGGACGAACTCGAGGCGGGGCACCTCGGGCACCGCATCGCCTTCGATGCAATGCACGAGGGAGATCTCGAGCGTGCGAGGCGGCTCGCGTCGGAGGCCCTCGAGCTCGACCGGCGCACCGGCAACCGCCGCGACGAGGCGCTGGCGCTCAACGTCCTCGGAATGGTCGCGTTCGACCAGGGAGACCGGGAGAACGGACTGCGGCTCTCGCTGGAGGCCGCTTCGGTCGCCGGGGACCTCGGCTTCATCTGGTTTCGGGGCGTGACGCTCCTCGCAACTGCCGAGCGGCTGATTGCGCTGAACGATCCAGGCGCGGCACTCCCGATCTTCATCGATGGGCTCGAGACGCTCCTCGCGGTCCAGGACCGCGTGAACCTCCCGATCGCGCTGGCGGCCGGTGCGGCCATCGCGGCCGACAGCGGGCATGCGGAGCGCGCCGGAACGCTGTGGGGTGCGGCCGAGGCGGTCGCCGAGCGCGAGCCGAAGCCCTCGACCAGGCAATCGCTCAAGGAGTACGAGCCGCGTGTCGAGCGCGCGTTTGGCGCGGAGTTCGAACGCGGGCGCACCCACGGACGCACGCTCTCTCTGGAAGAGGGCGTGCAGTTCGCGCTCTCGCGCCTAGACTGACCGCGATGCGAGACCTTCGGGAGTGGATCGCGCTGCTCGAGCGCGAGGGCGAGCTCGTTCGCGTTCAGGCCGAGGTCGACCCGCAGCTCGAGATCACGGAGATCACCGACCGCGTCGTCAAGGCGGGCGGCCCCGCGCTGCTGTTCGAGAACCCCAAGTCGAGCCACTCGCTCCTGATCAACCAGTTCGGGACCGAGCGGCGGATGTGCCTCGCGCTCGGCGTCGAGAGCCTCGACGAGGCGGGCCGCAAGCTCGGCGACGTGCTCGAGATGCAGCCCCCGCAAGGGCTCGCAGAGAAGGTCAAGGGCCTGCGCAAGCTCAAGTCGATCGCCGACTCGCAGCCGAAGCGCGTCCGCAGCGGGCCGGCGCAGGAGGTCGTCCTCACCGGCGACGACGTCGACCTCGGCACGCTGCCGATCCAAACCTGCTGGCCCGGAGACGCGGCGCCGTTCATCACGCTCCCCGCGGTCATCACCAAGGACCCGCGCGACGGCAGCCGCAATGTCGGCATGTACCGGATGCAGGTGCTCGACCGGCGCACGACCGCGATGCACTGGCAGATCCACAAGGACGGGCGGGCCGACTACCTCCTCGCGGACGGCAAGCTCGAGGTCGCCGTCGCGATCGGCCTCGACCCGATCACCGCGTACACGGCGAGCGCGCCGCTGCCGAAGCACGTGGACGAGTTCATGCTCGCCGGGTTCCTGCGCGGTGGCCCGGTCGAGCTCGTCCAGGCGAAGACCGTCGACCTCGAGGTTCCGGCGAACGCCGAGATCGTCCTCGAGGGCCACATCGCCAAGGACGAGCTGAGCACCGAGGGCCCGTTCGGCGACCACACGGGCTACTACACGCCGCCCGAGGAGTTTCCCGTCTTCCACGTCGAGGCGATCACGATGCGGCGCGACGCCATCTACCCGTCGATCGTCGTCGGCAAGCCGCCGGCCGAGGACGCCTGGCTCGGCAAGGCGACCGAGCGGATCTTCCTGCCCGCGATCCGGATGAGCGTGCCCGAGATCGTGGACTACGACCTGCCCGTGAGCGGCGCCTTCCACAACTGTGTCCTCGTCTCGATCCGGAAGAGCTTCCCGGGCCACGCGCAGAAGGTCATGCACGCGATCTGGGGCCTCGGGATGCTGAGCCTGACCAAGGCCGTCGTTGTCGTGGACGAGTGGGTCGACGTGCACGACTACGACGAGGTCTTCTTCCGGGTCTGCGCCAACGTCGACCCGCAGCGCGACGTGCTGCTCTCCGAGGGGCCGCTCGACCACCTCGACCACGCGCCGGCGCGGCAGTTCTACGGCGGCAAGATCGGCATCGACGCGACGCACAAGACGACCGCCGAGGGCGCGCGGGAGTGGCCGGAGGAGATCCGGATGACCGACGAGATCCAGCGCCTGGTCGACGAGCGCTGGGAGGAGTACGGCCTCGGCGGCGCCGCGGTCGCCGAGAACGGCAGCACGAGCGCGTTGCGCCAACTGTTACGTCGTTGACGGCGCGAACCTGCCACGATTGAATCGCACCGCCTAAACCGACGGAAAGGGAGGCGTTCCGGGGTGGAAGACCCGCGCGGGGACATGGAGCACCAGGCGCCGCCGAGCCTGTGGCCCATTGGCTTCGCCGTCGGCATCGTCTGTCTGCTCGTCGGCCTCATCGTCAGCTGGGTCGCCGCCGCCGTCGGCGCGGTGATCGCGGCGGTCTTCGGGTTCCTCTGGGTGCGTGACGTCGTCGCCGCGGGCCGGCACGAGGCGCCCGCAGTTCCGGTGGAGACGGACGGCGCGCCGCCCTCCGCGCCTCCGCTGCCGGCACAGGAGGGCGGCCCGGCGATGCCCCCGCCCGAGCCGGCGGAACGCTTTCCGCGCAGCGTCTTCCTCGAGGGGGCGACGCTCGGCCTCGGAGCGATCATCGGCGCGATCGTCACGCTGCCCGTGCTCGGCTTCGCCGTTCTGCCCGCCTTCGTCCGGCAGAGCAGCAAGCAGATCGACCTCGGCCCGCTCGAGAACTTCCCCGAGGGCCAGTACGTCGTCGCCACGTTCCCGTCCGTCCCCGACCAGGGCGTGATCTCTGGACGCACCGCCTTCATCCGCAACAACGGGACCGTGCAGGGGAAGCCGAGCTTCACCTGCATCTCGAACCGCTGCGTCCACCTCGGCTGCCCCGTCCAGGCGGGGGGACCGGTCTTCGACGCCAAGTCGAAGAACATCAAGACGTCGAGTGGCCTGGTCGAGCTGACCCCGGCGCTCCCCGCGGCTGGATTCATCTGCCCGTGCCACGGCGGGGCGTACGACCAGGAGGGGAACCGGACCGCCGGCCCGCCCGTCCGCGCCCTCAACCGCTACCAGTTCCTGATCAAGGACGGCAATCTGATCCTCGACGGGACGTTCAGCGTCGGGAGCGTGAGCGGCACCGGCGCGACCGCGCGGATCCACAAGTACCAGACCGCCGGGCCCGGGCAGCACGTCGACGGCCCCGAGGCCTGGCTCTACCCGGTGCAGCCGCCACACTGATGGCCAAGAAGTCCGACCGCAAGCAGCAGCTCGGGCGCGCCGCCATGTACCCAATCGACTGGCTCGAGGAGCGGTCGGGCCTCGTCGGCGGCGTCCGCTACTTCCTCTTCCGCAAGGTCCCGGCCGACACGAACTGGTTCCAGACGCTGGGCTCGGCCACGCTGACGGCCTTCCTCGTGCAGCTCGCCACCGGCGTGATTCTGGCGATGTACTACAAGCCGGACCCGGCCACGGCCCACGCGTCGATCGACCACATCACGCACGACGTCACGCTCGGCTGGCTCGTGCGCGGGATGCACAAGTGGGGCGCGAGCGTCTTCATCATCTTGATGTTCATGCACATGGGGCGCGTGTTCCTGTTCGGCGCCTACAAGTACCCCCGCGAGCTGAACTGGATCATCGGCGTGCTCCTGCTCGCGACGGGCCTCTTCGAGGGCCTGACCGGCTACCTGCTCCCGTTCGACCAGACCGCGTACTGGGCGACGGTCGTCGCGATCAACATCAACGGGACGGCCCCGTTCGTCGGCCCCTTCCTGGCCTCGCTGCTGCGCGGGGGCGCCGAGATCGGGCCGGACACGCTCGCGCGCTTCTACTCGCTGCACATGCTCCTGATCCCCGGTGCGCTGATCGGGCTGATCACGCTGCACCTCTACCTCGTCGTGCGGCTCGGCGTGACCTCGCCGCCGTGGTCCGACGAGGCCGCCGGTGAAGGCCCGCCGGCCCCGCAGACACCTGCGCGCGCAGGGCTCGTGCGTCCACGCGCGCGGACCGCCGTGCGAGGGAGGCCGACGAATGAGTAGCCGGCTCGACGAACGCCGCGCGCAGTTTCAGCAGTACAAGCGGGACGTCAAGGAGCGCGGCAAGCCGTTCTACCCCTACGCGATGTTCCACGACACGGTGATGAGCCTCGTCGTGGTCTGCGTCATCGTCGCGCTCGCCTGCGTCTGGCGCTACACCGACATCCTCGGCGCGCTGAACGGTCCCGCCGCCAACCCCGGCACCCGCACGTTCGTGCCGCGGCCCGACTGGTACTTCTACTTCCTCTTCTACCTGCTGCGGATCTTCAAGTGGCCGGAGTCGGTGATCCTCGCGACGGTCGGGATACCGACGATCCTGCTGATCATCATGCTCGTGCTGCCGTTCATCGACCTGAGGATGGAGCGGCGGCTCTCGCGCAGGCCGGTCGCGGTCGTGGCGGCGGTCCTCGTGGTCGTCTCGATGGGCGTGCTCACGTACAAGGGCGCGACGGCGAAGGAGGCGATCGCGAGCGAGGTCGAGGCCGCAATCCCGAGCTGGGCTGTGAAGCAGGGCTTCCAGAACAATCCGGAGGCGCTCGCAGGAGCGAAGCTGTTCGCGGAGTCGGCCTGCACGAACTGCCACACGTACCTCGGCACCGGCTCGTCGAACCTCGGTGCGCCCGATCTCTCCGCCGAGGGCGCGAAGGGCAAGGGGATCGACTTCCAGATCGCCCACCTCAAGTGCCCGAGCTGCGTGAACTCCGGCTCGCCGATGCCGTCCTTCGCCGCGCTCGGGGAGGAGAACCTGAAACGGCTCGCGACCTTCCTCGAGGCGTCGAAGGGCGGGAAATAGGCCCGCCGTGCGCGTTTTCCTCGGGATAACCGGCGCGTCCGGGGCTCCGTACGCCGCGCGGCTGCTCGAGGCGCTGGGCGAGGCCGGCTGCGAGGTCGGGCTCTGCGCCTCCCGCGCAGGGCTCGAGGTGCTCGCCACGGAGCTGTACGGCGACGCGCGGCTCTCGGCGGACGAGACGCTCGCTCGGCTGGTCGAGCCGGTGCGCGACGCGGTCACGATCTACGACGAGCGCGACTGGCACGCGCCCTACGCGAGCGGCTCGGCGCGCGTGGACGCCTACGTCATCTGCCCGTGCTCGATGGGGACCCTGGGCACGATCGCCTCGGGCGCGATGTCGAACCTGATCCAGCGCGCGGCGAGCGTCGCGCTCAAGGAGGGGCGGAAGCTCGTGCTCTGCCCGCGCGAGACGCCGCTCTCGTCGATCCACCTCGAGAACATGCTTCGCGTCCGGCAGGCGGGAGCCGTCGTGCTCTTCCTCGCGCCGGGGTTCTACGCGGGCGCGTCGTCCGTCGACGACCTAGTCGACTTCGTCGTCGGCCGGTGCCTCGACCAGCTCGGGCTCGAGCACGAGCTGGTCAAACGCTGGGGCCAGGAGTGACCACCGACGCGGGCACCCTTCCCGCCGAGGGCGTCCGCGCGATGTTCGACCGGATCGCGCCGGTCTACGACGCCATGAACCGGGTCATGACCGCCGGGCTCGACGGCCGCTGGCGGCGCGAGACCGCTTCGGCTGTCGTGCGACCGGGCGACCGCGTGCTCGACTCTTGCTGCGGGACCGGCGACCTCGCGGTCGCGTGCGTGCGCGCGGGCGGGCGCGTGACCGGGCTCGACTTCTCGGAGCGGATGCTCGAACGGGCGCGGCGCAAGTCCGGCGAGATCGAGTGGGTCCAGGGCGACGCGCTGGCGCTGCCCTTCGAGGACGACTCGTTCGACGCGGCCACGGTCGGGTTCGGCGTTCGGAACCTCGAGGACCTCGAGCGCGGACTCGCGGAGATGGCTCGCGTGCTCCGGCCGGGCGGAAAGGTCGGCGTGCTCGAGATCACGCGTCCGAAAGGCGTGCTCGAGCCGTTCTACAACGTCTGGTTCTGCAGAGTCGTCCCGGTTCTGGGGAAACTGCTGCCGGGTGGCAAGGCGTACACCTACCTCCCCGCGAGCGTGAAGCGATTCCCCGGACCCGAAGACCTCGCCGACCTCCTGCGGGAGGCCGGGTTCTCGGAGGTCCGCTATCGCCTGTTCGCTGGCGGCATCGTCGCGCTGCACACGGGGGCCGCGCAGTGAGCCTGGCGACGATCCGCTCGAGCCCCGGGCTCGACGCCTACCTCGACGGCCTCGAGGAGCGTCTTGCCGAGGCGGTCGAAGCGTGCCCGGGCCTGGTCTCGACGGTCGGCTCCGAGGCGCTCGCCGCGGGCGGGAAGCGCTTGCGTCCGTTGCTCGTCTTCTTGACCGCCCCGGCGGTCGAGGCCCCGATCGCCGCAGGCGCCGCCGTCGAGCTCGTGCACACCGCGACGCTCGTCCACGACGACCTGATCGACCGTGCCGCGTACCGTCGCGGCCGCGCCGCGGCGTGGGCAACGCATGGGCCCGAGGCGGCGAGAGCCGCCGGCGACTACCTCTTCGCGCGGGCGTTTGCCGAGCTGACGGCGACGGGCGACAGGCAGGCCGTCCGCTTCCTCGCGGCGGCGACCCTCGCGCTCGCGCGGGGCGAGGCGCTCCAGCGGGCTCAGGCCCACGACCCGGACACGACCGTCGAGAGCTACCTCGAGCGCTGTGCCCTGAAGACCGGAAAGCTCTTCGAGGCCGCCTGCCTGCTCGGCAGCGGCGGCGACCGCAATCTCGGCGCGTTCGGCCTTGCGCTCGGGATCGCATTCCAGATCGCCGACGACATTCTCGACTGCTCCGGCGAGACGACCGAGACCGGGAAGATCGCCGGCACCGACCTCCGCGAGGGGACGCCGACGCTGCCGCTGATCCTCGCGGCGCGCGAAGACGCGTCGGTCCGGCGCGCGCTCGCGGGTGGCCCGCTGAACGGCGCCCTGATCAGGGTCGCGGAGACCGGCGCGCTCGACGAGGCGCGCGCCGTGGCGCTCGACTACGCGCGCCGTGCGCGTGGCTGCCTCGACGGCCACCTCCGCCGCGAGGAGCTCGAGGCGCTGACCGGCGCCGTGGTGGACCGCGAATCGTGATCCGCCTCGGCCGCATCAGCTACGTGAACATGGCGCCGGTCTTCTACCGGCTCGACGCCGAGGTCGACGAATACCAGGGTGTCCCGACCGACCTGAACGCGCGGTTGCTGTCCGGCGAGCTCGATCTCGCACCGATCTCGTCGATCGAGTACGCGCGCCACGCCGACCGGCTGCGGCTGTTGCCGCGGATCTGCGTCTCGTCCGAGGGCGCGGTCGACTCGATCCAGCTCGTCGCGCGCAGGCCGCTGGAGCAGGTGCGCACGGTCGCGGTCACACCGGAGAGCGCGACCTCGGTCGTCCTGACGAAGGTGCTGCTGCCGGAGGCGCGCCACGTGCCGCTAGGCGAGGAGGCCGACGCGAAGCTGCTGATCGGCGACGCCGCCCTGAAGAGCGCCTTCGAGGACCCGACCCCGCACCACGACCTCGGCCGCCTGTGGCTCGAGCGGACCGGCCTGCCGATGGTCTTCGCCGTCTGGGCGTGCCCGGAGCCGCTGCCGCCCGGGCTGCTCGACCTGGAGTCGGCGTTGGTCGAGTCGGTCCGGACCGCCCGAGCCGAGCCCGAGCAGCTCGCGTACGAATCGAGCGAGCGGTACGGCTATCCGGCCGGCTTCCTGGCGCGGTACTTCGAAAAGCTGCGCTACAGCTTCGGCCCGCGAGAACGAGCCGGCCTGCTCACGTTCCTGGAGCTGGCGCGAGACGTTGGCGAGCTCGACGAAGTCCCGGAACTCCGCTTCGTCGCCCGCGCCGAAGTCACCGCCTGACCGTCAAGTCCAAGCACGCTCGCTCAGCCGACCCGCTGCTGTCCCGGATCCCCAAGACGAGCACGGTTCCCGCCTTCGTACAGTCGCCGCTGTTGCCGACGTAGCATCGCCGCATGAGCGCCTCGCGTGAGCCCGTGCCGTTCGAGGTGTACGAGACGGGCCTCTACCTGCACGGCACGAAGGCAGACCTCACAGTGGGCGATCTGCTGGTTCCGGGGCGCGAATCGAACTTCGAAGCGGGCCGGGTGATGAACTACGTCTACTTCACAGCAACGCTCGACGCCGCGGTCTGGGGCGCCGAGCTCGCCGGCGGTGAGGGCCGCGGGCGCATCTACATCGTCGAACCCACCGGGGAGTTCGAGGACGACCCGAACGTGACCGACAAGAAGTTCCCGGGGAATCCGACCCAGTCCTTTCGTAGCCGCGAGCCGGTGCGCGTTGTCGGCGAGCTTGTTGACTGGGTCGGTCATCCGCCCGAGAAGCTCGAGGCCATGCAAACCGCACTTGCCGCCCTGCAGCGGGACGGAAAGGCGCAGATCGAGGATTAGGTCGACCCATTCGGCCGTTCGGGCTTCGGTAAGACTCGGCGGGTCGGTCTGTCTGGGGCCGACGCCAGCCTGGTTGTCGCCGTGTCGTGTGTGACTCGTCTGGTGACTGGCCGCTTCGTGCGTGCCTTGCGAATGAACCGTCCGCGCGTACGCGGCGGCGCCGGTCTGGCGTCCGCTGCTGGCTTGATCAGGAGCCTGTCCGCCTCACCGGCGTGACTCATTACCGTCCTGCCGCCGCGGTTTCCCTTGCTTCAGACCGGCACCACCGGACCCTACGAACGAGGTCGGAGGATCAGTCTGATGCTTGCAGACGAGCTGGACTACGTGCTCGGCGTCGATACCCACCGCGACGAGCACGTGCTGGCGGTTGTCACCGCACCCGCCGGCGCAGTAGTGGCAGGAAGCCGGGTAGCGGCCAGCCGGCGCGGCTATCGCGAGGCGCTTTGCTTCGCGGAGCGCTACGCGGCCGGCCGCCGCGTCTGGGCGATCGAGGGGACCGGCAGCTACGGCGCCGGGCTCGCCCGCTTCCTTGCCGATCGGGCGGAGGTCGTGCTCGAGCTCAGCCGTACGGCACCAGCCGGGCGGCGGCTGGCCGGCAAGGACGACGCCCTCGACGCGGTCCGGACGGCGCGTGCCGCGCTGGCCAGCGAGACGCCCGCGCTGCCGCGGGCGGGCGAACGGCGAGAGGCGCTGCGGCTGCTGCTGGCGGCTCGTCGCAGTGCCGTCGACGTGCGCAGGCAGGCACTCGGCCAGCTCCGGGCGGTCATCGTCACCAGCCCTGATCCGCTCCGCGACGAACTACGCAGGCTGCCGCTCGGGCAGCTGCTCGACCGTTGCAGCCGGCTCCGCCGCACCCGCGCCGGAGCCGACGAGCTCGC
>DATDMJ010000002.1:0-18104 GCA_036518855.1 Gaiellaceae bacterium | reverse complement strand
CTCGCGCGTGATGTTCACGATCCGCTGGCGCGCCTCGCCCGAGGCACCCGGGATCGCGATCAGCACCTCGTCCGGCCGGTTGTCGCGCATGATGTGCGGCATGTCCTCGGTCGTCCCGAGCACGCGGACGCCGTGGATCCGTAGGTTCTTCTTGCGCTTGTCGTCGTCGATCAGGCCGATCGGGGTGTAGCCGAGCTGCGGGTTGCGCTGGAGCTCGCGGATCACGAGCTGGCCCGCGTCGCCCGCGCCCACCACCAGCACCTCCTTGCCGCGCGCGACGATCCCGCGCGTGGGACGCTCCATCAGCGTCCGCGCGAGCAGCCGCGAGCCGGCGATGAACGCGAGCGTCAACAGGAAGTCGAGTGCGGCGATCCCGCGCGGGAGCTTCACCGTCGGGACGGGTGAGATCAGATAGACGGCGACGTCCGCGACCAGGGTTGCAGCCCCGACCCCGTAGACGATCCGCCACATGTCGCGGGTCGAGACGTAGCGCCACCAGCGGTCGTAGAACCCGGCGATCACGAACACCGCGAGCTTGATCCCGATGACGACGAGGATCGTCCGGCGGAAGAGCGTCTCGTAGAAGACCGGCGTGCCGCTGTCGAAGCGGAGCTCGAAGGCGAGATACCAGGCCAGCGCGACCAGGCAGCCGTCGGCGACGAGCTGCCAGATGCGATGGCGGTTGATCGGGATCAAGCCCGCACCGCCGCGGCCTCGCGGATCACGGACACGACGCGCTCCTGCGTCTCGGCCGGGATCCCCGCCCACATGGGCAGCGCCAGGTTCTCCCGCGCGGCCCGCTCGGTCTCCGGCAGCGACCCTTCCGACCAACCGAGGTAGCGCAGCGCCGGCTGCAGGTGCAGCGGGGTGACGTAGTAGGCGGCGTTGCCGATCTCGGCCGCGGTGAGCGCCTCGCGCAGCCGGTCCCGCTCGGACGAGCGCACGACGTACATGTGGTAGACGTGCCCAGGCTCGTCAGGCGGCAACTCGCAGATCTCCCCGAGCCCCAGCTCCTCGTAGCGCGCGGCCGCCTCGCGTCGGGCGCGGTTCCAGCCCTCGAGCTCGCCGAGGAACAGCCGCAGCACCGCGGCCTGGATCTCGTCGAGGCGCGAGTTGTAGCCGACGGCCTCGAAGTTCTTCTTCTCGCGCGAGCCGTGGAAGCGCAGGAGCGTGATGCGGTCCGCGAGCTCCTCCTCGGTCGAGGCGATCAGGCCGCCGTCGCCGAGGCAGAAGAGGTTCTTGGTCGGGAAGAAGCTGAAGGTCGAGAGCGCGCCGACCTGCGCGACTCCGGGCGCGCCGAAGGCCTGTGCGGCGTCCTCGACGATCGGCACCCCGAGCTCCCCGAGCCGATCGAGCGGCATGACGCGGCCGAAGAGGTGCACCGGCATCAGGGCGCGCGTCCTCGGCGTGATGCGGGCCGCGACGTCCTCGGGGTCGAGGTTCAGCGTCGCCGGGTCGATGTCCGCGAAGACCGGCGTCGCGCCGCGGCGGGCGATCGCCTCGGCGGTCGCGTAGAACGTGAAGGCCGGGCAGACGACCTCGTCGCCTGGGCCGATCCCCATCGCGTCGAGCGCGAGCACCAGCGCGTCGGTTCCGTTCGCGACGCCGATGCTCCTCGGCACCCCCAGGTACGCGGCAGCTTCGCCCTCGAAGGACTCGACGTTCGGCCCGAGGATGAAGGTGCCGGAGTCGAGAACTTCGCCGACCCGCTCCTGGATCTGCGGAATCAGGCGCTCGTACTGCGCTTTGACGTCGACGAGTGGGGTGCTAGGCACGCTGGCTGAGTCTAGAGGTTCGCCTCTTACGCCATAGGTACAGCGCCAGTAGGACCGCTCCTGCCACGATGGCGACGTCGACGAAGTCGAACGCGTGGTGGAAATGCGTGTAGCTCGCGCCCAGCGCCCAGCCGATCCCGGCGAATATGAGGCACCAGACCAGAGAACCCGGGATCGTCAGCAGCGTGTACCTGCCGAGCGCCATCCGAAAGATTCCGGCGGGGATCGAGACAAACGAGCGCACGAGCGGCGTGATCCGGCCGAGCAGGACGGCCCAGTCGTCCCAGCGGTCGAACCAGCGCTCAGCGCGCTCCATCCGCTCAGGCCCGAGGTGGAAGAACCTCCCGTGCCGCTCGGCAAGCGGACGGCCGCCGTAGATGCCGATCGCCCAGCCGCCGATCGAGCCGAGCAGGTATCCGAGCGTCCCGGCCAGGACCATCGTCAGGTACGCCCACACCGGCGTCGAGATCGTGTGCCCGAAGAGCACCACGTGCTGGTCCGGGAACGCGCCCGAGGCGAGCGCGCCGGCGTAGACCATGACGAGCTCGCTGGCGGCCGGGAAGACGGCGTCGATCGCCATCAACACGAAGACGGCGTAGACCCCGTGGTTACCAATGAACGAGGTGATGGAGCCCGTCAAGGAGGCGAGCACCGCGCGAGTCTAGATGCGCGCTACCGGCGGACGCCGAAGGTCTGCGTCAGCGTGACCGGCCCGTACGAGTTCTTCGCGAAGACGCTGAAGACGTAGCTCCCGCGGTAGGCGAGGCGCCCGCTCCGGTAGCGACCGTTCCAGCTCAGCGAGCGCGCGCCCGCGCCGAGCTTGCTGGGGCCGATCCTCCGGACGAGGACGCCCGTCCTCGTCGTGATCGTCCCGACGACGGTGGCCGGATGCGCGAGCCGGAAGCGCGCGAGCACGCGGTTCCGGGCCTTTGCCCGCAGGCGCACGGCCTTCGGAGCGACCCGGAGGAAGCCCAGCGTGTCGTTGACCCAGAAGGCGCGCTCCATCGAGGACTGGCGAGCCTGGTCGTCCGTGGCGTTCACGACCCAGCGCCAGCGGCCGAGGGCCAGCTGTGCCAGCACCCGCCGCTGCTTGGACTTCGACCCGGAGGGCCACGTGAGCTGATACGTCCCCGGCAAATGCGCCTCGGTTGTCTGGTAGCCGGTCGAGCCGTCCGGCCCGACGAGCTTCGCCGCCACCGTCGAGGGCCGCACGACCTTGTAGCTCAGCGTCTCCTGCGACGGGAGCCCGCCGCCGGCGGCCGGCGAGATGACGCCCACCGAGAGCGCGGGCGTGTAGACCCCCGTGTACATCAGCGCCAGCGTCTCCTTGACGGCGCGCTCGCCGCTGTTGTCGGAGGGACGGTTGAGCAGCTTGCCGTCGAACGCGAGGGTGGACGATCCGCCCGAGTCGAGAGCCGACCCCGTAACCACGCCGAGCCTGACCATCGCCTGCGCGAGCTCGAAGTTCGTCAGGCCGACGCTGTAGCCGGGACGCCGTCCGTCGACCACGACCATCACGATCCTCCCGTCGCGCCGCTGGCCGACTCCGGTGCGCGCGGAGCGCGGAGCCAGCTGCGAGGCGAGGAAGTCCTCCCCGCTCGTGTAGACCGCGCGCCCGTTCCGGACGACCAGCGGTCCGCCGCCGAGCGCCTCGGTGATCCCCTGCGAGGGCCAGTCGGGCGCCATCGTGTACTGCGCGTGGACGTCGGTCGGAGGCGGTGTCTCGGCCGCGACTTTGGATGCCTGCGAGCCGACGGCCATCATGACCGCGCCGTCCCGCGGGATCGGCGTCCCGCCGCCCGTGGCCTGCGCGAGCGCCGTCCCTTCGAGCTCACCGGTCGTCGTGGGCGGGAACGGCTCGAGCACCGTCTCGAACGCGCCCGAGACCGTCGGCGTCCTGGCTCCCCAGGCCGGGGTGAAGATCGTGGTGCCGTCGCCCTTCGGCACCTTGTTCACGCCCGAGAGCGGGTGCCGGCTGCCGAGCCCCTGCCAGTAGCCGTAGAGCCCGACGCGCGCCACGCTCAGCTGGCCCGTCGTGGAGATGCCGATGCTCGACCGGTTGCGGTAGGGCGGGCTCTTGACGATCCCGTCCTGCATCACGATCCCGCTGGGATGGCCGTCGTTCCAGTTGAAGAGATCACCGTTGATGCCGACGACGGTCGCCTGGTTCGAGACGGCCTTCTCCATGGACGTGACGCGGGCCCGGCCGGTGATCGTCCCGCCCGAGAGAATCGTCTGCAGGGAGTAGAGCCCGGTGGGCCGTGGCCCGACGATCACGTGGATCACGACCGGCCCGTGCGTGGTGAACTGGACCTGCCGCGAATAGCTGACCCCGGGCATCAGGATCTGCGTCGACGACCCCCAGGCGGCAGGCGCAAAAATCACCGCCAGACCAGCCAAAAGGGCTCCGATGAGGACTCTGCGGAGCACGACCCCGGTTCACAGTAGCGGAATCCGAAGAACCGCGTGACAATCGGACCGATGCGCCGCCGACTCCTCGTTTTCGCCGGACTTCTGGCTCTCGGAGCCGGGATCGCGGCCGCCGTGGTCGTGGCCAGGAACCCCTCTGCGCGGCACGTGCAGAGCGTTGCGACCACCCGCCCGCGGCCGCCTCACCGCGCGAGGCCGAAGCCGCGGATCGTGCGCGGCCCGCACGTCAACCCGGTGCCGATCCTCATGTACCACGTGCTCGCGCAGGCGCCGGCCGGCGCGGCGTATCCCCAGCTTTGGGTCAGCCCGGCCGACTTCGCGGCCCAGATGAACTGGCTCGCCGCCCACGGCTACCACGCGGTCACGCTGGGGCAGCTGTTCGAGTACTGGCGCCGCGGCGTGGCCCTCCCGTCCAAGCCGTTCGTGGCGACCTTCGACGACGGCTACCTCAGCGACTTCACGGTTGGGCTGCCCACGCTCAAGAAGCACGGCTGGGCGGGCGTCCTGAATTTGATCGTCAACAGCGTCGGCAGCGCCGGTCTCGGGGCCGGGCAGGTGCGGGCGCTGATCGCTGCCGGCTGGGAGATCGACGCGCACACGGTCACGCACGCGGATCTCGTGGGCCTCGACCCGGCCCGGCTGCGTTACGAGGTCTCGGGGTCGCGCGCGAGGCTCCGGGCGATGTTCCACCAGCCGGTGGACTTCTTCTGCTACCCGGCCGGCCATTACGACGCGGCGGCGGTCGCCGCCGTGCGGGCCGCCGGCTTCCTCGGCGCGACCACGGAGAACCCCGGCCTTGCAACGCCGACCCAGCCGTACACGCTCAATCGGATCCGCGTCGACTCGACCGACGGCCTGAGCGGGCTCGTCGCGAAGCTGCAACGCTACGGCCCGTGAGCGCGACCGTCGGCACCCGCAGAGAGCTGGTCGAAGGGCTCGTCGAGCGCTACCCGGAGCTTCCGCCGGAGGCCGTGCTCAAGGAGGATCTGCTCCGTACGGGGATCGCGTTCGACGAGGACGCGCTGACCGACAATCTCGACGGCGGCGTCAAGCCGAAGTCCTACTTCATCTTCTCGTTCGACCAGAAGCCGCTCGCCGAGCTCGGCGCGGCCGCGCTGCAGCGCCCGCCCGAGGAGATCGCGCTCACCGGCGGGCCCTGGGAGCTACGCCGGACGATCGTCTCCGTCCGGGTCAACCCGGAGTCGCCCTATCGCGTCGACCGGGAGCTCCGGCTCTCGCTCGAAGGGCTCGACCTCGCGGACGTGACCCTGCCGCCGATGCCCGAGTACTACCGCCACACGCTCTCGAACGGCAAGACGGTGATGGAGACCGCGCCGACCATCGAGTGGGGCTACCTGATCTACCTCACCGTGCTGCGGCTCTGCCAGTACTTCGGCGCCCACGAGGAGTGCGGCTTCTGCGACATCAACCACAACTGGCGCCAGCACAAGAAGGCGGGCCGGCCGTACACGGGCGTGAAGCCGGTCGAGGACGTGCTCGAGGCGCTGGAGCTGATCGACCGCTTCGACGAGGGCCACACGCACGCCTACACGCTCACCGGCGGGTCCGTCACCTCGACGGTGGACGGCCTGGCCGAGGCCGAGTTCTACGGCCGCTACGCGCAGGCGATCGAGGAGCGCTTTCCGGGCCGCTGGATCGGCAAGGTCGTCGCGCAGGCCCTGCCGAAGGCCGACGCGCAGCGGTTCAAGGATTACGGCATCTCGATCTATCACCCGAACTACGAGGTCTGGGACAAGCGGCTCTTCTCGCTGATCTCGCCCGGCAAGGAGCGCTACGTCGGCCGCGAGGAATGGCACCGCCGGATCCTCGACGCAGCCGAGGTGTTCGGGCCGAGCAACGTGATCCCGAACTTCGTCGCCGGCGTCGAGCTGGCGCGGCCGTTCGGGTTCGAGTCGATCGACGAGGCGATCGCGTCGACCGTCGAGGGGCTCGACTACTTCATGTCGCACGGGGTCACGCCGAGGTTCACGACCTGGTGCCCTGAGCCGACGACGCCGCTGGGCCGCGACAACCCGGACGGCGCACCCCTCGAGTACCACGTGCGCCTGCTCGGGGCTTACCGCGATGCGCTGCACCGGAACGAGCTCGAGCCGCCGCCTGGCTACGGCGAGCCCGGGGCGGGGCGCGCGGTCTTCTCCGTCAGCTCCTTCATGGACGTCCTGTGAGCCGGATCTCGGTCGACGAAGCCCGCGAGCTCTGGCTGCGCGCTGACGACGAGGAGCTGAAGCGGCTCGCCGGCGAGGTGCGTGCCCGCTACCACGAGCCGGACCGCGCGACCTACATGGTCATGCGGATCATCAACTACACGAACGTCTGCGTCGCCCAGTGCGACTACTGCGCGTTCTACGTCCTGCCGAACCAGGACGGCGGCTACGTGCTCTCGCGCGAGGACGTCTTCGCCAAGATCGACGAGCTGCTCGAGGTCGGCGGCGACCTCGTGGGCTTCAACGGCGGCTTCAACCCACGGCTGCCGCTCGACTACTACTGCGACCTCTTCGCCTCTGTGCGGGAGCGCTACGGCGAGCGGGTCGAGTTCTACGCGCTCACGGTCGCCGAGTTCGTGTTCCTGGCCGACCGGGCGCGGATCTCGTACGCCGAGGCGGCGTCACGGCTGCGCGACGCGGGCGTCCACTGGATCACCGGCGGTGGCTCGGAGATCCTCACCGAGGACTTCCGCGCGCGGCACGCGAAATGGAAGTACCTCGTCTCCGACTACTTCGAGGCCCAGCGGACCATCGTCGAGGCCGGGCTGAACACCACCGCGACCATGGTGATCGGCTTCGACGAGAGCCTCGACGAGCGGCTCGAGCACCTGCAGCGCACGCGCGACTTCCAGGACGAGGTCGGCGGGCTCTTCTCGTTCCTCTGCTGGACGTACAAGCCGTACGGCACGGCGTTCGGCGGCCGCGAGATCTCGCCGGAGGAGTACCGGCGGCACATCGCGCTGAGCCGGATCTTCCTCGACAACGTGAAGCACATCCGCACCTCGGTGTTGACCCAGAACGAGGAGGCCTTCCGCGCGCTCGACTACGGCGCCGACGACTTCGACCTCCCGATCGAGGACGAGGTCACCCAGAAGGCCGGCGCGCGCATCGAACTCGACCTCGACGCCCTACTGGCAATCCCGCGGCGGCTCGGCTACGAGGTCGAGTACCGCCGGGCCGAACGACCTGCCGCGCTTGCCTGACCGCATGCAGACGAACCGCTCGGCGCCGCCGGCGACGGTCACGCCGGTGCTCGTCTATCCCGACGTGCGCGCCGCGGTGGCCTGGCTCGAGCAGGCGTTCGGCTTCGGAGAACGGGTGCGGATCGGCGACGACCATCGCGCGCAGATGCGGGTCGGAGACGACGGGGCGATCGTCGTAGCGGACGTCCACGGGGACCAGGCCGCGCCGAGCGGGGGAGTCGTGACGCACGTCGTCAAGGTGCGGGTGCCCGACGTCGACGCAGCCTTTGCCCGAGCCCGCGACGCAGGCGCACGCGTCGTCGAGGAGCCGAACACGTGGGAGTACGGCGAGCGCTCGTGCATGCTCGAAGACCTCGCAGGTCACCGCTGGGACCTGACCCAGACGGTTCGAGACGTCGACCCCGAAGAGTGGGGCGGCGTCACCGTCGCTCCCTGGTGAGCGCTAGGCCCGGTCGCCCCAGTCCACGCTTTCGAACGGCCAATCGCGCTCGAGCCACGCGCGCACCTCGGCCTCCAGAATCGGGTCGAGGCCGTCCTCCCAGGCGTCGCGGCGCACCCACATCCACACCCGCGCGTCGTGTGTCTCCGACGGTTCGATGTACGCGCAGCCGAGCACGCGCGACTCGTCCGGCGCGACGACCGTGTACGCGAACGAGCGCCGCGCCTGGAACTCCTTCTGGTGCCAGCCGAGGTCGACGAGGTTCTTCGCGACGGTGTCGACGAACGGCGGCCGGGCCTGGCCGTGCCGATCGACCCGGTCGCAGATGGCGTCGAAGTCCTTGACGACGTCGTCCACGGTCAGCATCCGCAGCCGAAACCGCTCGTGCTCGAGCCCGGCCGGAACCGCGAAGTCTTCAGGGACGAGCTCGTACACCGGTCAGGGCACCCGAAGGTCTCGGCGCTCGCGCGCACGCCGCTCGTCGCGCGCGCTCAGCTCCGTCTGCTTGACCGGCGTCACGAGCGCCCAGTGGCGTCCGACGGGGCACCACTGGAAGCGAACCCAGCCGAGCCTGAGCGCCTTCACCGACACGCCGGGAATCCAGATCGTCGTGAAGAGGTGGCCTTTGCGGCAGCGCACGACGAGGTTGCCCGCAACGGGGTAGCCGCGCAGCTTCATCACCACCGCCTCAGCGAGCACCGCGGCCACGGCCCACAGAGCGCGACGGCGGCCAGCCAACCTGGGTCCTAGCCGGCAACGGCCGGCCGCTGCTCAGCCCGTCTGCTGGTTGTGGACGGTGAAGGTCGTCTCGTTCGGCGGGGTCGGCAAACCGCCCTCGATTCCCGCGGACATTCGCGGCATCAGGATCTCGTCGCGAAAGCGCTCCCAGCTCTCCTGCGAGTCGTGGATGGCGACGATGGTCCAGCCGTCGTCCGAGGGGCCGGCCGCGTGGTAGAGCTGCCCGTCCGGCAGGCTCCCGTCACTCGGGTGAACGGCCGCGATCGAGGCCTCGTACTGCTCCTGTGTCCCGCCCGGAAACCGATGGACGATCCCGTAAGCCATGCTGCACTCCTTTCGTCGAGGGCCTGCCCCGCGCAACCATCTCAAGGACGCGGCCTCCGCGTAGGCTGATGCGATGGAGCAAGCGATCGTCGGCTTCGAGCAGGACGCACAGGGCGAATGGGTCGCCGAGCTCGCCTGCGGTCACCGGCGGCACGTGCGCCACCAGCCGCCGTTCTTCTCTCACCCGTGGGTCCTGGAGCCCGAGGGCCGGCGACGGCGCCTCGGGGCGCCGCTCGAGTGCCACCTCTGCGAGCAGGACGCGGGTGGAGAGACTGCCTGCTACGCGCACCTGGTGTGTCCGGACTGCGGCGTCGTCCTCGACGGGAGTCCGCACAGCCCCGGCTGCGCGTCCGCGGCGTGACGCGGTTCGTGGTCGACTGCGAGACGCTGCTTCGCGTCGCTGCCGGCGAGATCGAGGTCGCTCCGGAGCACCAGCTCGTCGCGCCCACGCTCGTCCGCTCGCAGGCGCTGGCGGCCCTGTACGAAGCAGCCCGCCGGGGTGAGATCCCGGCCGCCGAAGGGCTCGAGCGGGTGACGCGGATCAACTCGCTGAAGGTCCGCTTCCTCGGCGACAAGGTGCTCCAGCGGACCGCGTGGAAGGTCGCGGATCAGCTGGGCTGGGAGACGACGAGCGACGCCGAGTTCGTGGCGCTGACCCAGCTCCAGGCCGACGCCTTCGTCACCTCGGACGCCGAGCTCGCGCGGGCGGTCTCGGGGCTCGTCGAGACCGCGCCGGTCGACGCGCTCAGGAGCTCCAGACGACCTTGATCTCGCGGTCGAGGCCTGGAAGCGGCAGGGCTCCGGCCTCCGCCTCGACGGCGTCGCGCACCGCGGGAGCGAGGCGTCCCCAGGGGTCGATCCGGACGATCTCGTTCGCCCGCCTCCAGGTTCCCCGGATCTCGCCCTCGACGAGCAGCGCGCCCGGCCACACCCGCGGAGTCCAGAGCTCCGCCCGCTGATCTTCCCGCGGGACGAGCAGCGTCCGCTCCGCGCCGTCGAGCAGGAAGTAGGCATCGCCGCTTGGAAGCAAGCGCGCCGGCGCGGGGGCGGTCTCGGCTGCGCGCATCGCGGGCTCGTCGTCCGCGAGCAGCCACTCGTCGCCGAGCGGCGAGCGAACCGGCAGCAGCGACCCTTCGAGCGAGGCGAACGCGTCGGCCCCGGAGCGCCGCGAGATTCCGGCCCAGCGCGCGAAGCGATCCGCGGTACTCGGGCCGAAGACGTGGAGATAGCGTCGCGCGAGCTCCCGACGCGCGTCTGCCGGCCGGATCTTGGGAGCGGGAACGCTCCAAACGGTCGGCGCCCGCGCTCCCTCCCAGCGGATCGCCACGGTCCCCGTCGTCGCGGCGTACCTGATCGCGTTGCCGACGCCGAGGGCGCCCGCCGCCTGGCGGTCCGTCATTCGCCTGCCGTTCAGCTCGGCATGAAGCAGCTCGGCCATTCGCTCGGCCCGCTCTGCGCTCCTGCCGCCCTCGGCATGCCTCCCGAGCGAGAAAAGCGCGAAGTCGCGTTTCGGGACGACGTAGGTGCTCCAGCGAGGGCCCCAGAGCTGGATGAGCGACGGGTGGTCCCACGTCATCGGCTCCACGCCCTCGACTCGCGCGTGCAGGGAGAGCAGCGCGGCTCTCGGCATGCTGTCCTGCAAACCGGTCCACGCCGCGCGGCGCAGAGACCCCGCGCTCATCGGCATCCGCTCCTCGAGCGACCCGACGCGCCGCCGGAACGCCAAGATCTCCCGTCGTGTGAGTCTCAGACGCGATTCCACTAGTCGAACAGCCGCTGCCAGCGTGGGTCGCATCGAAGCGTTGCGAAATCCTCGCGGTCCCGCGCGAGGTGCTCGAATGCTCCGTCGGCGTTACCGGTGAACGCCTCGAAACACGCCGCGTTGTAGGCAGGCTGCCAGGCTCCGACCGGGGCCGTCCGGCAGTTGATGCCGAAGGCGCGCACGTCGAGCCGCCGCCGCAGCGGCATCAGCACCGGCGCGCCCGTCATCGCCGGCACCTCTCCAGCGCGTCGAGGGAGACCACCGCGTACCTGCCGGTCACGGCTTTCCCCGCGCCCAAGCGGCGAACCACTGCACCCAGGCCTCCTGCTCGGGTGTCTCCACGGCCTGCGGCCGGTACGCCTCGCGCACCCACGAGACGGCCTCCGCCGACGGAACGCCTGCCAGCACGGCCATGCACGCCAGCACCGTTCCCGTCCGGCCGCTTCCGCCCAGGCAGCCGACCTCCACGAGCTCGCCTCCGTGTGCTCGCTCGAATGCAGCCGTGATCTGCTCCGCCGCGACGACGGGCTCCGAGGGCACGCCGAAGTCCGGCCAGACAATGACATCGGCCGGCCAGGTCGGCGCCCAGCGCGCGTCCAGGTAGAGGCCGTACGCTCGCTCGGGATCGTCCTCGAGCCGGTCGGCCAGCGCTGACGCCCGCACGCGGGAACCGTCGGGAAAGGTGACGATCGCCACCGGCCGAGCCTACTCGGCTAGTGTCGGGAGCGTCATGATGCGACGAGCTTTCGCGGCGCTGTACGACACGGTTGGCAAAGGGTCGGAAGCGGCCGGGATGCGAGACGAGCGCCACCGGCTCCTGGCGGAGGCCCAGGGCGCGACGATCGAGATCGGAGCCGGCACCGGGCTCAACGTTCAGCACTACCCGGATGCCGTGACGCGGCTGGTGCTCGTCGAGCCGGATCGGCACATGCGCGCTCGCCTTGACCGTCGCGTCGACGAGCTCTCGCCGTCCGCGGAGATCGTCGACGCAGCGGCCGAGCGACTGCCCTTCCCGGACGCGACCTTCGACACCGCGGTCGTGACCTACGTGCTGTGCTCGGTCCCCGACCAGCAGCGAGCGCTGCAGGAGATCGCGCGAGTGCTGAAGCCGGACGGCCGGCTGCTCTTCATCGAGCACGTTCGGTCCGACGATCCCAAGGTCGCGAAGTGGCAGGACCGCGTTCGGCCCCTCTACAACCTCTTCGACTGCAATCCGAACCGAGCGACGCTCGCGGCGATCGAGGCCTCCCCGCTTGCCGTCGAGTCGGTCAGGCACGGCGAAGTCCCGAAGGCGCCCAAGGTCGAGCGCCCGATGATCGTCGGCACCGCGCGTCGCTGAGGCGGCCTCCCCGCAGCGATGAGCTTCGGGAGCCGAGACGGTCTCCTTGGATGAAGCCCTACCGAAAGGAGCCATGAATGACTACTGACCCGGCTCGTCGAGCCAACCTCGCCTCGATCACCTGCGACCCGCGTCCG
Source organism: Gaiellaceae bacterium (assembly GCA_036518855.1). GTDB lineage: Bacteria > Actinomycetota > Thermoleophilia > Gaiellales > Gaiellaceae > AC-32. The sequence goes on along the minus strand of DATDMJ010000002.1, from coordinate 5,952 downwards.
CAGCTGCCGGAGGGCTTCCGGCGAAATAGCACCCGAGTCGGAGCGGCGCTCGGCGCGGCACGCACCGGGCTGAGCGTCTACGAGCTGCCACCCGGCGAGGCGATCGGCCCCTATCACTACGAAGACCCGGACGAGGAATGGCTCCTGGTCGTCTCGGGCACGCCGACCCTGCGGCATCCCGACGGAGAAGAGCAGCTCGAGCCGTGGGACGTCGTCTTCTTCCCCGCCGGCCCCGCCGGCGCGCACTTCGTGCGGAACGACGGCGAGTCACCCGCCCGCGTCGCGATGTTCTCGTCGACGTCGGCCGCAGGCGCCGTCGTCTACCCGGACAGCGACATGATCTGGATGTGGACCGAGGACGACGCGGTCGACATCGTCGTCGAGCGAAGCAGCGAACTGGATGCGGCAGCGCCTTGGACTACCGCAAATCGCCCGGACAACGGCAAGGCGGCATGACTTGGCCAGGATCAGCTATGACGACCCGACCGCCGCGGCGTACAAGGCGGTCCGCGAGGTCCCGCGCGAAGGACTCTCGGAGTGGCGCGAGGCGGTAGAACGTCACCTGCGCCCGTCGCCGGGAATGACCCTGGTGGACATCGGCGCGGGCACCGGTCAGTTCGCCGCCGCCGTCAGCGACTGGTTCGAGCTCAGCGTCCTCGCGGTCGAGCCGTCGGCCGCCATGCGGGGGCAGATCCGGCGGTCAGCGGCCATCCAGGTGCTCGAGGGAGACGCGAGCGCCCTGCCGCTCCCAGATGCATCGGCTGATGCCGCCTGGCTCTCACTCGTCCTCCACCACCTCCCGGACCTGGAAGCCGCCGCGCACGAGTTCCGCCGCGTGCTTCGCCCCGGCGCGCCGGTCCTGATCCGACAGGGCTTCGCCGGCAGACTGGACGGGGTCGAGCTCGTCCGCTGGTTCCCCGAGACCGCTCGCGCGGTCGATTCCTACCCTTCCGTCGACGATACGTGCAGGGCGTTCGCGGCCGCAGGATTCCACCAGGATGCGCTCGAGCAGGTCCGTGAGACGTACCCGAGCAGCCTCGCGGACTTCCTCGACCAGGTGGACACGTTCCGCCAGGCCGACACCACGATGCGCGGTCTCACCGACGACGAGTTCGCGCGAGGAAAGGAACGTCTCCGCCGCGCCGTGCGAGCTGCCGAGAACACCGCCGACCCGGAACCCAGAAGCAACTGGCTCGACCTGTTGGTTCTGCGCTGAAGCCCGTGCCGGCGTTCAGGAGTTTTCGCCGGCCGAGAGGAAGTCGAGCACGCGCTCCAGGAGCAGCGCGGCCGCCTGCTCGTCGTGCTCGGCGAAATAACGCTCGCTGCCGGGGTAGGCGAAGAGCTCCGCACCGGGCACGGTCTCGGCAAGCCGCTGCGCGATCTCGAAGTCCTCGTCGCTTTCGAGGATGTGCAGCTGCAGCCGCACGCCGTTCGGCCACGTCGCCGGCCAGTTGTCGCCCCACTCGCCGAGCGGCAGGGCCGAGTAGCAGAGCACCGCGCCGCGAGCGCCCGGCCGCCTCTGGGCGAGCGCCTGCGCCGACAGCACGCCGAGGGAAAAGCCGATGTAGACGGCCTCGTCCGGCAGCGACGCGGCTGCCGCGCGGGCGCGGTCGACGATCGCCATCGGACCGCCGAGCTCCTCGGAGTGCGCCATCCCGTCCTCGATCGTGTCGAACGTCCGGCCGTCGTAGAGGTCAGGGGTGTGGACGGCGTGGCCCGCGGCGCCCAGCTCGTCGGCGAAACGGCGGACGGCATCGGTGAGCCCGAGCGCGTGATGGAAGACGACGACCTCTGCCACGACCGCTATCTGGGGTCGATGGCCTCGACTGCGACGTTCGGTGGCAACCGGAAGATGAGTCTCGCCGCCGCGGCGCCGTTCGGGCTTGCGAAGACCTCCCACGGTTGAGCATCCGGTCCGGCGATGGTGATCTGGTCGCTTGGGCTCCACACGACACTGGGACCGGTAACCGCACCGAGCGAGTGGATGCGCCCGCCGCGCGTGGCCATGGTGACCGTGTGCGCGCCGAGTGCGACGGCCAGCCGACTGGAGTCGGGCGACCAGGCCGGGCGTTGGCTACCCCACCCGCCTTGCTCGAGCCGGTGGACCGCTCGGGTAGCGACGTTGACGATCGCGAGCGTCGGATCGTGAGGGTCGCGGTTGTCGGTGGCGAACGCGATCGATCGGCTGTCGGGCGACCAGGCGGCCGCGAAGTCGTCGTGGATCGGGTCTGCGAGGCTGAACAGCGTTCGGCGGTGAGTGCCGTCTGGCCTGGCGACGACGAGATCGGCCCCGGTCCCGAACTTGCCGGACATGCGCGCGTATGCGACCTGGCGTCCGTTCGGAGCCCAGCCGACGATCCGGTACTCGATGGAGGCGCGGGGCCTCACGACGTCGGTTGCGCGGCCGCCGGTCACGGAGACCGTCAGGAGGCGGTTCGTCTGGCGTCCCGCCCCGCCGACGAGAAGGCGCCGACTGTCAGGCGACCACGCAAACGTCAAGGGCACGCAGACTGCGCTACACCTGACCCCACGCGGCTGGGAGAAGACGAGGCGGCGCCGGTCTCCATTCGCGCGCTCCACCATGATCCCCGCACGCGTCGTCCACGCGACCATCGACCGGTTGGGCGACCACGCCGCGGACGTCTCCGCCACCTGAGGCTTCTGGAGCAGGCGCTCCCGGTGGCCACGCGCGTCAACGACCTCCACGATCGATCTGTAGCTCGGCTTGACGACCGCGACGATCAGATAGTGCTGCGGACGACCGGCTGACCCCGCCGAGAGTGCGGTCTGAACGGCGAGCAAGATCCCTGCTCCGACGGCGGCGCCGGCGAGCCTGCGTGCGCGCTTCATCCGCCGGTCCCCCAGGGCAGGCGAGGCCAATTCGGCGGCCGCTCTCGCCGGAACCGCTCGACCGTCGCGTACGCCTGCCTCCAGTCGGAGGTCTCCTCCGCCACGCTCGCGCCGTAGCGTGCCGCGAGCTCCGAGACCGGGTAGCGCACTTCCGGGCCCGTGCGAGAACCGGCCATCAGGACCACGCACGGCCCCTCGCCCGCGCCAACGAACCCGTGCTCGGTCCAGGGGGGAGCGTGGAAGAAGTCCCAGGCCCGTAGGCGCCGCTCCTCCCCCTCGACGAGCAGCGCACACTCCCCGGCGAGGACCAGGAACGCCTCCTGGTTCGACTCGGCGTGGTAGAGGCCTGTCTCCCCGGGCTCCAGCACGGTGAGATTGATCCCGAGCTGGGCGAACTCGACCCGCGGCTCGCCGTACTCGCTCTCGAAGGCGCACCTCGCGCCCCTGTTCGCCGAGTTCCACCACTCGGCGTCGCGCACGTTGACGACGAACCAGCCCTCGGTGACGGGCGTGAGCCCCGATCCGAAGTCCTCGAGCTGCGCTTCGGGCACGGACGCGATTCTGGCAGGCCGGAGCCGATGAGTTTTTGGTGGTCTACCGGTCTCTATCCCGTGCGGAACCCGGAGGCAGCATGAGGTCTACTGATCACGTAGCGCAGATTCGACCCGAGTCGCACGACGACTACCCGGTGATCCACGAGCTGGTCCGCGAGGCGTTCGGCCGGGAAGCGGTCGCCGAGTTGGTCGAGCGGATCCGCTCGTCGGCGAACTATGTTCCCGAACTCGCGCTCGTGGCGACCAGAGACGAAGCGCTCGTCGGGCACACCATGCTGAGCTACGTCGGCCTGGCAAATGCCGAGGTACGGCATCGCGTGCTCACGTTGTCGCCGGTCTCGGTCGCGCCCGGCGCGCAGCGACAGGGAATTGGGTCGGCGCTGATCACGACGGCGATCGAGAAGGCCGACCAGAAGGGCGAGCCGCTGATCGTCCTCGAAGGCAGCCCGCAGTACTACCCTCGCTTCGGCTTCCGTCCCTCGATCGAGTTCGACATCAGGATCCACCTGCCGGACTGGGCGCCCGAGGAAGCGGCGATGGTTCTGCCCTTGTCGCGTTACGACGCGAGCGTTCGCGGTGACGTCGTCTATCCAACCGCCTTCGATCTCGTGACGGCAGATCGCGCATAGACCGTGGAACCGCGTCTCCACGTGATCACTCTGGCCGTTGCCGACCTCGAGCGCGCGCTCGCCTTCTACCGCGATCTCGGCCTCCAGTCGAAGGGCATCGTCGGGACGGAGTGGACGGACGGAGTGACCGGGGCAAACGGCGCCGTCGCGATCTTCGAGCTCGAGGGCGGCCTGCTCCTCAATCTGTACCCGCGGGCCGATCTCGCCAAGGACGCGGCGATTCCAGTCGGGCCACCGCAGAGCGGCGAGTTCAGCCTCGCGCAGCTCGTTCGCAGCCGCGCCGAGGTGGACGAGTTGTTGGAGAAGGCGGCCTCAGCCGGAGCCACGGTCACGCCGGGCCACGACCGGCCGTGGGGCATCTACTCCGGCTACTTCCGTGATCTCGACGGCCACCTCTGGGAAATCATCTGGCATCCGGAAAGAGCTCCGTAGGGAGGCGTCGTGAAGTTTCTTCTCTGTTCCTCTGGCATCAGCAACCCGAGCATCGAAGAGGCGCTGGTCGAGCTCCTCGGCAAGCCGATTGCCGACTCCAGCGCCCTCTGCATCCCCACCGGTGTGCAGCCCTTCCCCGGCGGACCTGAACACGTCTACCGGTTCATCAGCGGATCGACCCGCAGCCCGATGTGCGGGTTGGGTTGGAAGTCGTTGGGAGTGCTCGAGCTCACCGCCCTACCCAGCGTCAAGACCGAGGATTGGATCCCTGCTGTCCAGGAGACCGACGCGCTGCTGGTCTGGGGCGGCAGTCCGTTGTACCTCTGCTACTGGATGCGGCAATCGGGCCTGGCCGAGCTCTTGCCGTCGCTGCGGCCCGAGACGGTCTATGTCGGCACGAGCGGCGGCGCGATGGTGGCGGCTCCCGACTTCGGAGGAACCACCTACGACGAGAGCGAACCGCTCACCGCCAGCGACGACGCGCTGGGGCTCGTCGACTTCTCGGTGTTTCCGCACCTCGATCGCGAAGACGGCCTTCCGCCTAGCCCCATGGCCGAGATCGAAGCGTGGGCCGCGGGGCTATCGGTGCCGGCATACGTGATCGACGATCAGACCGCGATCAAGGTGGTCGACGGCAAGGTCGACGTCGTCACCGAGGGCCGCTGGAAACTGATCACCCCCTAGGGTTTGCCCGGTGCCGTTCACGCTCTGCAACATCAAGGATCTGGAGGACCTCGGCCCAAGGTTCGACGGCGCTCCGGACCTCGAGTTCCGCGCGGCGACCAAGGCGCTTGAGCTCGAGCAATCCGCCCTGAGCCACCAGTGCGTCCCACCCGGCTATCGCTTTCCGTACGGCCACACGCACGAGACGCAGGAGGAGGTGTACGTCGTCCTGCGCGGGAGCGGGCGGATGAAGGTCGACGACGAGCTCGTCGAGCTGACGGAGTGGGACGCGGTGCGCGTCCCGCCTGGTTCGTGGCGGGGCTACGAGGCCGGACCGGAAGGGCTGGAGATCCTGGTCATCGGCGCGCCCAATCTCGGCGAGGATCCGCGCGAAGACGTCGAGGGCCGGCGCGACTGGTGGGCTCCCGAGGGTTGAGGTTGAGTGACTAGTGCCCCGGGGGTGGACCCGGCGGCCCAAGGATGTCGCACGCCCACTTCTCCGCGATGGGCAGGAGCCGCAAAGTGCGAGTTGGGGTGAGTGACGGACACGACGGCCAGAAGATCGTCGACTTCGTCATGGCGCGCTGGCCTGAGGTGAGGATCCAGCTTCGCAACGACTGAGCCGAGCCTGGTCGCGTGGGCCGGCGTGCATGAATGAAGCTCCTATGACTGTCAAGCCATCAGCGAGCTCGTCGGCTCCGGCGCGGGTGCGGCGGAGCCGGCTGCAACGGTCGAGCAGCTGCCCGAGCGGCAGCCTGCGTAGTTCGTCGCGGAGCGGATCAGGGCTGGTGACGATGACCGCCCGGAGCTGGCCGAGTGCCTGC
>DATDMJ010000001.1:0-6505 GCA_036518855.1 Gaiellaceae bacterium | reverse complement strand
ACCGTCTCCCAGGACACCGTCTCCCAGGACACGTCCGACCAGGCGACGGCGTTCCAGGCGGCGTCCGACCAGGCGACCGAGCTCCACGAGACCGCGTCCCAGCGTGGGTTTGCCTTGGCCGTGTTGAACCAGGTGTGCCCGTCGAAGGACTGCGTGGTGTCGCCGGGTGCGACGTGGACGAACTGGTCGAGCCCGAGGTTCGGGTTCGGCGGAGTGATCGACCTCAGGACCGCCTTGCTCATCTGCATCTCTCCGACGCCCAGAGAACCCGGGGCGGCGGCGGGGTCCGGCTTGGCGGTCACCATCAGCGCGCCCTTCACCTGGTCGGGCGTGTAGTTGGGGTGAGCGGCCAGGATCTGCGCTGCCGCACCCGAGACGACCGGCGCCGCGAAGGACGTCCCCGAGAGCTGGATGTAACCCGGGGCGACGATCGCATCGGCTCGCTGCGTCGCGAGCGTCGAGCTCGCCGGGACCGGGCCCACGATATAGCGGCCCGGAGCGCCCAGGTCCGGCTTCGAGAACCCGTCCGGGGTGTAGCCGTAGGCCGAGAACGGCGCGTTCGTGTGCGTCGCGTTGGCCGCGTTCCCGTTGAGGTCGACGGCGCCGACCGTGATCACGAACGGATCGTTGCCGGGCGCGTAGAGCACGCCGCTCGGCTGGCCGTTCTGCGCGTAGTTCCCGGCAGCAGCGACCACGACCACGCCGTTGAACCAGAGCTGCTCGACCGCCTTGTCCAGCGGGTCGTTGAGGAAGCTCGCCTTGTTCGCCGAGTGGAGCGAGAAGTTGGCGACGCGGATGTTGTACTGCGCCTTGTGCGCCAGGATCCACTGGCAGGCGTTGATCACGTCGCTCGTCTTCGCCATGCCGTTGGCGTCCATGACCTTGATCGAGACCAGGTTCGCCTGCGGGACGGCGCCCGCGTACCCCTTCGCCGAGCCCGCCGCGACGCCCGCCACGAAGGTGCCGTGGCCGCGCTCGTCGTCCGGGCTGCTGGTGAGGGTCGAGAGGTTGACGCTCGCAATCACGCGGTTGCCGAAGTCGGGCCGGTTGGCCTGGACACCGGAGTCGACGATCGCGATCGCCGGAGCGTTGGGACCGGCGTCCGGAGCGTTCGCGCCGTTCCAGTCGGACGAGACGCCGGCCGCGTACGGCCAGAGCTGCGTCGAGTTGTAGGCGCTGACGTGCACCGGAGCGTCCGGCGTCACGGTCAGCCCCTGTACCGTCGCCAGATCGGCGAGATGACGCGCGGAGATGGTCGCCGCGACGCCGTCGATCAGGCGCAGCTTCTTGAACTTCTTGATGCCCGACCGCTCGAGGATCGTCCGCACCTGGTGGTTCAGGACGAACCGCGAGTTGGACTGGATGATCACGGACATCTTCGTGTTCGGCCGCGTGCTCGCTCGCTTCTCGAGCGCCGGCGCGATGTAGGTCCGCTTGACGAGGAAGACCCCGGAGCGATGCGCCTTGGCGATCGCCGGTTTCTGGGAGTTCGAGCTCGAGGCCAGAGGCACGCAGATGGCCAGCGCCGCTACGAGAGCGGTGACGAAGCCGCGGCCTCCCTTGCCCCAGAGCGCGTTCGAGCGAGTCTCGCCGCCGCGGTTCCCCGTGCCCCACAGCGCGCTCGACCGCTCTTCGTTTCGCTTGCCGCCGTCCATCCGCACCTTCCGTTCTCCTTTCCGCGCCCTCGTCGCGGGCCGCATCTCACCTGAAAAACCTGGCGGACGGTACGAGCGGGCGGCCGCCTGCTACATCCCCCTGCTGGGGGAGACGGCGCGAAAGATCCCTCGCTTGAGGGATCATCAGGGCCGATCGTGCGACTCCCCCTCCCCGCCGAGATCATGCTCGCCCGCGCGGCCGCCCGGCTCTCCCGCTTCGCCGGCGCGGGCGGAGGGACGACCGTGCCCGGGAAGCTTCTCTGGAAGCTGGATCCGGACGCCGTCGACCGGCTTGCTGCGCGCCTTCCGGAAGGCGCGGCGCTCGTCTCGGCGACGAACGGCAAGACGACGACCGCCGCGATGGCCGCGCGGATCCTCGGGCCCTCGTTTCGGCTCGCGCACAACCGGTCCGGGGCGAACCTCGTCTCCGGGGTCGCGTCGGCGCTGTTGGCGGCTCGCGACGCCGAGCTCGGGCTGTTCGAGGTGGACGAAGCCGCGCTGCCAGAGGTCGCACGGCGCGTGCGGCCAAGGGCCGTGTGCCTCGGCAACCTCTTCCGCGACCAGCTCGACCGCTACGGCGAGCTCGAGCTGCTCGCCCAGCGGTGGCGCGCAGCGGTCTCGGAGCTTCCGGAGGGAGCGGCCCTCGTGGTCAACGGCGACGATCCGCAGGTAGGCGATCTCACGGCCGGCCGGCAAGGTGCGTCGACGTTCGGCCTCGACGACCCGCGCCACGCCTCGCCAGAGCTGCAGCACGCTGCCGACTCGAAGTGGTGCATCCGCTGCGGGACGCCGTACCACTATGCGGCGGCGTACATCGGGCACCTCGGCGACTACCGGTGCCCGAACTGCGGCCACGCGCGGCCGCCGTTGGACATCGTGGCTCGGGCGATCGAGCTGAACGGCCTCGAAAGTGTCTCGTTCGAGCTCTTCGTGCCCGAGGGGTCACGCCGCGTCGAGCTCGCGGTGCCGGGCCTCTACAACGTCTACAACGCCCTGGCCGCTGCCGGGCTGGCGCGGGCACTCGGCGTCGATCTGGACGGCGTCGTGCTTGGTTTGCAGGGCTTTTCGGCGGCCTTCGGTCGCTTCGAGCGGATCGTCCTCGGTGACCGCACGCTGCTCGTCCTCCTGATCAAGAACCCGGCCGGGGCGAACGAGGTCGTTCGGACGCTCGTTGCGGGAGGGCCGCCGCGAACGCTGCTCGTCGCCCTCAACGACGACATCGCCGACGGGCGCGACGTGTCCTGGATCTGGGACGTCGACTTCGAGCCGCTGCTCGAGAGCCTCGAGCGGCTCGTCGCGACCGGCCAGCGGGCGGCGGAGCTGGCGCTGCGGTTCAAGTACGCGGGGCTTCCGGAGGATTCGATCGAGGTCGTGCCGTCCCTCGAGGACGCGCTCGATCGCGCCCTGGAGCTGACCCCGGCCGGCGGGGAGCTCGCGGCGCTGCCGACCTACACGGCGATGCTGGCGCTGCGAGACCTGGTCGCGCGACGGGGTTTCGTGCGCCCCTACTGGGAGGAGGCCGCCGCGTGAGGATCGTCGTCGGGCACCTCTTTCCGGACTACCTCAACATCTACGCCGACCGGGGGAACATGGCCGTTCTGGCCCAGCGGGCGGCGTGGCGCGGCCACGAGCTCGAGGTGCAGGGGCTCGGCGCCGAGGACACCGTGCAGCCGGGCGAGCACGATCTCTACTACATCGGAGGAGGCCAGGACCGCGAGCAGGAGCTGATCGCTCCGGCGCTGGCGAGCCACGGGCCGGCGCTCTTGCGTGCGGTCGAACGGGGAGCCGCGCTGCTCGCAGTGTGCGGCGGCTATCAGCTCCTGGGCCGGTTCTACCGCGACCAGAGCGGCGACGAGCTTCCGGGAGTCGGCCTGTTCCCGCTCCACACCGTCGCCGGCGAGCGGCGGATGATCGGTGACGTGCTTCTCGAGTGCGAGCTCGTGTCCGGGGAGCGGCACACGCTGGCGGGCTTCGAGAACCACGCCGGCCGCACGTATCTCGACGAGGGTGCGGAGCCTCTGGGCCGGGTGCTCGCGGGGTTCGGGAACGACGGCGAGAGCGGTTACGAGGGCTGTCGCGCGGGGCGCGCGATCGGCACCTACCTGCACGGGCCGCTGCTTCCCCGCAACCCGTGGCTTGCGGACTGGTTGCTGGCCCAGGCAATCGCGCACCGCACGGGCGAGGCCCCGAAGCTCGAGCCTCTCGAGGACCGGCTGGAGGCGGCCGCGCATGACGTCTCCGCGGGACGAGCCAGGGCCCGCGGCGGCCGCTACTAAGAGTTCACGCGCCCGCGCGCGCCCGCGCCCCCTGGGTGGGTGGGGGTTAGGGACGGTACCGACCCGAAGCGCACGGATGTGTCACGGATTTGTGCCGGATGTGTGCGGATCGTTCGCTACGGCGCCCAGAGGGCACCCAGGTAGACGACCGGGTCTCCGGGACTCCAGCGCTGCAGGAAGCGCTGGATCGGCGGGTGCAGCACCACGTCGTCCAGGTCGTCGGGCGCGAACAGCCGATGGCCGCGCACGGCGGCATCGGCAGACGTGACCGCCTCCAGCGAGCGCCCGCTCAGGTCGCCCGCGAAGATGATGTGCACGACGTGCTTGGCCGCGAACGAGCGCACCGGTGCGATCGAATCGACGATCGCGACCGGCCCTTCGACCGGCACCTCGTCGGCGATCCCGAGCTCCTCGGTCAGCTCGCGGTGCAGCGCGGTGACGAGACTCTCGCCGGAGTTCACGCCGCCGCCGGGCAGCAGCCAGTAATGGCGGTCGGCCTTCTCGTGCCGGCAGAGCAGCATGCTCCCCCGCCAGCGCAGGATCGCGGAGACGCGGATCCTCGGTTCGGCCACCGCGACGCGCCCCTATGTCCTCGACGACCCGAAGCCGCGAACGCCCCGCTCGCTCTCGGGCAGCTCCTCGACCTCGGCGAGCTCGACCGGCGGAACCGGCAGGACGACGAGCTGGGCGATCCGCATCCCCGGCTCGACCACGAACGGCTCCTCGAGATCCGTGTTCAGAAGCACGACTCGGAGCTCGCCCCGATAGCCGGAGTCGACGAGTCCCGGCGCGTTGACGACCGAGACGCCGTGCCTCGCGGCGAGCCCGGAGCGCGGCTGCACGAAGCCCGCGTAGCCCTCCGGGATCGCGACCGCCAGGCCCGTCGGCACGATCGCCCGCTCCCCCGGTCCGAGCTCGTGCCGCTCGCACGCCGCCAGGTCGAGGCCGGCGTCACCGGGATACGCGCGCTCCGGCAAGACCGCGTCCTCGCGCAGGCGCAGCACCGGCAGCTCGATCATGCGCTCGTGCGCGCGGACACCTCGCCCGGCTCGGCGATCAGGGAGCGCGCGAAGCGCCGCACCTCGGCGCGAGGCAGGCGTGCCCGGATGAAGACCCCTTCGGCCCGGTCGGCGCGCTCGTCCACCGGCGCGCCGAGCGCGTAGAGCTCGGCCAGCCGGGCGCCATCGGCGTACGGGATCAGCAGGCGGACGGGCTCGAAGCGCTCGGCAAAGCGGTTCGCGATCCTCCTGCGCAGCTCGTCCAGCCCTTCCCCGGTCCGCGCCGAGACCTGGAGCGCGTCTGGGAAGCGGTTTGCGAGCCGGCGTCGTCCGAGCGCGTCGACGGCGTCGATCTTGTTCAGCACGAGCTCGACGGGCAGCTCGCCGGCGCCGATCTCGCGCAGCACGGCGTCCACCGCCTCCAGCATCTCGTCGAGGCGGGCCTCCGGCACCGAAGCATCCGCGACGTGGAGAACGGTGTCCGCGACGAGCGTCTCCTCCAGCGTGGCGGCGAAGCCCTCGACCAGCTGGTGCGGGAGGCGGCGGATGAAGCCGACGGTGTCGGTCAACAGGTACCGGCGTCCGTCGACGTCGAAACCGCGCGTGGTGGGATCGAGCGTCTCGAAGAGGCGGTCGTCGACGGACGCACCGGCCCCCGTGAGCGCGTTCAACAGCGTCGACTTGCCCACGTTCGTGTAGCCGGCCAGCGCGATCGTTGGCGTGTCCGAGCGCCGCCGAGACTTCCTCCGCGTCGAGCGTTGCTGCGCGAGCCCGCGCAGGCGCCGCCGCAGCAGCGAGATCCGGCGGCGGGCCAGACGGCGGTCCGTCTCGAGCTGGGTCTCGCCGGGGCCGCGCGTCCCCACGCCGCCGCCGAGGCGCTCGAGGTGCTGCCACATCCCCCGCATGCGCGGCAGGTTGTACTCGAGCTGCGCGAGCTCGACCTGAAGCTTGCCCTCCGCGCTCACGGCGTGCTGCGCGAAGATGTCGAGGATCAGCTGCGTGCGGTCGACGACCCGCGACTGCAGCGCGTCCTCGAGCGCCCGCTGCTGCACCGGGCTCAACTCGTCGTCCGCGATCAGCACCTCGGCGCCCGACTCCGGGAACGCCTCCTTGAGCTCCGCGAGCTTGCCCTTGCCGACGTAGCTGCGCGGGTCCGGCCGCGCCCGGTGCTGGGACAGCGAGGCGACCGGCTCGACGCCCGCGGTGCGCGCCAGCTCCTCTAGCTCCGCCAGCTCCTGTTCCGCGACGACGCCCTGGGCCAGCACAGCGAGAGCGAACCCGCGCTCGGGCTCGGCGCCCGGCGCCGGATCGGGCTGGTGTGCCGTCACGGGCTAAGTATGCCCGCTTGCAGCGAGGTCTCGATTCGCCGCACGGCCTCCTGCAGGCGGTCGTCGGGAACCGTCAGCGAGATGCGGAAGAACCCCTCACCGCTCGGTCCGTAGGCCGGCCCCGGCGAGACGACAACCGCCGCCTCCTCGAGCACGAGCTCCGCAAAGGACTCCGAGGTGTAGCCCTCCGGCACGCGCACCCAGAAGTACGGTGTCGCCTTCGGCGGATCGACGTGGAGGCCGATCGC